>JAZRJE010000001.1:0-6509 GCA_045645645.1 Candidatus Enterousia sp.
GCCGCCATATCACGTTCTGCATCTTCGTATACGTTCAGCTCTGCCTTTGCGGATGTGGCCTGCATTGCACCCAGGCCCATTGTGGCCATGGATGTTGCACCCAATGCTCTATTAGCAGTTGACTGTTCGTTTTCTTTCATTGCTTGGGCATTCTCTTTTAAATCAGATAAATTTTCTTCTTTCTGGTTTAATAAATCAGTTACCTTATTAAAAATCTGTTGCCTTTCTGGGTTTTCTGCATCGTCAGCCCAACCAGCTTCTTTAATGATTTCATAGAATTTCTCGATATTGTCAGTTTTATTTGTCGCACATAAAACAGTTGTCACGTGCATCAGGCATGCAACACAAATAAACAACCTAGAAAAACGTTGTATAACCAGTGTCATTCTCTCAAATAATTTTCTTAACGTACGTTAATGTTAAAAAAAACACAAAGTTTACACAAGTGCTTTTTATCTGGTAATAAAAAACTGTTGCATTATTCTGCAACAGACTTTTTTATATCGTTTTATTTTTGGTTAGCTAAAACCATTTCTGCAGCGTGTTTACGAATTTCTGACACTGCGTTCTCAAATTCAAACGCATGTGGCATTGGACAGACACATCGCATTCTGGTAGCGCTGATTGTGCAGTCATTATAAATAGGGCATAACGTATAATCATTTTGTTGAATAGCAAGGCATTTTTTAGCTGCCATATGTCCCAAATTAGTCTGTGCTTTAAATTTAGTCGTGAATAATTCTATATTGTTCAAACGAATATTATTCAAAAACTTAAAAGCAGGGCATATATCACGTGCGATACGATTTTCTGTCCGTGCTTGATGGCGCTTTTGTGCAATCTCTTCATGATGTTCTTGTATCCATTTTTTTGTTGTAGCCAAGCACATTTCTTTGTTTTTGTGATATCTTTCCTTGTTACGCTGGCAAACTCGTTCGCGATTTTCCTGGTACCATTGTTTGTATTCGTCAGGATGTTCGTGCCAACGTTGACGCATTTGTGCGCGTCGTTTATCAGCATTACGATGATAGTGTTCACGACTTTTTTGTTTTATTGTTTCACAGTTTTTCAAATAATATTCATGTTTTCTGGCACGAATACGCTCTTTGTTTTCTTCTTGAAATTGTTTGTTGTATTCTTGTGTCGACATCAAGATTATCTCTTTTTTCCTAATAATTCGCTATAAACCTGTTTAATGGTTTTATTGTCTATTGTAGTTTTATATTTGTAGTTTAAAACCGCCTGGTTATCGTTTGTAATAACTAAACAATCGCTGCCATCGGCTGATGCACAACCAGTGATTGGTCTAGCGTTTTTTATATCGTTATCTGCCGCGCGCCCCAACTTGCTTAATCCACCAACCTCATAAAACATAACATTTATATTGTTGCCTTTGGACACAATAAACTTACCATCTGATTCCATTGGACCAACGTAAATGCCTTTCTGGCGCAGTATATTTAGAAATTCCTGATATTTATATTGTGATGCAGCTGTATTTAATCCAACCAACGATACTGGAATTGCCGCAGACAGATATTGACTGTTCATAATCGAGTTAACAACATTGGCAGCAGCATTCTGATTATCATGATATTCATCAATTGAAATATCCAATGATATTTGTCGGTCATATTTATGGGCAATATCAGCTAAGTTCTTTAATATTGTCACATTTAAAAAATTCAATTCGCCCCATTTTGCATTCGTTTTAAAGCATGCCGACATGTCATTTTTTGCACAAATTTCCGCAACGTTTGGAATATATTTGCCGTCAGCATGATAATATGGTGCCATTGATTCACCACCTGTGAACACAACATAGTCCCACACAGGCATCCCCATATCCTTGAATTCGCAAATATAGCGTTCTACTGCGCTAACTGGCATCAGATTATAAGGTTCTTTATTATTACTTCTTTCGCAACAATGTGCACAGCACAAATTACACCAATTTGTAATCTTTAAGCCCAAATTTGCACGTGGAAAAATATCTTGCCAAATCATTATTTTTCTACTGGTATCTGCAACAATTGTTTAGGGTATATTAAATCAGGGTTGTCAATATTATTACGTTCTGCAATGATGCTGAACAATATTCCACGACGCAAAAAGTTTCTTGCGATAATCCACAAACAATCCCCACGACGAACCGTATAAAAAGTATCGTCATCACCAGTCATTTCTGGCATAACAAAATCGTGCTTAACAGATGATACAGTACGTCCATCGCCATCATGCAAGCGTATAACAAGTGAATATTCTTTGCCTGTTTCCAGTGTTCCCACATCTGCGCCCAAACCAAAATGATGATGGTCTGACACACGTGCAAAACCCAAATATTTGTCATTCAGTGATAATGATACACGCAAACGTGGCAAAGCATCTCCTGATACAACAATTCTTCCAGAATCCAGATAGTCGATTTTAGAAACAGATAAATCACCATCACGCAACATCGTTGGTGCTTGCAACAGTGTACTGCCATCACGTGTCATCAATAACGATACTGAATTTTCTGCGCCTGCATCAGAAACAAAGACAAAAACTTTATCTGCAGATTTAACGGTTGGTTCTGTTCCCAGTAATGAAATTGTATAATTGCCTGGCAAAAAGGGTTTTACAGGCGCATACACAAATTCACCAACTGAATTTGTGCGTTCTGTTGCAATAACTTTACCATTTACCACGATAGAAATATTTTGATGCGGCAACCAACGACCAGCGATTATGATATTGCCATCCTTTTCAATGCGCACAATATCAAAAGTTGGTGTGGTTAACGTATCGACTGTTTTAATTACAGGTTCTGGAACATTTGGCACAACAATAACACGTTGTGGGGCGGGGCCACGAACGAAAGCCACCCAAATTGCGATAAAAACAACAATCAGGGCGCACATAATAGGGAACCAATATGCCATAATTGTATTTCGACGTTCGCGCTGTAATTCTTGTTTTTCTGCAATTTTGGTATCGCTTTTTTTACATGCAAACGTATCTATTTTTTTCAAGAAACCACGTGTAAAAGCACGACGGTTTTCCAGCCAAGCATTTTGTTTTGCTATTGCTTCGTCAATCATAGAATCTGTGGATTGTTTTTTCTTTGTGTCATTATTGTCTTTTGCCATCAAGCTGCCCCTATAATTCATTGCTGGACAAAATGTAGCAAAATATATTTCTTTGTCAACTTATTTGTGATATAATTTAGTTTATAAATGCAAAGGATATTTAGATGAAAAAGAAAAAAATTGGCATTATGACAACGGGAGGTGACTGCAGTGGTTTAAACACTGCAATACATCGTATTATTCGTGGGGCTTCGTTACGTGGTTGGCGTGTAATTGGAATCCAAGATGGGACAGACGGATTATGTGGGAAACCACGCACTATTATTTTAAACGAAGATGTGTTGCCAATTGAAAACGCCAGGTTGTCAGGCAGTTTTTTACATAATGGTCATGCTGGTGCACTAAATTTTGAGACAGCAATAGAACGAAATCGGGTAAAGCAATTTAATCAACAGTTGCGTAAATCATTACTTGAATTAGATTTAGATGCATTAATTTTAATTGGTGGTAACGGCAGCACATCACTGGCCTGGACAAATCGCGAAATATATCAGGATTTACAATTTATATGCATACCAAAAACAATAGATATGGATATGCCACTAACCGATAAAACAATTGGCTTTGATACAGCTGTTCAACAACTAACATCTTTCTGTGATCAGCTAATGTTAACCGCACGCAGTCATCATCGATGGTTTGTTGTACAAGCAATGGGACGAGAATGTGGCAAGCTTGCATTACATGCAGGTGTTGCAGTTGGTGCTTCAGCGATATTGATTCCAGAAATAAAATTTAATATAGATGATCTGGTTACACATATTGCAAACGCGACTACGGACTATGGTATTATTATGGTATCCGAAGGAATAACACTTCGTGGTCATTCTGGTCGTCCTGCGGATATGATTTCTCGAAAATTAACCAGTGTAGGTATCGTAAACCGTACCGCATTTCCAGAACATACACAGCGGGCAGGGGACACAACAGCATCAGACAGAATTTTAGCCACACGTTTTGCTGATTGTGCACTAAATGCAATAGAAAATGGCGAAACATATGTAATGACAACACTGGATTGTAACGAATGCAAGACAGTTTCACTATCCGATTTTGTTGCTGCGGGTGAATGTAATATTGATCCAAAAATACCAGGGTTATACACTGCAAACGCATATGTAGAACCCGATGATCCATTATTGTCTGTTGCAAAAGATATGGGTATATATATTGGAAAATTTAAGTAAAAAAATCCCCCAGTTTGGGGGATTTTTTATTTCTTTTCAGAAAAATCAGCGTCTACTGTGCCATCATCGTTTTTCTTAGATTCGGCCTCATTCGCATTTTGTTCTGCTTGTGCTGCTTTATAAACAGCTTCACCAAGTTTCATTGCTTTTTCAGACAACGCATCGGTCTTAGATTTCAATGATTCAGCTGTTGCGTCTACTTTTGCTAACTCATCAGCTAATTCTTTCTTGGCTTCTTCTATTGCTTTCTTTTCTTCTTCGCTAATTTTATCGCCATGTTCTTTCAGTGATTTTTCAATACTGAATATTGCTGTTTCAGCGGCGTTTTTGGCTTCAGCTAACTCACGTTTCTTTTTATCTGCTTCTGCATTAGCTGCTGCTTCATCAACCATGCGCTTAATTTCATCTTCGCTCAATCCACCATCAGATTTAATAGAAATAGCCTGTTCTTTGCCTGTTCCTTTATCTTTAGCAGAAACATGAACGATACCATTTGCATCGATGTCAAAAGAAACTTCGATTTGTGGCATGCCACGTGGTGCAGGGGCAATGCCTTCCAGATTAAATTGACCCAACAGTTTATTATCTGCAGCCATGTCACGTTCACCCTGGAACACACGAATTGTCACCGCAGATTGATTATCTTCGGCTGTGCTGAACACTTGCGATTTTTTTGTTGGGATAGTTGTATTACGATCAATCAGACGTGTAAATACACCGCCCAACGTTTCGATTCCCAATGACAGTGGTGTAACATCCAATAACAAGACGTCTTTTACATCACCTTTCAAAACCCCACCTTGAATTGCGGCACCCATACCAACAACTTCATCTGGATTAACACCTTTATGTGGTTCGCGTCCAAAGAATTCCTTAACCGTTTCTGCAACTTTAGGCATACGTGTTTGACCACCGACTAAAATAACCTCATTAATCTGTGATTTTTCTAAGCCTGCATCTTTTAATGCTTTTTTACATGGTTCAATCGTACGTTCAATCAAGTCTGCAACCAAAGATTCTAGCTTTGCACGTGTCAATGTTGTATTAAAGTGTTTTGGACCAGATGCATCTGCTGTCAAGAATGGCAAATTAATATCCGTAGTTGTCTTAGATGACAGTTCAATTTTAGCCTTTTCTGCCGCTTCTTTTAAGCGTTGCAATGCTAATTTGTCACCAGACAAATCGATACCTGTTTGCGCTTTAAATTCAGAAATTAAAAACTCTAAGATACGTGCATCAAAATCAGAACCACCCAATGCTGTATCGCCATTTGTTGATTTTACTTCGAACACACCATCAACAATTTCCAGTATAGATACGTCAAATGTTCCGCCCCCCAAGTCATATACAGCAATAACACCGTCTTTTCCTTTGTCCAGACCATATGCCAATGCTGCTGCAGTTGGCTCATTTACTATACGCAAAACATTTAATCCTGCGATACGTCCAGCATCTTTTGTAGCCTGACGCTGTGAATCATTAAAGTATGCAGGTACAGTAATAACAGCATCAGTTACAGTTTCCCCCAAATAACTTTCTGCATCTTTCTTTAATTTTGCTAAAATCATAGCTGAAATCTGGGATGGTGCATATTTTTTGCCTTCCATTTCAACCCATGCATCGCCATTATCGCCCGCAACAATTTTGTATGGTACACGTGCAGCAATTTCTTTTACTGCTGGACTATCATAACGCAGTCCCATTAAACGTTTAATTTCATATATTGTATTTTCTGGATTTGTGACAGCCTGATTTTTTGCTGTAATACCCACCAGTTGTTCACCATTTGAAGTTAATGCCACAACAGATGGTGTTGTACGTTGGCCTTCTGAATTTTCAATGATTTTTGGATCACTACCATCCATGAACGCCATGGCGGAATTAGTGGTTCCTAAATCAATACCTATTACTTTTCCCATTTTTGCACTCCTTAAAATTTTAACTTAACCACCATATAGTTATGCAAAAAATCTTTTCAAGTGGCAATAGACACATTTTCTTAATTATATTTTATCAACGACAAACTATAGTATTCTTAATAATATAAAACAAAAATCCCCCGAATGGGGGATTTTTCCTTCCTTATTTGATCGTATGGTATGTGGTACCATCCAGATTTACATTAATTGCATTCGTACCTGAGCCGCTTGCCAAACTGGCGTAACACATCGCACCAGATGCACTCTTTATA
>JAZRJE010000002.1:0-2540 GCA_045645645.1 Candidatus Enterousia sp.
ATTTCAGTTTTAGCCATCACAGACAAAAAAGCTGGTTTTCTAAGCTTTTTCCGCACAGCTTAACAACAACAAGAGTAAAACCATGAAAAAGTGTGATGCAAACTGTGATGCAATAGGTAATATCTGGTGCATTTATCGCTAGTAAATACTCATTTTTTGGACATTATTTGTTTCCATTTATCAAAGTGTGGTTGCAGATACGGATATGAAAAACGCTTTACCTGAGTGTGTATTTGCTGCAATGTGTGGTTGGAATACGACGCTTCCATTGTTGTTCTGCCTTCCCAACCGATAATTTGATTAATATACGATGTCGGTATTCCGATGTCTTGCATTCCGATACTGGCATTTTTTCTAAACGAGTGAAAATCATATTTGCCATTGTCGGGTTGTTGGATTCCAATTTTCGCGACAAAGCTACTTAAAGAACGGGAATACTTATTATTATATGTACCATTGGCTGTTATACAATGTGGGAATATAAAGTCCGTACCTTTTGCATCATATTGTTTTTTCTTGCGTTTTACATATTCCCAAAAGCCGAGTTCTAGTAATTGTGGTGCTATTGGTACAATTCTTTCAGAAGCTTCGGTTTTTAAGCGTTTCATAGGGTGGTTTTCTATAAAATTAATACATTTTATACCGTCTTTTATAATAATGTCATCAAATTGTAAGGTTATAGCAGCATTTAGTCGTGAACCTGTAAACATTGCAATCATACATACAAAGAATTCATCGGGGTTCTTTTTAAAATGATTGTGCTTTGGGTTAAACAGGTTTAATAAGTCTTTCTGTAAATATGGAATGTGTGGTCTGCGTTCTGAGCGTTTGGTTTTTTCAATCGTTGGGATACAGTTTATAACACTTGGGTTAAAGTATTGTGGGTATAAGTCAGAACCGCATTTTAATACTTCTTTGATATATCTTGCTTTTTTTTGTTTTCCGCTTCCTAATAAATGGTCCGTTGCAAGAATGTTCTGTATTATGTTTTGTACTGATTTTACATTGTGCAATTTAGAATAGTCGTCGTTGAAGGTTAGTTTAATTTGCTTTAATAATGTTCTGACAGTGTTCCTTTTCTGTATCGTTTCTTGTTCACAGTTGTTTGCTTTAATCAGTGCAGATTCCAATATGTCGCCAATAGTTATTTTTTGACCGTTCGCTTTTACTTCTGTGTCAGGATAAGGCAGGTTGATTTGCTTTAATGGTGCATATTCTTTGCCTGCTAATAACAGTTTTACTCGTTCCCTTGCTTCAAAATAGTCTCTGGTATGCAAAGATTTTCTAAAATACCGTCTTTTGCCGTCTATTCTTGGTAATTCTACTATATAATAAAAGACATTGTTTCTTAGCCAGATATTACCTATTGCATCACAGTTTGCATCACACTTTTTCATGCTTTTACTCTTGTTTTTGTTGTCCAGTGCGTCAAAGGCTTGGAAAACTAACCTTTTTTGATGTGATGGCTAAAACTGAAATTGTCTGAAAATAATAAAAAAATCCAACAAAAGTGCTGGATTTCTAAGAAAAATTACTGGTGCCGGTTGTCGGACTTGAACCAACGACCTACTGATTACAAACCGCCCAAACGAGTGTTGAATAACGTTTGTCAATGTTGAATTTTGCTTAGTATTCTGGGCTTTACAGCGGATTTTAAATTTATTATACTTAAATAAAAATCGGTAGCAAAAACTAAAATTTCATACCTGCGGTAGCAAATACGTAGCAAAAAAATGGAGTAAAACATGATTGAAATTCGTGATGCGATACCCACTGATGCAGATGCTATTTATAACATCTGGGCAAATGGTTGGCGATATGCATATAAGAACATTTTATCAGCAGAATTTTTGGCTAATCGTGTCAGTGATTCTGTAGTCGCTTCTAAGATTAAAAAATTCCCAGAGCGTTTGCGCCAAGAAATTGCTAATGGAAATATTTTCAAGGTTATGACAGATAATGGTCGTGTAATTGGCTATATCAATGGTGGTGCCCCTGAATCAAAAGAATGTCGTGCTGACAAAGAGCTTTATTCATTATATATCGATACTGCATACATTGGGCGTGGTATTGGCAAGCAGTTGCTACAAACCTTTGCTAGTGAAATGCAAAGAATGGGGGCGCAGACATTTGGTCTGATGTGTTTCTCTGATAATGCCAGCATGGGCTTTTATAAAAAGATGGGCGGTGTTGTCACCATTGAACGTCCCAGCAGTGAAAAGTTTGAATGTAAGCTGGGGTCTTTTCTGGAATTTAATATAAGTGAAGTTTTGCAAAAGTAACATGAAATCGAACCGCTTTAATTTTACTGAACGTGCACTGGCCGCATTGCCAGTTCCGACGACTGGTTCGGCGGTCTATTATGATGCCGGTTCAATGGACGGCCTGTGTGTTATCGTCACCTATGGCGGGACCAAAACATACTATGCATATATGAAGTTCCAGGGTGTTCCCCGTCGTGTTAAAATTGCCCGTGTCGGTCAGATGAAGTTGATAGAGGCACGAATGAAAGCGCATACACTAAAAGAACGTTCCCTGCG
>JAZRJE010000003.1:0-36010 GCA_045645645.1 Candidatus Enterousia sp.
GCAGACGAAAGTAGTTTTATTGGATTGAATTTTGGTGTTCTGTTTGAACTTGGAAATGGAGTCGGTGCTTCAATAGGTACAGAATACACATCTGTATGGGATACTTGGTCTTTAAATATTGGTGCGAGATATACATTTTAATAAATAATGTAGAAAATATTCATAAAAATCGCTACACACCAAGCGTTGCTTGGTGTTTTTATGTCATAAATTTGGGCATAACAAACCTTGTTTTTTTATGTTAGTATCATTATAAATCAAAACAAAAGGATATAACTATGTACCAAAATTTTAACATCAATGACATATTAGCTGTCGGGGGCCTGAAAATGATTTTAGACCTTAAGCAAATAGACAAAGAAACCGCAGATCGCATAGAGCTGTTGATTAAATCTTGGATACGACAACAACTAGACGACTACAGACAACATATAGTAATGGGCGGTCAAAATACTTTGCACCATGGTTTTGTGCGCGGACTTCGTGTGTCGGCATTATATCTTGACGACCAGGATTTACAAAAAGAGGTTTCTAAATTCCTGGACGAACCAAATATGAAAAACCTTGAAGACATCATACGCAAACTAGATGAATCAATAGCAAAGAAGCAATTAGATAAATTATTGAAGAAGAACAAATAAACAACCGCCCAAATCGGACGGTTGGTTTGTATCTTTAAGGATAAGAAAGGGGGTGAGAAAAATATAATTTTAGGAACTCGCTACCCAACTTAGTAGGCCTTATAGTGTTATATTTGATCTGTATAAAATCCTCGCCATATCGTTCTTTGTATTGATTGTACAGGATACTATCCTTATAAACACAGTAATATCTAAAATCAGATAATATAAACTCAGGACTAAATATTTCAAACAGTCCCAACCTAATTAAGTTTTCTAAAGATATTGTATCTCGTATTAGTTCTTCAGTAGAAAGATGTTTCTTTTCTGTACCAGATTCCCGAGAAAATAGCAATGGCTCCAAATACGAAAAAGAATGTTTTTGCTTATTTTCTAAACTTGAGTATCCTGTAATACAAGCCGTACCCCACACCTGAAGGCCGCTTTTAACAAAACTTTGCAATACCTCTATATCATTTTTATTCAGCTGCTCTATAATCCTAACAAAGGCATCTTGGTGCGAGTGTAAAGTGTCTCGATTCATTGCGTTGGCAATCAGAGTCGCAAACAATGTCCGTTTCTCCTTTTCGTCCATGTATTTTAAAGATTCTGTTATAGTTGAATAGGTTGATAATTTAGGTGCCGTTTTTTTCTCTAGAGGAACTCTGTTAACTGCGTCTACGATTTCTTGCGCATATCCTTGTGCTAAATCTGCGGAATAATTAGATAATGCGTTGCCCATTATATGTTCTATTTGTTCAGACAATTCCTTTTCTGAGCTCAAATTAAAAATATAAACGGCATTATTCGTTGTTTTGTTGCCACCAACATTATCACCGTTTTTATTTTTTATATTGTTACCATTTCGTTTTAAACGAAAATTAAAGTGGAATAAATCTGAAAATTTACAATTTTTAAATACAACCATATTGTAACTCCGTTTTTATAAAAGTACAATATACATATTTTGGCACAAAATTCAATAGAATACTTAAATTTATATGTTGGTTTGTATGTGGTTTATAGTTTTCAAAAATACAAACTATAAAGTTTGTGCTTGCGTTGTTTTACTTTATACTTTATAGTTATTAAAAATACAAACCTTAAAGTAAGAGGTGAGCAAATGTCTGAAATCTTAAAAAGTATAAACGAGAATAAAAAGAAACTATCACAATTGTTGAAAAACAAGGATAATCGTGATGTTTTATATAATTGGCTAAAGACCGAGTTGGCTTATACTTCTAATGCGATTGAGGGCAATACCCTGACACGTCGTGAAACATCGCTGGCCATTGAAGAGAATATAACCAGCGGTTCAAAACCTATTTCGCATTATGTAGAGGCGGTAAATCATGCCCGGGCATTTGAGCTGATTATGGAACGCGCCAAGGATAAGCGGCCGATTGATGTCAATGATGTATTACATATACACAAATGCATTCTGTCAGGAATTGACGATCCAAACGCAGGCTTTTACAGAAATGTTCCTGTTAGAATTTCTGGTTCCAGGACTGTTTTGCCAAATCCGCTAAAAGTGCCAGACTTGATGGAAGGTTTTAATCATTGGTTAACTACGACTGATGAAGAGGTTGTATATCGTGCAGTAAATGCGCACTATCGTTTGGTGACAATTCATCCGTTCAAGGATGGGAATGGTCGAACCGCACGATTGCTAATGAATCTGATTCTGGTACAGGCTGGCTTTACGCCAACTGTTATCAGAAAAATAGACAGAAAGCGTTATTTGGATGCTTTAGAGAAGTACCAAACAACGGGCAACGGTGAATCATATTATAGTTTTATGTTGTCGGCATTAAATCGGTCTTTAAAGACAGCGATTGATATGCTGGATACAAATCGCCCAGATGCAAGCGATGTAAAACTGGTGACAATTGCAAAGTATGCCAAGATTAAGGGTGTGCCAACATCAACAATACGTTATTGGGTGCAAACTGGAAAAATAAAACCAACCGCAATAACGGATTCTGGGTATATGATGTTTGATCCAAATATGTAATTAGAAATTGTTTTGGTGTGTTGGAAAAATAAAAAATCTATCCAACAATATCCAAAACAGTACATCGGATATGCTGAAAAACGGTTTTGGGGATTTGCAAAAAAATCGGTGTAAAATGGGGTGCTGTGTAGCGGCTGTGTAAAACACAGACCTGCTTAAACCCCATTTGAAGCCTATGTTCGTCAAAAACAGTGCCAATTTTAATATCAGAAAAATCCCAGATTTACAGGGTGTTCGGAACTAAATCAAGTTATAGGAAGATTGAGTCGTTTGTGTTAACAGTCCGTTGTTCTACCGACTGGACTATGCCCGAATAGCGTTGCTAATAATATACCGATTTAAATTGTATTTCAAGTGTTTTTTTGCTTTTGCAAAAAAATATTTTAATTTATGGAGATCTGGTGTTGGATCGCTAAGACAATAGCCGTTGCACAACTGGGCGCTTTTAAAATCTAAAATATAAAAACGGATTATATGTAGATGCGGCCACAGACATAGCAGACACTATAAATAAAAACAACATATAATAATTTAATAGTACGTTCTTTATAGTGTTGTTCTTTTGTTTGAGCAAATTCCTGAACATAGGTGTTGTACACAATAATGCTATAATCATAGCTATAATTTCAAAATTTCCCAAAACAAACCAGATGTCATATGTTCGTAAGCTTTCTGTTATTCCGAACATTACCATTATATATTGTATGGCATGTGATATATTGTCAGATCTAAATATTACCCAACCAATAATAAATACTAAAATTGTATACAGATGTTGAAATGTTCGTAATTTCCAGTTGTAAGAATGTTTGTGTATTCCTGTTATTTTTTCTATTATCATAAACAGGCCATGCCACAAGCCCCATACGACAAATGTCCAGGCTGCCCCATGCCAGATGCCAGTAGCTAAAAATACAATGAACAAGTTTATACAGGTACGTTTTAATGATATGCGATTCCCGCCCAGTGGAATATAAAGATATTCACGAAACCATGTTGACAAAGACATATGCCAGCGACGCCAGAAATCTGTAATTGATTTTGCTATATATGGATAGTTAAAGTTTTCCAAGAATTTAAAACCGAATATCTGTCCCAGACCGATCGCCATATCTGAATAGCCTGAAAAATCAAAAAACAATTGCAAAGAATACGTTATTGCGCCAATCCATGCTCCAGTAACTCCCATATCTTCAGGTGCCAGTGCGAATATCGTATCCGCAACACCACCCATTGTATTTGCCAGCAGTACTTTTTTTGCCAAGCCTATAATAAAGCGACGCACGCCATATACGACATTGTTAGTTGTTATAGACCGATTGTCTATTTGTGGGGCGATGTCATGATATTTAATTATTGGTCCCGCAACAAGCTGTGGAAATAAAGATATGTATAATGCCAATTTAGAGAAGTTTTTTTGTGCTTTTGTGGTGCCACGATATACGTCGATTATATAAGAGATTGCTTGGAAAGTATAAAAAGAAATCCCAATTGGTAAAATAGTTTCTAAAAATGGTATGTCTGCATCAAATACAGCGTTTATTCCATTCAGAACAAAGTTAAAATATTTAAAATAAAACAGCAGGCCCAGATTAACAGCAAGCGCAGCTATTAATATATATTTTTTCTTGTGTTGATATTTTTCAATCAATAATGCACCAACCCAGTTAACCAAAATTATCCCCAGCATCAGAAAAGCATATTTCGGTTCACCCCATGAATAGAAAAAAATTGATGCAATAAGTAATATATAATTTCTTATTTTGTCATTGGCAATAAAATACAGTCCAATGACTGCAGGCAGGAACATAAAAATAAAAGTCATAGAAGAAAATAACATATGTTTACTCTTTTAATAAATCGTTCAGTCTGTCCAAATGATTTTCAATTATAGATATAATCATTATATCAGGATTAAATTCTAAAATTTCTGAATCATAGTGTTTTATTATCTTAAATTCTTCTTCAAGAGATAGTTGTTCCTTGTTTACTTGAATAAATTTTAATGCCTTGAATGAATATGGTAAAAAGCGAGATAAGTTACCATTTTGAGAATCTCCAATCAGCATAACGCGTTTTTGGGGTACAGTTTTAGTTTTATTAAAACATATTTTTGCATAATTGCCAATATCTATGTCGATAACATCAGGTGTTTTATAGTCGTAATATGTATGTGGGGTAGATAAAAGATCTGTTTCTGCATATTTATATGGAATATTTAACATTCGCATAGCATAATGCGGAATCATATATTGGCCTTCAAGATTTGATCGTATTAGATTGTTGCTTGTTTGTTTGTAGTCTTCGATTGGTACAACTTTAATTTCTGGAAAGTCTTTTTTTATAACATTAATTAATGCTTGGTATCCATTATATGCCCCCCAGTCTGTCCAATGATAATCCGCCTTAAAGAACACTAAATCGTCTTTTTTTGCATCCATTAGCTCTTTATATGGATACACAAATCTACCATCAGACAAAGTGCTAGCAATCTCTCTAATTTGTTCATACTTTTTTATAAATGTTTTATGATTATATCCATATCTTTTTGATATATCTGAATATATAGGCGCCTTGTCTGGTATTAATAAAACATACAATTTTATACCGTTTTGGTTGCACCATTCGTCAAGCTTTTTTATGTTATTTATAACTTGTTCTTTGAAATATATTTTGTGGTGAATCGGAAAGCTAAAATATTGATTATTTGTCTTATCAAAAACAGCTTTGTCGGTTTTATGAATAGTATTAATTAAAAATTTAAAACTGTTGTATTTAGATATGATGAATTCGCGGCCAAAAAATCTATCAGAAAACCATTGGTCATATTGCTCTCCATACTTTAGATTGATTTCTTGTGTATTTGTTATTAATTGTGGTTTCGTTGTCAGGGTTCTGTTTTCTTGTTCTGATTTATCTGAGTTGTTAATATTAGATGCTGGAATCATTAATACAATTGCCATTGACAACAAGAAGATGTTATTTGCATATTTTCTATACACCAAAGACATAGAAAAGATTAAAGCAAATAGTATTACAGCAGCAAAATTAAAAACGATAATTCTTGGTCTGTGTATCTTGGTGTCGAACTCTATGACAGTTCTTTCATCATTTTTTACGGTTTTATTGACGCTGAAATTATTTGTGTTTGATGTTGTTATTTGTTTCTCATGTATTACGTGCCCATTTATAACAATATTTTTGTAGTCTGTATAGTTTTGTTGATGGTAATCATATTGGCCTGAGAAAGTAAGCGTTGTCGTGCCTTCGCCGCCACGGTTTATAAATTCTATGTGTTTTCTTGTCCATTTTTTCGTAATTGGGATTTCTATAACTACTCCCTGACTGCTGCTGTTGCTAGATAGTTTATCTGTTTTTTTGTTAAACCAGTCAGGTTTACTAATTTTGGCCTTTGGTATATTTGTTTTTATATCGATTGTGTTTTTTGTGTTATGTCCAACATTAATGATATCTATGCGTGCATAATTTGCATTTTTGAATACGTATAGCGGATTAGACAAGACAACAAGACCTGTTGTCATAAGTATTACTATAAAGATACGTTTATATACACTTAATTTATACATGCACATGTATTTAGCAAAATAAACACATAGATGCAAATGTTTATGTAGATCAATTAGACGAATTTTTCTGGCACCAGGCTACATATCGATTTCCATACGCGACGGAATATAGATGTGTCTGGGGCGTATTTATAGATGCGTGGGGCTTTATCGCCTGGTCTGCTGCCAGTCCATATGGGTTCGCCGTCATTGTTTAGTGTTACGCGCCAAGATGTTTGGGTGTCACTTAAAATCATATCACGCAGTTTTTTTGCAAAGTCACGACTTTCAAAAATTGCCACATTTTCTGTGTTGTAATATGCGCTACGTGGGTCCAGATTGAAGCTGCCAATCCAAGAAATGTTATCGTCGAAAACCATTGTTTTGCTGTGCAGTACCGAGAAGCTAGATTGTTTTCTTTCACGGTCATGTTCTTTGTCACGCAGATTTTCTGCCGATACCATAAATTCGTATACGTCTGCGCCAGATTCAATCAATTGCTTACGATATTTTTCCCATTTTGCGTAAACTGTTGGCGCATTGGTAGATGCCAGTGAATTTGTAACGATTGTCATGTGTACACCAGACTTTTCTTCGGCCAGCATGTGTTCCAAACCGCCTTGTCCTGGGACAAAATACGCAGCCGACATGTACACAGATTTATCAGTTTTGTTCCACAAGTGTTGCAAAGCCTTAACGATATCGCCACGATAGGCTTCTTTTTCATTCATTGTCATTTCTACTTTTTGCGGTGGGTCGGCCAAGAATTTTCCGCGTCCCCAACTGAAATTGAACTGTTTGGTTTGATATTCTCGTTGGGCCATAGCAATAATATTGTTGTACTGTTTTATGTCTTGGGTACTTTTTTCGTTAATTTTTGCAAATTCTTGTTCCAGTTTTTTCAAACCTCTTTTTGTTTTTGCTTTTGGAAAAGCCGATGCAGGAATAGACAAATGGTGGTTCCAATATTCATCAAAGCTTTTTGTTGCGTGTTTTGTCATTTCACCGATAAATAAAACGTCTGTATCGGAAAAGTTAGAAGCTGTTTCTGGGTAAAAATAATTACTGCCTACATTTCTGCCGCCAGTAATATATGCAACGTTGTCAACAATGAACAGTTTGTTATGCATTCTGGAATTCAATCGATTAAAGTCCATTAATATTTGCGGATAATATAATAATTTGCTACGTGTTCTGATGGTGTTGAATACTTTTACCTCAATATTTGGATGCTGATTCAGCAGCATTACATCAACTATATCTGATTTTGTTCCATAGTCGTCCAGCAGAATACGCACCTTGACGCCACGATCAGCAGCATTTTTCAGCTCCCCAATTAAAACTTTGGACGAAAAGTCGTTACTATATATATATGTTTGCAGATCGATAGTCTTGGTTGCCATACGTGCAAATGCAGAACGTATAACAAAGGCAGACAGTCCATCGTCAATTAAAGTTGCGCCAGATATATTTTTATTTTGATTTAATTCTGTAGCATAGCATTTTGCAATTGGGGTTTGCATTGGGTCGTACTGAAAGTCCTTGTGTGTAATCTTTGCGGTATAGGTTCCCAGTCGTTTATCGTGCGTTGTTGTTGGTACTGTCGCACACCCAATTAGTGGCAGGCACATTAATAATATCGAAGTTTTTTTTATGCGTTCCAATTCTTATTACCCCCAATGTTCACATAGTATAGTATAAACCAAAAGTGTTTTTCAAGATATTCATTATGTTTTTTAATGATTTAGGAAAAATATCTATGATTTGTCGTAACAAATAGTAAATAAGGTCAAAAGCTTTTGTGTTGATTGTGTTTTAATAAATGTTTTTATTAGAAATTTATATATAAAAAATGTATTTTTGTGCTTGTGTGAGATTTGACAATATGATAAAATACAGTATCAGAGAAGGGAAGATTAAGCCATGAAAAGATTTGTTGCAGTGTTAAGTGGAATTCTGGTAATGCCCGCATTTGCTGAGGTTGCGCCAGTTCGCTATGAGAATGTTATTGAATATTCAGACGCAGAAATGTTCGATGCAGATGCTGGTGTTGATGCCGAACAGGATGTTGTGTTTGAAGAAGCGGGTGTCATAGTTGTTCCGCCTGTTGGTCAGGTGCGCAGTGTGACACGTTCGTCTTCAAAGCGGGCTTCGCGGTCTGTGCCAAAGGCTACAACGCGTGCAACTTCTCCATCACGTGCAATGGCGTCACGTGCGGTGGCTAATGTTTCGCAGGTGCGAAATGCAATGACGCGCGGTACTGCAACGCGTGCAAATGTTTCTCGTGCTGGTGCTGTTCAGGGGACTTCTCAAAATGTTTCTTCACGTCGTGTTAGCCAGTCGAACGAATCGGCTGTTACTGCACGTGCTGGCTCAATTATTCAGTCAGATACTGTTAATACACCGTTGTATACTGGACGTGTTGGTGTGCGTGCTGGTGGTTCTGCATCCAGTATTCGTGCACGTGTCCCGACTGTACGTGTAAATAACAGTACGACCACAACAACAGTTGCAGAACCTGTAACCGTAGAAGAACTTACGTCGTCTATGGATCAGTTGGCGCAGATTACAGATTTTTGTAAGGCACAGTATACAGAATGTATGGATAATTTCTGTAATGTTTTGGATGACAATCAGGGACGTTGCAGTTGTTCTAAGAATGTAAAAAATTATGCCAAGACAGAAGAGGCGCTGAAAGAGGCGACTACATCATTACAGGATGTTGCGCAAAAGATTCAGTATATTGGTTTGACCAAAGATGAAATCAATACGCTGTTTGACCAAACAGAAGCTGAACAGGCTATGCAAGGTAACAGTGATAGTTCACAAATTAAGAATGATCTGGACAAGATTAAAAACATGATTGTTGGTGTTAAATCTGGTACGGCATCATCCAGTGAAACTGCTGGTATCAGTATGGATTTGTCTGGTTTGTTAGATTTTAACATTGATAACACTGGGTTTGATTTGGGGGCGTTGTTTGGTACAAATACAACAAATACCACCAGTATCAGCAATCAACGTGGTGAAGAATTGTACAAAACAGCTGCTGCACGATGTAAGACAGCGGTTTTGAATGATTGTCAGAAACAGGGTGTTGAGATTTCCATAATATCAAATGCTTATGATATGGAAATTGATAAACAGTGTATCGCATACGAACGCAGCTTGACTGACGCAAATGATCAGATGTTGTCTACCGTTCGTAATGCAAAGGCTGTTCTGCAAAAAGCGCGTTTGATGGTTGCACAACAAAAGAATTCGTATGACCTGCGTGGCTGTATTAATGCATTGGATTCTTGTATGCAGGATGATTTTGTTTGTGGTACAGATTATGAAAATTGTTTGGACCCAACCGGTAAATATATCGTCAACGGCGAAGTTGTTACGGGCTCAACCCCAGGTCGTGGATTGATAGAAGGTGAAAAAGTCAATGAAGCAGGTGCTCCATTGATGTGTCCAACAACAGAGTTGTATTCAACATGGAAATATGCAAGCAATAAGAATGCTTGGTGTTCAGATGGTTCTGTTGCTGATTATGTTGAAGAGTCTTTGGAAGATACTGCTCAGAAGACAATTGATAATAATATGGCCAAATATTTGGCATATAAGATTGGCTATAATGAAGCGGGTAAGAATTATGGTATGTGTATATCTGTCTTGAACAAGTGTCAAGCATATACATATGATAAATCTGGTAAATATATTCCAAATAACGAAGTGGTTAAGGAATATATGCGTCGTACCTTGACCCAGATTAAGGTTGCCCAAGACGAAGTTATCGCAGATCATGCAGAAAACTGTATATCTGAAGTATCTTCTTGCTTAAGCCAGAATGGTTATAATGCGAGTGTATCTTCAGGAAATGCTAACAACGTTGCGATTAATTCATGTCGTGCTGCAATTGTTACATGTATGTCTGTAAATGGTGATGCGACAACGGGTAGCTTTGAAAATATTAAAACTTGGATTACTAATATGTTAAATCTTGGTACATCAACCACAGAATAAACATAAAACCGCATTAGAAAAATCCCACATCTGTGGGATTTTTTTATGTCGCACATTTATATTTAATATTTTTATGCCTATACTTAAAGCTATAATACTTTTCTTATTGATAAACATTATGATAGATTAAATGTAATTACATATATAACATCAAGCGCGCTGAATAAATAATGTTTTGTGTTATAAAATAATTGTTTCTTTGGGTTGTGTTAACTAACAAAAATCCCCCAGTTGGGGGATTTTTATTTACCACAGTCTTACGCGTTTTTGTGGTTTTATGTACATTTTGTCTTCTGGTTTTATTCCAAATGCATTATACCATTCGTTTATGTGTACCAAAATGCCATTTACACGATTTTTCCCCAGACTGTGTTCGTCCATTTTTGTTCTGCGTAATTCTTCTTCTGGGCGAATGTTTTGCGCCCATGTGCCAGCGTATGCGATAAAGAAACGCATATCTGGTGTTAATCCTGCGGACTCGTTGGATGGCGTGCCAAAGTTTTTGTATGCTGTAAATGCAATTGTAACCCCGCCATAATCAGCTAAATTTTCACCCAGTGTAAATTCGCCATTTGCATTAACTTCATCATTAATTTTAATTGTGTCAAAGAATTCACGCATAACTTTAGCGCGGACATCAAAGCGTGCAGCATCCATTATTGTCCACCAGTCCTTCATGTTGCCGTCTTTATCAAATTTACGGCCCATGTCATCGAAACCATGCGTCATTTCATGACCAATAATTGCGCCAATTGCACCATAATTAAACGCATCGTCTGCATCCATGTCAAAAAAAGGATATTGCAATATCCCAGCAGGGAAGCAAATTTCATTCGTTGTTGGGTCATAGTATGCGTTAACTTCGTGAGCATTCATGTACCACAGTGTGGGATCTTTTTTCTGACCAATTTTAGCTAACCAGAAATTATCTTCAAACATTGATACATTTACCATGTTTTCCCATAATGTTTTATTTGCGTCAATTTTCATATTTGAATAATCGCGCCATTTATCTGGATAGCCGATTTTTGCCTTGAATGTTGACAGTTTTTCTAATGCTTTTTTCTTTGTTTCGTCTGACATCCATTCCAATGCTTCTATTCGCATTGCGTATGCGGATTGCAGATTTTTAACCAACGTTTGCATACGTTTTTTTGCAGTGGCTGGGAAATACTTTTTAACATACAATTGAGCAATTAATTCGCCGACTGCATCGTCCAGCATTGATACTGCTCGTTTCCATTTTGGTTTCGGTTCTTTTTGGCCAGCCATAGTGCGATTATAGAAATCAAAAGCGATTTCATATGTTGTATCATCCAGCAGTGAACTGGCTGAATTTGCAATTCTGTATTTAAGATATGTTTTGATTAGCTCAAAATCTGTATCGTTCATAATCGCAATAGATTCTTGGATTGCTTCTGGTTGATTTATGTTTATATGTGTTGCAGCGGACGCGCCACGTGCAACCAAAAACGTGTCCCAATTAAATCCATGGAATTGCTGTTTAACCTCTGCTATTGTCATTTTATGATAATTTGCATGTGGGTCACGCAGTTTTTCTTTTGTATAAAACGATTTTGCCATACGTTCTTCCAGTGCATACAGTTTTTCTGCATCGCCTGCAATACCAAAATGTTTCAATTGTTTGGCGATAAATTTTTTATATTCCTTGCGAATTTCGACTGACTTTGCATCTGTGTCAAAGTAGTAATCGCGTGATAAGCCAATACCGCTTTGTCCAATGTTATATAAAAAGTGTTCACTGTCCATTTCGTCTAATGCAACACCATCTCCCCAGAATGCAGAAGAAAATTTGTGCATTTCACCTAAATATTGTGGCAGTTGTTCTGGGCCTGTCAAATTATCAATTTGTAGCATGTGGTATTCCAGTGGTTTTATGCCATCTGTATTTCGTTTTTCTGTGTTCATGATAATTTTATACAGTGTACCAATTTTTCCATCGTCGCTTTCTGCGATTTGGCGTGTACGTTCCAAATTTGTGTCGTTCAGAATTTCAAATACACCAAAACGCGTATAATCATCAGGTATTGGGTTCGCACTGCGCCAGCCCAGCGTTGCATAGTCATAAAAATCATCGCCTGGTTTGATATTCGTATTCATATTTTCTGTTTTTATACCTGCACTCATTATTTTCTCCTTAGCTGTATTGTGTGCGAAAAAAAACGCAATTATGACGGCAAAAATGCCAATAATATTCCAAAATTTACTTCTCATAGCGTCTACCTTACTATTTTTACTACTATATCATCCAGCACCAGAATTCCTGCCTCTGTCACACATAATCGGTTTTCTTTTAATGATAACAGATTGTTCATTTGCTGAACTTTGTTCATATTTATAGCGTTTTTTACATCGTCTGTCAAACACACGCCTTGTGTAGTGCGCAGACCAGTGATTATCTTTTCAATTGCGCGTTCTTTGTTGGATATTGGTTTAAATTCTGCATAGTTTCCACGTTGCTCGTACCATGTGTTATTATGGAAAATGCGCCCAGCTGCCCCCATTCCAATGCCAATATATGGCTGGCCGTCCCATATGTTTTTGTTGTGTTGGCATTCGTTTCCAGGTGTCGCATAATTTGAAACTTCATATCTGGGCAGTGACAGTGTATTTTGTATTGCCAAATACATGTTTGCCATTGTGTCATTGTCTGGCATTATAGGGTTAGAATTTGCTAATGGTGTGCCTTCTTCTATGGTTAATTCGTACATAGAACAATGGGTTAATCCCAACTTGTTTATTTTGCTGCATGTTTTTATTATGTCATCAATATTTTCCCCAGGCAATCCATATATAAAATCTCCTGATACACGAATATTCATTTTGTTTGCATACTCGATTGTTCTAAGTGCGCAATCCACATTGTGTGTGCGTCCCAGGAATTTTAGTTTTTGATCGTCTAAACTCTGAATTCCGACGCTTAATCGATTAATGCCCAATGATATGAAATTTTTTAGTTTATTGTTGTCAATGGTTCCAGGATTAGCTTCCAGTGTTATTTCTGCATTAGCAGCAAGTGAGAATCTGTTATTTAATTTTTTTATTATATGTTCAAAATTTTTTATTGGAATCAAAGATGGTGTGCCGCCACCAAAAAATACTGTTGGTACAGAAATGTTTCCTAATTTTTCTGCCCAATATTCAATTTCATCTACAATTTTGCGTGTATATTCGTCCCAGTCAGGATTTGCGCATGCCTGTGAAAAGAATGCGCAATATCTGCACTTAGATTTACAAAAAGGTACATGAAAATATATGTTGTGTGCGACTGTCATGACAGACATTTTACAACTGTCATTTTGTGGTGCAAGTAATAAATGAAAATGCTTTTTATGAACTAATTTTTATGATATAATAGTACTACAATATAGAGTATGAGAAAGAATGTAGTTTCATTTTTAGCAGCTGTTTTTGCGCCTTTAGCAGCTTTTGCTGCTAATGAAGGTGTGCCTTCGTATTATCAAACGGCTCCGACAATTAATGCTAATCAGACCGGGTACAACAAATATGCTGCCCAAGGATATACAAAATATGTTGGTACATCGGGCAGTAAACAGACGATTGGTTCGCGTACCTATACATATCAGGTGCCACGCCAGCAAACTGCGATATCTGTACCGCAGATTACAGGTACAATGACAACAAACGGTATAGCTGTGCCTGTCGCTGATGAGTCAGCTACCAGTATGTATGCTGGATATACTCGCAGATTTGCGGATTTTCAGTTTGAAACAGGTGTGAATTCCATTTTGGAATGGGATGATATGGTTTTAAATGAAATTACAGTTGGAGGTCGTCATAATTTTAGCTTGCGCGATTTTGATTTGTCAGTTTTTGGAGAATATTCATTTGGTGACGTTGTTAGTGGTGGTTTGTCAATGGATTATGATCTAAAGCCTTTTGATGACTCAGATCCTGCGTACGGGATATTTACGATTTCTATGGGAAGTTTATCTGGGCGCACCAATCATTTGCGTTTGGGGCTGTCTGCGCACCATGTTTGGGATGTTGGTGGTTGGAAGTTATCGCCCACTATTGGTTATGAAATATTTAAACATAACCTAGAAATGTCCGATCATTATTATCCAAATCCTGGTATATATCTGCCACTGATGACGAATATGGGTGATTTGGTATACGGCGACGCTGATGGTTATTATTATACATTGCCTGTTGGGACCGAAGCGCCAGATGATTGGTATCAGGTATGTATGACTCCAGAAGATATAAAGTTAGTTTCTGCACAGGGTAGCGGTTTTATTGAATTGGGTGATTCTCTAACAATGGTTGAATATGATCCTTCAATGGGGTATGTCCCATGGGGTGTTGATTCTATGGAATGTGTCATTATTGGTGGTGATGGACCTGTTATCGTTAGTGGAACAACGCATATTTATAATACTACGTGGTCAGGATTTTTCATTGGTTTGGAAATAGAAAAACAAATGACGCTGAACGATAAGTTGCGTATGTATGTTCAGTTTAGTTTGCCCAAGTACTCATCCGAAGGTATTTGGCCGAATCGTACTGATTGGCAGCAGAATCCAAGCTTCCTAGACGAAGGTGACAATGGGGCGTATTCATATGTTGCGGAATTAGAATATAATTATAAAATTTCCGATAGATTACAATTGGCTTTGCGTGTTGATACCAGTGTGTTCCATGTTGGTGAAATTCCAGGCGAGCTATATGTTGCTGGTTATACTCAGTTTTTAATGGATGAAAATGGTCAATATGTATTAGATGACAACGGACTACCTATTTTGGAAGAAGTTGCGCCATATACTGAATACGTTAGTCAATCATTAAAAGAAGCAACCTGGCAATCATTCGGCTTGCATATTGGCTTAAAATATGCTTTCTAATTTATTATAACGGAAAGGATATGGTATGAATCAGGGTTGTATTGCCCGTATTTTTGGCTTTGTTTTTGTATTCTTTTGTTGTTGGTCTGTATATGGATCACAGCAAGGCGCTTTTGATTTAGAACGTTGGAACAGTATTGTTGATGGGGTTCGTTCACGTGCGCTTACGGCAGGCGTGTCAGAAAAGGTTATATCAGATGTGTTGCGTGCACCAGCCTTTATTCCGTCGATTGTTAAAAGTGATAAGAATCAAGCTGAATTTAAATTAACACTTGAACAGTATCTTGGGCGAACTGTTAGCGATAAGCGCAAAAAAAATGGTCGTAAAATGCGTGCTACATACCCGACCATGTTGTCAAATGTAGAAAAGAAATATGGTGTTCCGTCACATGTGATTTTAGCGTTTTGGGGCCTAGAATCAAATTATGGTGAAATAAAGTCGCGTCATAGATTAACAGATGCTTTTATTACTTTGATGTATGACGGCAGACGTGAAACATTTTTTGGAAACCAGTTAATCTCACTAATGCAGATTGCTGATAAAAATAAACTGAACATAAATGATATATATGGTTCATGGGCTGGTGCTATGGGGCACTTTCAGTTTATACCCACAACATTGGCGCAATATGGGGTTGATGGTAACTATGATGGTCGCATAGATATAATTAACAGCATTGGCGATGCGATGCATAGTGCTGGTAATTACTTGGGTAAATTAGGTTGGAATAAAAATCAACGCATTGTTCGTCGTGTTGTGTTACCTGCAGATTTTGATTTAAAACTACTTGATGGCAAGACAAAAATGCCGTTGTCATATTGGGCTCAAGCAGGGGTGATGAATCCAGATGGAACGTCGATACCTGTTGTTGATATGGAAGCAGGTTTGGTTGCAGACGTTGCTTCTATTGAGTCTGCACGTGTTCAGATTATTGCTGATGCCACCATTGATACAGGGCTAGATTCAGATGTTGCGCCACAACCTGTAATTAGTGCCTATCTGACTTATCCAAATTTTTATCGAATAAAGAAATGGAATAATTCAAATTGGTATGCAATTGCAATTGCAGAATTAGCAGACAATTTGAAGTAAATAAAAAGTTTACAATTGAATGTTTCTTTGATATTCTTCCAACATATAAATATATAAAGGATTATTTATGGCAATAAAAGTACGTGACTTTGAAGTTCGTTTAACCCGTAACAAAGAAGAACGTAAACAGGTTCGTCAGCTACGCTATAAGGTTTTCGTAGAAGAAGAGGGGGCGTCAGTAACAGATGAACAACGTGCACTGGGCGAAGAATACGACGCGTATGATAGATATGCCGAATATATGGCCGTTTTTCATCAGGGGCGTGTTGTTGGAACATATCGTATTATTGATCGCAATGCTGCTGAAAAAATGGACGGATTTTATACAGAGAATGAATTTAATATATCCAAGATAAAAAAATATCGTGGAAATATTGCAGAAATGTCGCGTGCATGTGTTGATCCAGAATATCGTGAAAATGCATTAACAATGCGTCTGTTATGGACGGGGCTTGGCGAATATATTATGCGTCGCAAAATTGGTGTTGTTTTTGGTGTTGCGTCTTGGGTTGGAACAAAACCGGTCAAATCTGCTCAGGCAATATCATATCTGTATTATAATCATTTAACCCCATTGCGTTTGCGTGCGACTGTTGCATCTGAAAAATTCGCGGCGGGTGTTAATCCTAAATTATCACGCATGAATATTTTACCACGTGAATTTGTTGAAGAATCAGAAGCAAAACGTGAAATGACTCCGCTGATTAAGGGGTATTTACGTCTTGGCGCCACGTTCGGCAAAGGGGTTTTTGTTGATATACCATTTAATTCATACGATGTATTTGTGATGGTTGAAACACGTAAAATGGATGCAACGTATCAAAAGCATTTCTTAGGACGTGAAAATGCATTGGGGGCAGAACCTGATAAAGATGGTTTTATAAAAACTATTGGTAAAATTATGACATTCCCAGTGACAGGGCCACTAAAAGTCATGCGTACGTTTGTTGAATTTTTATTAAGCGAAGATGCAGCTGATGCCGAATACATTGAAGACACAGATAAAAACGAAGAAGAATAATAATGGTAAAATCAAAATTGCGTAAGCAAAATATTTGCAATACGATGACTGCATCGATTAAATTCGTGGTATTTTGGATACTAGTATTTGTACAGTTACCAATAATATTTCTATTACCACGTGGTCGGCTATCTGTACGCTATATGCCTGTGTTTATGTGGTTTTTGGTTAAATTAGCGGGTATTAAGATTGTTGTACATGGTAAACTGTCGGATGCACGACCTTTAATGGTTGTTTCCAATCATATATCTGTATTTGAAATTGCGACATTTCCATTTGTTTTTCGTGGCAGCTTTGTTGCCAAAAAAGAAATGGAAAATTGGCCACTTGTTGGTTGGGTTGCAAAAAAGTTTGGGGTAATTTTTGTTGATCGTCGTCCGTCACATGCGCATGACGCATTGGCGGTGGTGCAAAAGGCGGTACAGAACGTTACGTATCCAATGATTGTTTTCCCAGAAGGGACAACAACAAACGGTGCATATGTAAAACCATTTAAAAGTACATTGTTTAATTTTGTTGAGAACTCGAACATAACTGTGCAGCCAATGGCAATGCATTACAGATACAAAGACGGCAGTGTTATAGATGAACAAACAATGGCGGACCACTTTGCATATTTTGACAACAAGAAAATGGACATGGGACCCAAATGCAAACGTGAACGCAGTGCTTTCGGCCAAGTGTTTCATATTATGATGTTGGGTGGTTTTACGGTTGAAATCACATTATTGCCACCACCACCCCTGGCGGGGTTGAACAGAAAAGAAATAGCAGACATTCTGCAAAAACAAGTAGCAGAAAAATATATGGAATTAAAAGATAAAAATAATAAATAAAGTAAAGAGATAAAAGAAATGAAGACAGCTATTACACCGACGCGTGCTGAAAATTTTAGTGAATGGTATCAAAATTTAATTGTTGCGGCAGATTTGGCAGAAAATGCCCCTGTTCGTGGTTGTATGACAATCAAGCCATATGGTTGGGCAATATGGGAATTGATGCGCGATGAAATGGATAGACGTATTAAGACACATGGCGTACAAAATGCAAACTTTCCGTTGTTGATACCAATAGAATTCTTTAACAAGGAAGCCCAGCATGTTGACGGCTTTGCCAAAGAATCTGCTGTTGTAACACATCATCGTTTAAAAATGATTGATGGTAAATTACAGCCAGATCCTGAATCAAAGTTAACAGAACCATATATTATCCGTCCAACCTCCGAAACAATTATTGGTGAAGCAATGTCGCGTTGGATTCAGTCTTATCGTGATTTGCCGATGAAATTAAATCAATGGGTAAATGTTATGCGCTGGGAAATGCGTCCGCGTATGTTCCTGCGTACCTCAGAATTTAATTGGCAAGAAGGCCATAATGTGTTTGCAACTCACGAAGAAGCTAATGCTGATGCACGCAAAATGCATAAGATGTATGGCGACTATATGCGGGAAATATTGGCGATACCTTCTATTATGGGTGAAAAAACACCAGAAGAACGTTTTGCTGGTGCTGATCATACATATACACTGGAACATATTATGCAGGATGGCAAGGCGCTTCAGGCTGGAACATCTCATGATTTAGGACAGCATTTTTCTAAATCATTTGGTATTCAGTTTTTGGGTACAGATGGGAAGTTGCAGCATGCTTGGACAACATCATGGGGTACAACGACACGTATGATGGGGTCAATGTTTATGGTTCATTCTGATGATGATGGTTTGGTGCTGCCACCATATGTTGCGCCATATCAAATTGTGATAATTCCAATTACTCGTGAAGATACAGCTGATGCACTAAATCAGTATGCAGAAAAACTGGGCGAACAATTGCGTGCGCATGGTGTCCGTGTATTGGTCGATACGTCTGACATGCGTGCCCCAGATAAAATGTGGAAATGGATTAAGCGTGGTGTGCCATTGCGTGTTGAAATTGGCAGTCGTGAAATGGAAGCTGGCATGGCAACAATTACACGACGTGATATTGGCAAAGAATCGAAACGTACAATTGCAATAGAAGAATTGATTGCGACAGCAAATGAAATTTTGCGTCAGATTCATGAAGACATGGTTTCGCGTGTCGAAGAACGCAATCGTCAAATGATTCACAATGTTGCAGATTTAGATGAATTGAATATCGCGTTATCAAACGGTAAAATTGGATTTTTCCGTATTAAATATGAATTAACTCAAAGCTCAGAATTTGAAATGTTGATGGAAAAGCACAAAATAACACGTCGATGTCTGGATGATATAGATCCAACATATGTATTTGTTGCTAAATCATATTAAAAATCCCCCGTTGGGGGATTTTTATTTTTGATTTACCTGTACTGTATATCGAGCCAATTTTAGTTTTTTTAGGACTTTTTCATATTTACTGATATTACAGCCCAGTTTATATTCATTTGAATTTTTATCTGAAATATTGTTTTTATAGCAATCTATTATTTCATACATAAAATACGGCATATCTGGTTTAGCATTTAAGGGATATCGTGTATTTATAATATTGGCACTCTTTACAATTTCATTTGCATAATATGTTGAATCCTGCACCATTTCTGGTATTTGTTGAATTGCTTTGTCATAATCTCGTCGTTCTGCACGTTTTATATCAAAGCGGTTAACGGCCATATATGCAGACCATTCTGTCCAATATAACAAAAAATCCGCAAAATTCTGAGCGCGCATTTCCTGTTTTTTTAAATCTGACTCAGGCTGAGCTACGCATGGCGTTCCATATAATATCAGCATTAATAATAACTTAAGTTTAGTTTCATTTTTCATTTTATATAAAATTATCACGAATAAAAAAAACTTCAAGTCCTATATAATATTTTACCTAATATGTGATATAATACGTGTATCAAATGGAGAGAATTTTATGAAAGTTTCAATTATTGGCATTGGTTCTGTTGGTGCAGCGGTTGCGACCGCAGTGAAAAATACGGGGTTAGTTCACGAAATTGCACTGTATGATCGTGATAATGTTCGCTCATATGCTGCTGCTGAAGATCTGGGGCATGCATCTGCTTTTTCCTATGACGTAAAAATCACAGCAATAAATAATTACCGTGGAATTCGTGGTTCTGATATAGTCGTTATTGCAGCTGGTGCAAATCAAAAGCCAGGTGAAACGCGTACAGATTTGTTAAATGCAAATGCGGCTGTAATTTCAGATATTATTCCGCGTGTTATGGCCAATGTCGATTCAAAACATGTGACGCTTATTATTGTTACGAATCCATTAGATGTTATGGTTATGCTGGCTCAAAAGTTGTCAAAGCTTCCTGCGTCGCGTGTCATAGGTACAGGTACAATGTTAGATTCTGCAAGATTACGTGCAATTTTATCGCGTCACTTGTCTGTTTCAACACAATCTATTAATGCTTATGTATTGGGTGAACATGGTGACAGCAGTATGATAAATTGGTCTTCTGCATCAATTGGTGCAATTGACTTGAATACTTTTTGCCGCCAATCAAAAATAACTTTGCCTGCAACAACACGAACAACAATTGAGCACAGGGTTCAAAATGCTGCGTATGAGATTATTCGTGGGCGTGGCGCAACCTGGGATGGCATTGCAGCTGCTGTCGCAGATCTGTTACGTTGTATTATAAATGATGAACGTAGAATTTTAACAGTCAGTGTTGTAAATGGTGTTGGTGCATCAAGCTTAGCAATGTCTTTGCCTCGAATTGTGGGGCGTTGTGGTGTAATTACTACTCTTATGCCCCGTATGACATCAAATGAAAGTTCAGCACTTCGTCGCAGTGGAAAAATAATTAGACGAAATTTTGATTCTATTATTAAATAAAACAGGGGAAACCCTGTTTTTTATTGAATACTGTCATAATGAAATACACAGTATATTGTGATATATTTTGTACATATGGGGGATTGATATGTCAAACAGTATTCGATATACACTATCTGAAGATGGAACTGGATTTGAAGCGATCTGTAATAATAAAATTATTGGACAGGTTACATTTGTTCGTATTGGAATGGATAAATTGATTATAGACTACACTGGTGTTGATGCCCCATACCGTGGTCAGAATATTGGTCTAAGCTTGATACGTCATGTGGCAAATATGGCGCGTTCGCAACGTCGCAGAATTATAACAATATGTCCATTTGCGCGTGCAATGTTTAATAGATTTCCAGAATTTGATGATATCCGATTGATGAACGCACATTAGTTGTTGCTATAAGTTATTGTTTTTTATTAACATGCATCAACATAGAAACATCGGGGAGAAAGATGACAAAAAAAATGCGTGCATGGTTAATGATTTTAATATTTTTCAATGGATATATCAGTTTATCTTTAGAATTGGTTGTTTTGCGTCAATTAGCATTTTGGGTCGGGTCCAGTCCTGTTATAACCAGTATCATTATGGGGGCATTTTTAGGGTTTATGTCATTGGGATATTGGCTTGGCAATTCATCGCGCATTCGGACTAGTCGTATATCGAAAATATTAGGAGTTAGCTTTTTGTTTGTTTCTGGTTTGGCGTTGTTCGCGGCCAGTTTCCCATTTGTTGCCACATATTTTGCGTTGATGTACCAGTCTGGTATAACGTCCAGCATTATTCAGACATTTATATATTCTTTTGTCTTTTTGTCTATTGGACCGTTTTTGTTTGGTTTTAATACAACACTGTTGTCACGTCTTTTGCAAACCAAGAACAACAATAATACTGGCAATATAATGGCTGTTGATACGATTGGATCTGTCATTGCGTCAATGGCAACAACATTATTGTTGATGCCATTTATTGGTGTAAACCATACGGTCAATTTAGTAATACTTTTGGGAATTATTTGTGCGTTATTGTCGTATAAACGTGTATGGGTGTGGTTAAGTGCTATATTTATTTTTTGCTGTAGTGCATATGTAAACAGTGATTATGTTCAGCGCAATCATTATAATATATTAGTTAATAATGCTAATTCTACACTTAGTGTTACAGAATATCATGATATGCGTGTGCTTGACATGAATCGTATTGCAATGTCAATGTATCGTCCATCTGATGGTGCTGGTGCGGATTATATTAACTATATCAATGATAATTTTATATATACGTTGCCACGCGATTATAAACGAAAAATTTTGGTTCTTGGGGCGGGTGGTTTTACTGCTGGCTTAAGGGACGATTTTCATGAATATATATTTGTGGACATAGAACCGTCTTTAAAAGATATTTCTGAAAAGTACTTTCTTAAACAAAAATTAACTCCAAATAAGCGTTTCATAGTCCAAGATGCATCTCAATTTTTAAAGAACGCCACCGAACAATATGATATAATTTTATTGGACGTATATTCTAACTCTTATCAAATACCTGAGGGTTTGATAACAGCAGAATTTATGACCAGAATTAAATCACGTGTTGCGCCAAATGGTGTTGTTTTAATGAATATGATTGTCAGTCCAGTATTTTCGGACGCATATACGCGTGTTTTTGATAATACATTTCATTCTGTGTTTCGTCACAATACCATTCGTCAGGTTATTGGCTATATGAATCCATGGGTTGGCTCTGATGTAACAAACGTCGTATATGCATATATTAATCGAGAAAATAATGGTCGTGTTTATACAATAAACAAGACGCCTGTTATCTATGACAGATAATATGGTAATGAATTGTATTTTTATTGCTTTAAATTTTCTGCGACTTGTTCCCAGTTAACCAAGTGCTCCAGATATTTATCTATAAAATCAGAGCGTTTGTTTTTATAATCTATATAATATGCATGTTCCCAAACATCCAGATTCAAAAGCGGAATCATATTATGCGCAATAGGTGTATCTGCATTTTGCATATTTATTATTTTAATTTCATCACCGTCACGTACCAGCCATGTATATCCGCTGCCAAACAGTGATGTTGCAGCTTCTTTGAATTGGCGTTTAAATTCTTCTTCGCTACCAAACGAATTTTTTATTTCTGCTGGAAATTGTCCGCCGCAATCAAGGCACATAGCATTAAAGAAAAAATCATGATTAAAAATTTGGGCTGCATTGTTATAGATTTTTGTAGCCTGTGGATTTTTTGTATCTGTGGCTGATTGCTTTATAATTTCATACAGAGATACAGATTCATATGGGGTGTTTTCTATCAGTGAATTTAGGTTTTTTATATAAGTTTCAACATGTTTTCCATGATGCAGTTCCAGTGTTTCTGATGACATATATGGTGTCAACGCGTCATATGAATAAGGTAATGGAAACTGTGAAAGTGTGAACATTTTATTAGCTCCTTTGATTTCTTTATAATTTTTATGGCATTTTTGATTCAAAGCAACAGGAACAAAATAATAAAAAAGTGCAAAAACTACTTGCGCTGTGTAAAAAAACTTTTCTATAATCAGAATACTTTATAAGACAAAAGGAGAACAAATGAAAAAAATATCTGCATTATTTGCATTATTTGGTTTAGCATTTATTGGTACAGCATCTGCGGCTGATATTACTGTGTATTATTCACCGACCTGTCCACACTGCCACCATGCGCGTGATTTTATTTCAAACAATTTGATTTATGAATACCCAACAATTACTGTTACAGAAGTTAATGTGATGGATCAAACAAACCAGGACAAATTCAATGAAACATTAACTAAGTGTAAATATGAATCAGGTGGTGTTCCTGTTTTAACAATTGGTGAAAAATGTTTCCAAGGTTATGCTGACTTTATGCAGGCAGAATTACGTGAAGCGGTTGAAGCGGATATGTCCGATGCAGATAAAGCAACGGCTGCTGAAAATAAAAAAGCGATGGAAACAGATGCTGAAAAGTTCAAAGCAGAGCACGCAGATCGTAAAAGCGCTATTTCTGAATACAGTGCCGCTGCGGCAGTTGTAGCTGCTGAAAAAAAAACAGCGGGCTCATCTAGCATTTGGTTCTGGGGCTTGTTGATAGTTTTGGTTGCAGGCTTGGGCGTTGTTTTGGTACGCAAAGACAAAAAATAATAACCTGAACATTAAGATTGGAAAAAATCAATGTTTGATTTGACAACACTTGACTATATCTATGTGGGCGTCGTATTGGCGTCCACAGTCTGGGCATTTTTTCGTGGTGGTGTATACGAGACTGTAGCAACGCTATCATGGGTTGTTGCGGCAATTGCGGCAAGATTTGCATCACCATGGCTAGACAAGATGTTACAGTCATGGTTTGAATTAGCAGATTCAACGGTTGGTACACTGATTGCATCATATTTTATCGTATTTTTTGTTATATTAATGCTGGTTGGTTTTGTGAATCAGAAATTACGTGACAAGATTCATGACAGTATGATGAAAATAACCGACCGCACCCTGGGAATTATATTTGGTATAATTCGTGGTGTTGTTGTGATGGGTGGTGTATATTGGGGATGTTTGTGGTACTATTCTGATGCTCCATTTTTGCCCCGCTGGTTGGATCAGGCTCGTACACGTCCAATTATGCAGTATACTGCAGAAAAGTTGGATGAATGGTTTGTACCAGGTGTACCGAATAAATTGTTGGCACGTGATCGTGCTGCATCCATTGAAAGCATGAAGATATTTCAAAATTTAATAAATCCAGCAGTTAGCAGTGGTGCAGAATCTGATGTCGATACGGGTTATAAGTCTTCTGAACGTACAGCACTGGAAAACCAGTTGTTGCAAATAGAAACAGCAGCACGTGCCGAAGAAGCAAATACCCCCGAGCCCACTGATGTGATTATTGTTGAATAATTGAAAAACGCCCGATTGGGTGTTTTTTCTTGGGTAATCGTTCCTGGTGCTTTTTGCATACGAACTGTGTATCATATAAGACATGTCAGGAGAGAGGTGACCCATGTTTATAAAATCTAAAATTTGTTTTACTGTTTTTGTAATTTATGAAATTATTGCAATATCATTATTACATTTTCAGCGTACTTGTGATGCCATGTTCAGTGCTGGTTTTTGTGACAGTAATTTTAAATATTTTGCTGGCGCAATAGCAGTACCATTATTGGTTTATTTGGTTTGGATGTGGATACATGAAATTGTTGTCGCACGTCGTCGTCATCGCTTTATAAATCGTGCCAAGAAGATGATAAATACAATTGCTTCTAATATTCACGAAGGTTTCGAAAATCTTTCCCCACGTGCCATCGAAGGGGTCATCACCGCAGCAGTTTTAATGGGTGTACAAAAATATTCAATGCGTCATCCAGATTTGCGCAAAAAATTAAGCAATATAATCGGTTTGTCAAATGGGGGCGTTATGGATTTCGAATATGATATGGATACAGAAAATGCTGTTGCAGTATCTCGCAAAAGTGCATCCAAGAAAAAAGTGTCCAAAGGGTCTGTCAAAAAGAAGAAATAATTTATATATTTTCTTTCCTCATCGTATCCCCCCGCACTTAAAGCGGGGTGTTTTTTGCATTGCTTTTAATGCCAATGTGTTTTAGCATCCTTGTATCAGAAACAAAAAATGGGAAAGATATGAGAAAGTTAGCAATATTAACATCGATTTTAGCATTAGCTGCATGTGGTGGCGGTTCGGGGTCTGGCAGTCTTGGAACACCAGGCGAAATACTTACACCTGAACAACGTGTTGCTGCGAAAAGCAATTTATCTGTTACTGGTATGAAGTCGCATGTATTTATTGGTGGCACAAACGCAACTGTTAATCCAAATGCACGCGCTTCAACCAGTGGTGGTCATGGCGGAAAATTATACGATTTGTCAAATGTAGTGTTTCAATCTGCTGACAAAGAATTTGATACACCTGATGAAGATTTTACTATGAAATTTATCGTTGATGAAAATGGTAAAATTACCGCAATTCAATCCACAGACGACGGTAGCATAGATGAATTTGCACGTCATGACTATAAGAGTAATCGCTTTGACGTTCCAGAAGAAGGTGTTCATGCACGTGTAAATCTTGTTGGCAAACAACTGGGACTTGCATATTCTGACTTTGGTTTTATTCAAATGTATGAAGATGCAAATCCTGATACACATTTATTTATAATGCCGATTGCAGGTGGCTATCAAGAAAAGTTGGTCAAAGCAGATGAATTGGCGACAGATATGAAATTTAAAGGTATTGCTGTTGGTTCTGTTGGTGAAGCTGATACAACAGTCGAAGGTGAACGTCTTGACCTTTATGACAGCAAAGCAGAATTGGTGTTTAATAAGGCGACAGGTACAGAAACATTGACTGCCGATTTTACAAGCAAAAGCCATCAAAACGACCCTTGGTACAAAGTTGTTGCCACGCGTTATAATGATGGTGATGCGCAAATTGCATTTACAGATGGTGGCAATATTGAAAATGAACGTTTCATGTTCCATAAAAATGGTGATGCAGTTGAATCATTTGATTCTAGCAAAGTAAAAAATAATGATGCAGGCAATATGTTAAGTGTTGGATTTGAATATTTTGGCGATAACAAAACCGCACAAGAAGCAACTGGAATCATTTATTTCCAACAAAGTGAGGCTCAAGACCCAAATAAAGTAGAGTTGTACATGGGCTTTGGTGGTGTTGCAAAATAATGAAAATAAAATCATTTGCTTTTGCGTTGATGTTTCTGCCCATGGTTTCGTGGGCAGAAATTAGCACAACTGAAAAAAAACAAAAAACAGAAATCACCATGACAACGACCCAGGCCATGCAATTGGCGGGTGCACTGGTAGACAAGGGCGATTTTGAACACGCAACGCAAATATTAACTATGACCCCAAAAATGGGTAATGTTGCGCTGGAAATAGAGCGTTGGTTTTTGTTGGCACAAATCGCACAAAAGCGGGGTGATTATGATTCTGCGATAAAGATTTATCAGAAAATACTGGATGACCAACCAGATCTTGCACGTATTAGATTTGAATTGGCAACCTGTTATATGCATACAAAACAGTGGTATCGTGCGGATTATCATTTGCGTCTGGCCATGGCGGGGAAAGATTTGCCAGACGAAGTACGCAAGATAATGAACTATTATCGTTGGATTGTTCGTCAGAATAAAAATTGGAATGTATGGTTTAATTTTGGTGCTGCGCCAGATAATAATATCAACAATGCGGTTGGTGGCGAAGAATGCGTAAACACAATGTTCGGCCCAATGTGTCGTGATTTAAGTGATCCAGAATCCGCAATCGGATATAACTTTTCGTTGGGTGGTAATTACGAATTTAAATTGTCTGACCATTGGCGTTGGAAATCAGACGCATTTGTATATTCTAACATATATGATATTTCTGATTATGATGATTTATATCTGTCTATTGGAACAGGACCACGATATATTTGGAATCGTGGTGATATTTGGCTGGCAGGTGTCTGGAATCGTCGTTGGTATGGCTGGGACAGATATAACTGGTCGGTGGGGGCAAGACTTGATTTAAATTACGATTTTACACGTAAATTATCTGGCGGATTATATTTGCAATATTTAAATAATTCATACGATTTATATGACGAATTTCTGTCTGGTGATACGTATTCGTCACAATTGCGCTTTTCGTATTCGTTTAATGCGCGTTTGTATTCAGTGTTGCGCATTGGTGTATCACGTGAAGTTGCCAATGCTCCAGAATATTCATACTGGCAACCTGGAATTGGTGTTGGGCTTGGCGCGGAATTACCATGGGGATTTCATGTGTATGCCGAGCCTTACTTTTATTGGACTGCATATGATGATGCAAAATGGGTTGTGCGTGATGGCGACTACTTACAGATGACAGAGCACGATTTTACTCAGCGTTATTCGGTATCTGTGTCCAATAACAAATTTGACATTTGGGGATTCGTTCCGACGATTGTGCTGGGGTACGCGCACCGTGATTCAAACATCTGGCAACGAGAATTTGATAAGTTTAGCGCCGAATTTACGATGCGTCAGAAATTTTAAAAAAAAAGTTGTTGAAAAAATATTTTTTGTCAACATATAATATATGCTGACAAGGATATTTAGATATGAGTAAATTTTGTATTTTTTGTGGTAATAAACCAGAAAATAAGAACAAGGAACACGTTATTCCGCAGTGGTTAAGCAAGCATACCGACCGCTATCACAAGATATGCGAGTTCGGTGAATCCACCACTACTGCTAAGATACCGTTTAGCGCATTAACTTTTCCTGCGTGTACAAAATGCAATGATGCTTTTGGCAAGATGGAAGCGGCAGTAAAACCCATTTTATTAGACCTAATGGATTCAAAACCACTAAATGCTCAGCAAATAAACTTGTTGTTGGATTGGTTCGATAAAATACGTGTAGGTTTATGGTTGTCTGAATTAACTTTATCTAAAAGGGTTGAAAAGATAGATCCAAAATTTCATATCGCCAGTCGTGTTGGTCTAAAAGACAGAATGTTGATTGTTGAACGCTTAAAAGATGCGGGGCAGGGATTGTCGTTTATTGGTACAAATACCCCATTGTTTATTGAGATGCCCAGTGCATTTGCCTTGGTTGTAAATGATTATATTTTTATAAACGCATCTGAATATGGTTTAGTGTCTAATAAATTAGGGTTTCCACAAATTAGCAAATTACAGTTTACATCCAGTCGAAACGAACAACAAATGAATGTTACAGCTGGGCGCAACAAGACAGCGCATCCTGTTGTCTCTACATATCAAGCATCACCGAATCGCACATTGATATATCAGCCGATATATCGTGGCATTAATGGTTTTGAATCCATTGACTTGTACAGCACGTCATATGTTATGAATCATTCATTGGATTTAAAAAATGGTATTGGTGGCATCTTTTATCAGCGTGGTGATAATCAGATAAAGTATTTGTCAGATAATCAAACTGTATCATTATCACCCCGTCCCCAAGAATTAGAACATTTAAAGTCGTCGATTAAAGATGTTTTTGAACTGCAGAATTATGTGCTAAGCAGTCGTATTGATATGGATTCGCGCGGCAAAATGAATTCTTTATTCTGGCACAGTTTAATATCTAATAATAATACATTGATTGATGATATAAAAAATCACATGATAAAACACAGATAATAAAAATCCCCCCATTCATGGGGGGGAAATTATATGACAGGTTGTTGAAAACATCTGATAAAATCATTGATGTTTGAACCTGTTGCATCCAGTATTTTAGCGATGCTGTTTGTTGATGGCCAGCGTGGTTGTCCGTATTTAGAACTGCGCTTGCTTTTATTAAATGTTGTTGGATCCAGTCCGCTAAATTTTGCTAAACCAGAACAAGACATTTTCTTATAGGTTGCAAATCTATCAATTGCAGTCCATACATCGTTGTGTGTCATATTAAACTCCTTTTTATTATCTGTTTGTTTCTTGAACCCACAAAAATTATAAAATATGTTTTTAAAAATTTTTTTATACCTTTTTTATGAGAATTAATGTATAAAAAAGGGTATAAAAACCAAAAAAAATTATATTTTGGGGATTTTTTGCAAATTTTGCCCACCAGAATAAGGATTTATTCTTGGGTTTTTAGGTAATCTAATATTTGCAAGATGGTGTAAATTCCCAATATGGTTTTGGAATTTGGTGCTTTTTTTACAGACAAAGGGGAAACTATGCCGACAATAAAGACAAAAGTCGCCTTTTTGCGTGAACTGTTCGCGTTAAAGGAAGTAATTGACCTGGGACAGATACATGCCGCTGCCGAACGAAACGGTATCAAACATTCCAATATGTCCAAGCTTATTTCTGACCTGGAAGCCAGGTTTAAGACAACGCTTTTAATTCGCAGTTCGTCGGGCAGTGTTCCAACAAACACTACGCGTCAGTTGTATTCTGATATAGAATTGATATCAAATGCATTGGAAAATATTATTCAAAATTTAACCGGTCCCGATGAATTAACTGGTTATATATCTGTCTGGACCGAAGATGGTTTTGCCGGCAGTACATTATTAACAGAATTATCTAAACTTTATGCAAAATACCCAAAGGTTCGCTTAGATATCTTGACGAATCGACATATGAATATGTCTAATCCAGATATTACGATATTGGATGCGCGCTCGGCTCAGAAGTTGCCTGGCAAACCATTGTTTAAATTCAAGACCAAGGTAAAGTTTTATACAACTCCTGAATATCTGGCTAAACATGGCATACCCAAAGATATGGATGATATGCTGGAAAATTATGACCTGTGTATTCGTCAGCACTTTTTACAATTACCAGAATGTAATTTCGTTCTCAAACGTGCGAAAAAATTAAATACAACATCTGATTCAGCATCAATTATTTATCATCTTGTATGTAATGGTGTTGGGGCAGCGCTGATGCCCGAATGGTGCGCCAGTAAAAACACCAAGTTGATTGAGGTTCCTAACATAGATTTTGATTATGAGTATATTTTGCTGTGTGTCGGCAACCCACTAACAGTCAAAAGTGGTAAAGTCAAAGCGTTCTTAGAATTCTTTTACGATTTTTGCAAAGAAAAAGAAATCCCACTAGAAATGTTTGAATAGTTTTTTATCTATCATTCACCGACTATACATATGGTCGGTGTTTTTATTGTGGTAAAATTGCTTGTGTAAAATCTGCCATTAATACTTGTCGTATATGCTGTGCTCAGACAATGTGTTATTGTTTCCATTGGATTGGTATATCGGCATAGTCGCTAAGCCCTGTTGTGCCTTCATACGCTTTACCGACTTGTGCCTTTGTTGCGTCTGGCCAAATTTCATACAGGTATTTACCATTGCTTTTTGCAGAAGGCCCCATCAAGTCATAGTTTCTATAGAATGTTTCACTGAACATTTGTGGCTGTGCATTGCCGCCCAGTATTCCGAAAGCACCGTCTTGGATGCCTTTTAAGTTTTGGCAGTTATAAAATGTTCTATAAAACATTTGCGATGCTGCATCGCCTGATATTTTTGCAAACAGTCCTGCTGGGATTTCGCCATCCAGATTGGTGCAACCTGCGAATGTATTATAAAACATTTTTTCTGCTGGTGTTCCTTCTATTTCTGCGAACAGTTCTACTGGGATAAATCCGTCCAGTCCAGAGCATGAGTTAAATGTGCCTTCAAACATACGTTTTGCTGGCTGTCCGTGTATCCCCATAAACAGATTTGATGGAATATGACCCGTTAAACCACTGCAAGAAAATAATGTGTTGCCAAACATCAATTCTTGGGGTTGTCCATCAAAATGTCCAAACAGTGCATCGGGAATGTCACCAGTCAGTCCCGAACATTCAGAAAAAGTGGCATTGTACATACGCTGTGCTGGTGCACCGCGAATACCAGCGAACAAATTACTTGGGATACTGCCAGTCAGTCCTGTGCATCCTGCAAATGTCGAATGAAACATATCTCGTGCTGGTTTACCGTATATTGTGACGAACAGATTAGCTGGGATGCTGCCAGTCAGTCCTGTACAGTTTTCAAATGTGCGATAAAAAATACCTTCGGTTGGTTCACCTTCTATTACTGCGAACAAATTATCTGGGATGCTGCCAGTTATATTTTTTGCCCCGTGAAATGTTCCGTAAAACATATTTTTTATTGGTTTGCCAGATAGTCCAACAAACAGCGATGGTGGTATCTGGCCACTTAGATTCGGTGTGTCTGCAAAGGTATAGTAAAACTTTGGCTGATTTCCATTTGCGAGTGTTGGAAAAATAATTCCTAAACTGCCACTAATTTCTGCAATATTTGGATTCTCTTTAAAACTGATTGCTGGTACCAGACTTTCATTACTATATGCGGTTGCTTTTCCATCCAATTTTATTGTGTAATGTCCTTCATTCTCGTATGTATGGGTATAAACGGTTTCTGTTGTATTTGTTCGTTCTATGACATCTTCTTTGCCGTCGCCCCAGTTTACATAAAATGTTCCTTTGGCCGACAAAGAGAATTGAAAAGATTTCGTTGTGTCTGTTGTCTTCAAGTTGAACGGATATTTGATGCGTTTTATTAAATTTTCCACGACATATTGTGTGGCAATTGTATCTGCAGCTTGTAATGTTGCATACTTACTGTTTGCCCAGTTTGTTGGAGACCATCCGTTAATTTTATAGTTTGCTACATCAACCGCAGCCAGAAGATATTTCATATTTGCAATATTATGAATTTGGCCTTCGTTTGCGTATGTTATATCAACATCCCAGTTGTTTTTAATCAGTTTGTGGATATATTCAACGTTTACCGCCTGTGCGCCACAGGCAACATTGCCTACGAAAATGAGACTAAATAATACGATAAAAATTCCTCGTATGTATTCCATTCTATGGCATCCTAATCTTTTGGCGGTAATTCAGGTGTTGGAACGATTAAGGCGCCTGTCACAGTATATGTTCCGGCCATCTGTTGATTAGAATCTGCGGATGTATCAACCTTGGTTTTAGTCTGATTTTCGACATACCGAACAGATGCGATGTCCGCAAATGCTGACATCGGCAACATCAATGTCAAAAAAATAATCATACACTTCATATGTTGATCTTTAGATAAAACTCATTGATATCAGAGGCTTTTTTTAACGGTTTTCTTTTCCCTTCTATTCTTTCAAAAAAAATTATATATAAAAATAAAATTTTAATCAAACGTTGTTTTACAACAGTTTGTATTAATTTTTTATAAAAAAAATAGATTTATATCAGGGTGCAATATTGCATATGTATTATTGATATTAAAGCCTAAAATCGCAGGCACGAAATAAAATATGCAATAAAAAAAGAACAAGCATAAAAAATGTTTTTTTAGCTTGTGCCAGTTAAATTTGTCCGTCTGGCATCACACCCCGCCTCATATAGCATATTAACAAGTCTTAATCAGTTTATGTGCATATTTTTAGTTATCAAATTGTATAATATCGACCAAAGAAGAGGACAAAGTTTTTAAAAATATATTGACAAAACAAAAATAAGTGTATACAATAACTCCTGTTATGGCTCAAAGATGTAATTGTATTTATTGTAACCGAGAAATCACAACACGCAGCAAAGAACATGTTATTCAAAATGCGTTGGGTGGTTTGTATGAATCAGAAGACATATGTTGTCCAGACTGTAATAATTTCATTAGCAAGTATATTGATGCGCCTTTTACCAAGATATTCAATCCGATAATTAGCAGAATAGACGGTTTCTCTAAAACCAATAACACAAAGTCTACACCCCCATGTACAGGTACGGTTGTATATAATGGTAAATATTATAATGCGAATATCAAAGCAGGCAAGGTTGTATCTTGCCCTGATTTAAGTCGCGAATTGCGTTGTGATATATCAAAATTGCCGTTACAAATTGTCAGCTATAATTTTGATTTACAAAATTCTGCCTTCCAAACTGGAATTGCAAAAATTGCATTTAATTATGCGATGGCACAAAATATTGATTTTAAATATTTAGAACATGGTTTGGTGGTTGATAAATCTGGGAATACAGTAAACAGCATAAAATATAATTACAATATTGTTCCATTTTGTCCTCTGAATCCTGTTGACGTTAGTTTAGAACTCGATGGTGGTGCAACGGAGCCATTTCATAACATGATACTGTTTTCACAGCATAATGAATTGTGGTGTTATGTTGATTTGTTTAATACTTTTCAATATTATGTACTGTTGTCGGATAAAATTCCTGCGGATAATAAAATATACGCAAATTATACACAAACATTACAGAAAATTAATCACACAGCACCCGTTTTAGATGATTTGCACGATCCAAAAACGGTTATGATTTATGCTCAGCAATATGGTGTTGAACCTTGTATGGATCCAGCAGAATTTTCAAAACGTGTAAACAATGCGGTGGCACGAAGATCGCAAAAAATAGATATGTCGAAAATATATTCAGCGCGAATTGAACGCATTCCCGTTATAGATTATATGACTCGTATGGCACAAAATCCGGAACAAATGTACTTGTTCTATAATGCGATGCAGATGTATTTTAACAACGATGTATTTCAAGAGAAGAGTTTCAGAACATTAACCCCGATGTTGGGTGGCAAGACGGGCTGTTATCCACATGCAGCATTTGACATCTGTTCTCACAATCCAAAATTTTTAGAAGAATACACATGCGCAAAATTTAATAAATTAAATCGATTTTTATGTCAGTTTAGTCGTTAAATCATAGTTATTGTGTAAACAAAAACACGCACCATTTGGTGCGTTTTAATACGGGTAGCCTTTGTCGGGATGCCAAGGCGAGTCCAAAGTCCAAGATTTCCAATAGTTTCAGACAGTTGATTTCTCAGCCTGCATCACACTTAGCCTCACATAGCATTTTAACAAGTTATTTACACATTGTACATGTCTTTTTATCCGTCATCACAATCATCTTCCCGACGTCAATGTCATAAAGTCCGCTCCAACTTTTTTGTTTCCATGCAGCGGTATAATTGTATATCAAGGGCTTTAATTATCCGTTGTTTATTAGATGTTCGTATTGACAATAAATAAATTTGTGTTATATTACATGCGATATGATTGATAAAGACGAAGTAATTTTGATTTCCCAGAATAACAATGCGGACAAACCCGGCTTTGCCCAGCGTTTTCGTGAACGATTGGTATATCCATTTCAGAAAAAGCGTTTTTATGCCCAATGGGAAAATGCACCGATGGATATGCGTTTTCGTCTGACGAACAAGTGCGACGAAAATTGTGCACGCTGTTTTGAGTGTTCCGGGCCAAATAATCCATTGAATACGGTTCCTGTGGATGATGTTATTTTTTATGGTAATCAGCGTGACAGCAATTTTACTAATATCTATATGACCGGTGGTGAATGGTCGTTGATATATGATGTACAGCCTCATTTTATGCGCAAAATATTTGACAGATTAGATTTGTCTAAATCAGATGAATATACTATTCAGACAAATGCGCGTTGGGTGCATGGACAACATCGTGATGAAATTTTAGATGATATTAAACATATTCAGTCAGCGATTGGAAAACATAACGGTATATTAAAATTGGATATGTCTGTCGACAGATATCGCAGTAACAAATGTATTGATGCGGTTCGCGATGTGGTTTTGGCGGTGGCGTCTGACCCACAGTTTAAGCATACTAAAATTCGCCTGATGTCGTGTGCATTGGACGCACAAATGGCGAACGAACGTGTCTTGGTACCAGAAATTTTTAAGGCTAATGGTATAAAATTAGAATTTCAGCCACGTTCATGGTTTAATCCGTATTTCCAGGTGTGCTATGCCAACAACACACGTATTGTGATTCACGAAGAAGGACCCACGATGCGTATCGGTCGTGCGAAACAAAATAACATAGGCTATAAAATCTATTATCCACAATTACAATGTGGTGGTTTGCAACCCGAACACACATTGATGGAATTATCATTGCGCGAAGACGGCATGATAAAATGGCATAACTGGTACGACTGGGATATAATGGTGCCGTATAAAGACACAGATGGGCAATATAAGTCGTTGCCACAAATTCGCGCTGAATTGGTCGATATGGTGTGGCCACGTCTGTTGCGCCATAATATAAAAAATACTGTTTTGAATTTGTTGCCTGTATATGGTTTATTTCGTCAAATATATATCAACAAGCAAATGCAAAAAACGTACAAAGAAAACATAAAGCAATTTATACACCATGCAATAAAGGAACTATAGTTATTCGCATCGCACTTTGCATCACAGTTTTTGGTGTTTTGGGGTCGTGGGGCGGTAATGAACAGCCTGCCTGCATTACCTGCCACATGTGCAGCCAACACAATCAATATTGATTGGAATCCGGACAATGGTGGTGATCATATCAAAAATATGTGTACATACGAAGGTGAAATCACATTACCAACCCCAGACC
>JAZRJE010000004.1:0-16322 GCA_045645645.1 Candidatus Enterousia sp.
AAGTGTGAAAAACAAAGAAAAAAGCCCAGAAATCTGGGCTAAATCTGGCTCGGGCAGTTGGACTCGAACCAACGACATATGGATTAACAGTCAAAAGGCAGCAGTTGTTGCAAAAACGCTGCGAGCCAATGTGAGTAAGAGTTTGCGAGCTTTTTGCAAAAATCGCTTTTGGGGTGCTTGGTATAAGATTATGTGTTTTTATAAAAAATATTTTGAAGCTCAAAAAGCAAGCAGCTAAAAGTTGTAAAAAAACATTTTTTTCAAAAATTAAAAATTTATAAAAAAGCCAGAAATCTACATGTTACAAAGCCTCGATGTACCCCTACCATAGAAATCAGTGTAGATTTCTATAAAATGCTTGTAAAAGGGCATGAAAATATTACCATAAACCGTATGAAATAAGGCAGAAAAAATGACAGAACAATTGGAAAAAAGAAAAGCAGTTTTTATCAAGAAAGGATGGTTCATATTTTGGTGCTTGGCATGTCCACCCATCGCCTTCTTGTATGTCCTTTTTGCAGATAGTGCGGAGGTGTAATAAGTGACTATTGAGAAATCTAAAGGCCTTACAGAATCGGAACATCGTTTAGTTAAATTAGGAGAAAAAGTTTTTATGGGGCTTTGGAGTTATCCAAATCCTATGATGCTAACATCCTCTGGTTTTCAAGAATTATGCGATTTGTTGGTTATCTGTGGCGATACTGTTTTAGTGTTTTCAGATAAAAATATAAAATATAACGAAAACAAAGCACCATTGGTTGCTTGGCGACGATGGGAACGAAAAGCTGTTTTAGAATCTATTAAACAATTACATCATGCAGAAAATATAATACGTGATAACCCAGGGATGATCTGGTTAAATAAAAATCAACGATTACCTATTAGTATACCAAGTAAAGAAAATTTGAAAATTCATTTAATTTGTGTTGCCAATGGAGTGGCAGAGGCATGTAAAAAGTTTTTTGGGCCGGGTTGTTCAGGTAGCTTGCGCTTTTCTAATATGGGGTTAGTCAAAGATTTTAAACCAGAAGAGTTTAGTGCGTTGAATTCTGTGGAACAGCAACAATATTTAAATATGTCCTTGTTTTTTACGCATGATTATGAACCATCAAAGACTTTTGTGCATGTTTTTGACGATTACTCGTTCCCGTTTGTTTTGAATGAATTAAATACACTAACAGATTTTGTCTGGTATTTGGAAGAGAAAGAAAGATTTCTTAGATGTATTCCGGTAACTTATACGGGAGAAGAAGATTTATTGTTTCGTTATTTGCATAATTTCGATGATAAACGTCAGATGCATACATTTATGCCTACTGAAGACGAACGAAATTGTGATGGCTGTTTGTTTTTTGAAGAAGATTGGGAGAGTCTGAAGAGAAGTCGAAGATATTTGTCTAAGGTGAAAGCTGACAGAGAAAGTTATTTTTGGGATGAGTTATTACGAGACAACTCGTTTTGTACATTGAACGATATCACAAAGATTGTTTATCAGTCAAAGCCGAGTGATAAAGACATTTTGTTACGGTATATGGCAATGGAGGATAGGCTTTCTAGACGTGCTTTCTCACATGCTATCTTGGGAGCAATAAATAGATGCGAAAAAGACCAAATACGCATGACAGCCTTTATGTCAAAAGTTACCCCAGGATTGTTATATATGTTTTTGCAAATAGACGCTATAAGGTTTGATACATATCAAAATTATGTAAGCACAAGAAGAAACATGCTAGAAAATTACGTGCATTATGCAAAGGCTAAATGTACAGAAGAAAATATAGATGTAACAAGAGTGATTGGAATTGCGATAGAGCCGCCAAAGCATAGAGCAGTCAGAGGTACGGATATGGTTTATGTAGAGTTTAAAGATTGGCCAAAAACCATACATGAATATTGGAATGCTGAAAGAATTAAGAATGGTGTGTTTAGACAAAAATTTAGCGAATGTAATCGTTTCGCAGATAAAGAATGGCCAGATTCAGATATGCCAAGAAAGATAGGAGTTAACGAAAGATGTCCATGTGGTAGCGGCAAAAAATACAAAAAATGCTGTGGTAGTGTGTTAAAGCAATAATAAAACAGCATTTTATTTCGTCTGAGCTTCTATTTCAAGATCAATCAAATCTTTAATTTCCGAACCTTTAAACAAGTTATTATATGAGAACCTTTCTTTTAACATATCTGTTTTTTGTTTGATAATATTTTCAATTATACTAATCGTTGCAGATATATTATCAGAAAAGTTTTTTTCTGTTTCTTTTTCGCAAATATCCTCGTTTAATAAATTTGGACAAATGCTTTTTATAGCATATAGAAAAGCGTAAATACCATGTTTTAGCCACGCTTTATCAATAGGTGAATTCTTCAATAAGTTCAACAAAAAGTAACTTCGATATAATTTTTTTGCAATATTATTATCGTTAATTTGTTTTTCGTTAAAAACCTTGTCAAAATATGTATTAAAAATGGCGAGTTTAGATGTTTTTGCTTTAGCAGGTTCGTTACCATATAGTGCGGCATAAGATTGCAAAAGACTTTCATTGGTTATATTGTCAATATAATCAGTAAGATCGTCTGTGCCTGGCTTAACAATTAAAGCAATTCCATTGCTAGAAAAATATTCAACAACTTTTTGTTGATAAGGGTCGTTAGATTTTAAATTAACCACATTTATGGGGTTTTGTGAGTTTGTGGCTTGTGCTATTTGCATAGATATTTCTCGATCCATGGTTGTATAAGCTCTAACTAGTACTTTGGCTTTTTTCAGTGCTAAGGACCGAGACGGGTCTTCTTTCAGAATTTTTGAGGCTAAAGCAACAGTTTGTCCGCCATTGATTATGCTAGGATGCTTAAGCTGAAGATTGTAAACGCCTGTACCTGCAGGAGATATACAGCATTGTTCTGCAATAATAGATACGCCGTTATTTAGAAACCAGAAACGTTCTGCATAATCGGTGGCTGTTTTGCTAATAGATTTATTGATATTGCTTTTTAATAACAGGTATCGCACATTAGATGAAAGTAAGGCTTTCTCGTCATATTTTTGATAAAAATCCGCTAGATATTTTAATGTGGTTTCTGTAACAAAGCCTTCTATCTGATCAGAAGATTTGTTACACAGGTTTTTGTCAGTCAGCACTTTTAGAGTGGCGATTTCAGGTGTGATTATTTTTCTCCCAAAATTGGAAGCATCGACAAAGTGTATGTCTACAGAATCAATTTGAGGTGCATTATTTTTTATTGTATCGGCAATTATACCATTCGTCGCAAAGTAAAGATGTATACGCAAATTAGGGTGGTCATTTTGTTGTTGGATTTCTTTTAGCTCTTTCACTTTGTCAGATAATAATGAATCCACAGTTGTATCAATGTCACCATTTAGAATTTTCTTAGCTGTCTCTATACATAAGTCTATATCATCCTGTTTAATATGTCCTGAAGACCCAGTGCGATTTGCGTATTTAGATTGAATTATTATAAGGTCTAAGGATTTTGTATCAAAAACACGATCTTGTTCAATGTTCTCCTCGTCAAAATAGAATAAATCAATTTTATTGTCTTTTGTTCCATCTGTTAAAGATTCTATGGCACGACTGGTGTCAACCTTATAGTATTCCATGAGGATAGTTACAGATATTGACAAAGAATTCATGTAATTAGAATCGTTGAAATGCTGTTTGTAATACTTTTGTCCATAAGAAGCATCTTTTATCTTATTAACGTTTTCTGTAATTAAGCGTTCAAATGTTTTGAGATTGTGTTTGTGAATTTTTGTCATTTGTACTGCCTGGTAGTTACTATTTCAATAATTCCTCCAACACACCTTTTTGCACCATGTCGATGTTCAGGATGTAGTCTGTTGTGTCGAATGTGTCTCGTAATGGACGTTGAGTTTTCTGCCAACCGTAACCGTCTGTAATCCAGATAAACTGGTGGCCGTCATTGGTCCATTGATGATAAATGTCTGCATATTCGCCAGCGGTTGATTTCAGTTTTGAGCCACCGCCACCATAGAAATTCGTTTCAATCAAATATAGTTTGTGCGGCGTGTTGATTGCAAAGTCGATACGTTTGGATGATTTGTTAACCGTAATCTTCTTGCCCCATTGCTTGTAAATCTTATTAGCGGTCGCCTGTGCGATGTATTCGTATCCGTTGCGCTGGCAAATATCTTTGATAAAGAATTCCGCCAGGTTTTCCATTGATGTGCCACTGCGGTTTTTACGGCCGTTGGAATCCAGGCCAACTTCAACACCAATAAAGTAATCCGGGATAGATTTAATTGTGCGGTCGGACAAGAGGTCCAAGAAACCGCTTTCTTTCATAAACATTGCGCCATCTGCCGGCGACATTGGTTTGCTGAAGTCAAAACGGGTCAAATCGAATTTACGCATATCTGTCAGCAGGCAAATATTTTTATCTCTACAGGCCAGCAAAGCTGGTACGATTTTAATTACGTCAGGATATTGAGCCAACAATTCACGTGCTGCTTTTTCTATATTGACTTCACCAATCAGTGTGTTTAACAGATTCAAAGAAATCTTTACGCTTTTATAATTCTTCAAAACCTTTTGCCAGTTTACAAAGTAGTCCCATGACTTGATGGTTTCTTTCAGGTTGCCAACCAAGTATTCAAAAACGTCGTCCTCGTTTTTACACCCCAACAATGAATTAAATGTCTGACTGTATTTCATTTTTAATCCTTCTTTTCAGCTTCATCATATAATCTTTTTTCAGCCAATTCAACAAATTGTGATTCCATGTCTATGCCAACAAAGCGACGGCCATGTTTCAGTGCGGCGACACCGGTTGTGCCACTGCCCATAAACGGGTCTAGAATCAAATCGCCAGGATTGGTTGATGCCAAGACTATGCGTTCCAATAATTCTAATGGTTTCTGTGTTGGATGCTTCCCGTGTATTTTTTCGGCTTTGGTTGGTGTGCCAATTGCCCAAACACTACGCATTTGACAGCCCGGCTTTTTAATAAAGTCTTTTGGGAAATCACCGTTCTTCATCGCTTCATAGTTGAAAGTGTGCTTAGATTTCTTGTTCTTTCTGGCCCACAGCAATGTTTCGTGGCTGGCTGTAAAATATCGGCAAGACATATTCGGGCTGGCATTTGGCTTAAACCAAGTAATGTCGTTCAAGATATGAAAACCCAGCAACTGCATCGCATAGCCGCATGAATAAATACTGTGATATGTACCACTGACCCACAGGGTGCCATTTGGTTTTAAGACACGATGACAGGCACACAGCCACTTTTTATGAAACTCAAAATCTTCACTAAGACCATGCGATTTATCCCAATCGCCTTTGTTCACAGAAACAACACAACCATTCTGGCAGGTGATGCCACCGTTGGACAGCATGTATGGAGGGTCCGCAAAAATCATGTCAAAAGTGTTTTCGGGGATTTCGGCTAACTTTTTCAGGCAATCTTCACAATAAAGTCGATACTGTTTCTTATTCATAATTTGTAATCAAAAGTTCCCGAATTGCATCACGACCGTCCGCCTTGGAATTTATCAGTCGCTTGGCCATAATGCGATTTATCTTATAATCTTGGTACAGGTCGTCAAAGAACGGGTCATCAACATAATTTGTTGGGTCGGAATTACTTAACATCTGCAAGGCACCCATTTGATGACAGGTATCAAAAACGTTCTTTAGTCTGATTTGTTCATTGTCATCAAAGTCACCAACCGCATACGAATTAAATGACGAAGTTTCACGAATTGGGCGATATGGTGGGTCGTAATAGATAAATGTATCATCCGTCACATACTTTGATGTATCGCCAAAGTCGCCCTGAATAATGGTTGCAATCTGCAAAGCATCAGACACATTACGCAGGTTTTCTTCATCCAATATGCGTGGGTTTGTATATTTGCCCATTGGAACATTGAACTTATTCTTGCTGTTCACACGGAACAGGCCATTAAAGCAAGTCCGGTTCAAGAATATCGTCAATGCCGCACGGCGAACAAAACCAGTACGATAGACATTTGCATCGATATCTTTGTCGAATTCATTATATTCATCACGACGTGCGTAATAGTATTCTTTTTGATTTTCGGTCAATCGATATTCGGTCTGCAATTTGGTTAATTCAATAATCAATTCTTCGACATTATGCTTGATAACATTGTACAGAATTACCAACTCAGGATTGATGTCGAATAAATACGCTTCTTGGATTTGGTATTTATTATAGATATCAAAGAACACGGCACCACCACCAACAAACGGTTCAATATAGCGTTTGATGCCACCCATTTTCAGTTTTAATGGCAATTTAGGTTCGATTTGGTCCAATAACTGCCCCTTGCCACCAGCCCATTTCAAGACAGGTTTGCAATCAACATAATCCGGCAATCTGGCGGGTATAGCAATCACGTATTCCTTTCCTTTGATTTGATAATAGAAAATATCACCGCCTGAATCCAGTATATTTTTGCTTTACGAGATATCAGGCGTTAAAATGCTTGGCTAGTATATTATCCAGCTGAGCCCGGATTTCGGAAAAGTCCTTGGACAGGTCCAAATTTGATACGCTTATTTGATTGCCGCTCATTTGATAAGTATCGTTTGGGGCTATTTGTTCGTCAGTCTTTGCATAAAGCAACATCCCTGATACCTTGTGGGGAGTTTTATTTCGCAATAATTCCGCTTCCTTATTTTTTACATAAGTAAATATTTGGTATAAGTTGCCAGAATGTAATGTTAATTTGTCAGAGTGATTATTGTTTGATAAAGCCCTGCGATAATATTTTGCATCAATAATCAATACGTCTTGTTTGTTTTTATCTTTTTTTGTCAGTGTAATGTCTGTCTGCATAATCGGAAGCAGGTTTCTGTTGTCATCATCCAGAACCCACGGAATTTGCAGTGCTTCCGATTTGATAATATTACTGTGTTCCTGTCTGTAATATTCTAATATGAACTTTTCATACAAACGGCACATGCTTTGTTCGTCGATGAACGTAGCTAATTTTGAATGCCCTGTATCTGTTGTTTGCAACAGCCCCCGTGCCAATAAATTACATATATTTATCAAGATTCTGTAATTTTGATTGTTCCTATGAAATGTTATCGAACCCCATTTAACGTTTTTTAAGTCAATGTCATCAACATTTGATAAAAATAACAAGGATTGTTTCAGACGTGATTTGTGCTTGTCGCTAACATTGTCGTTACGCAACAATAATGATGCGGCCGACTTAACAACCTGATTATAGATATTATTTTCTGACAATTCATCAAATTCGCAGTTTACCTGTTGGCGTTTCAAGATTTTATTACGAATAGTTTCTTGAATATTTATCTTCCCGCGAATGGTTGTTAAATCATCTGTTTTATGGATATATTCTTTGTATAACCCACGTTTTAGCTGGTATGTAACCCCTTGGGCCAAAATAGCGGCAAACAAGTCATGTATATTGTCAAAATCTTCGGTGGCCATATCTGCATACCCAGTATGCTTTATAAATTCAAAAGCATAACTGAGCATGTAATAAATATTTTTGATACGGATTCCCTTGTCGATTATCATTTAATAAGCTCTTCCAGGGTAGCAATATGTTGTTTTTGCACAGATTCATTATCAAACCAGTATTCCTCAATTAATGGGATTAAATCGTATTTAACAATAGATTTGATGCTAGATTCCGGATTGCACAAATAACTATGGCCAATACAGAATCCTTGTCCCAATGCAGAATCATTTGCAATCTTTTCGTTTAATTCAATGATTTTCTTGGCTAAGTCATTGAAGATAGGGTTCTTCTTCAGATACTTCTTAAAGCCTGCTGTTTCAAATCCTGGTTCCATCTTAACAAAGCTGAATCTGCGTCTCAGTGCGTAATCTATCATTGCCAAACTGCGGTCTGCAGTATTCATCATACCAATAATATACAGGTTTTTTGGCACAATAAATGTATCTTTTGCATAAGCCAATTGAACAGGTTTACCACGATAATCTGATTCAATCATCATCAGTAATTCGCCGAAAATTTTACTCATATTTCCACGATTGATTTCATCAATTACAAAGAAATAGTCATTGTCTGGATCGTTGAGTGCTTTGATACAAAAGTCATAAAATACCCCCCGATTCAGCTCAAACCCATTGCCGACAGGCTTGTATCCGATAACAAAATCTTCATACGAATAGTTTTGATGGAACTGTATGAATTTTACACGTGACTCATCTTTTTTGCCCATCAAAGAATACGCAAGCCGTTCTGCGGCGAATGTTTTTCCAACTCCAGGTGCCCCCTGTAAAATAATATTTTTCTTTACTTTTAACAGTTCTGCGATTTCGTCATATTTTGCTTCTGTCATAAATACTTCGTTCAAGAAGTCTTGTTTTGTATATTTGGTCAAAGCAACCGCCGCATTCAATAAATTTGGTTTTGCGTTGGCTTCATCTATCAAATCCATAATGATGTTATATTCTTCGGCCGTGACCTTAAACAAACTGCCATGTAAACTTCTAAAAAATTCCAGATTTGCCAATTCTGGCATTGATTTTAGGTCTTGGTATTCTATTGGTGTTTCCAGATCTTTTATCTTGGAAAAATACAGGTTGTCTTTATCTTTTCTTGTAACTTTACATAACGCCATAATCTTTTTGTTTGGGCTTGCTTCATATCCAATTACGATATCGCCGGCCTGGGCGTCACGGAAATTCTGCGGAATACGTCTTGGGTTTCCGTTTTCGTTCAACAGAGTATAAAACTGTTCTGCCCCAACTGTAATGTTTGAAAAGTTCCAGATTTTTGGATTTGCACTTAACCACCAGTAGTTTATTTGACTTGATGGATTGTTTGTTTTTGCCATAGGCTCTCCTGTATCCTTTTTGCGTGAAACAAAGAAACAAAAATCGACAGTTGTTACCTTTAGTTTCCTATCCTTATAATGATTTGCTTCGATATGTTTTTGTACTAATTCGGCCAGTTCTGTATCCTGCTTAATTGTTTTACTAACCTCGTTATACAGTGCAAAACAAGATGTTATATTATCTTGTTGTCCCTTTTTTACATCGTATTGGGCATCCAATGCCTGCACAACACCCTTATATTCGCTGAATTTATATATGTAATATTTATCCGGATTGTGTAACCACAGATATGTGCTGATTGTATTTTCTGTTTGATAATGGTTTGCAAAATTGTTGTTTTGCTTGTGTTTTTCTAACAATTTATCAGATGTCTTCTTAAAACCCTCTATACGCTGTGTCAGTTCAAGTGATTCATCAAACAGATTTCTGAACATTTTGCGAACCTGCTCAGGATTTTTTTCGGCGAACAATAGTATCATTTTGGCGGGAAAGAACCCGGCACTTGCCAACAAATTTCCGGTTTTGCTCAGACTGGCCTTCAACATTTCATAAAAGTTTTTTGCATCTATATTCCAATTATCTTGAAAAGTCTTGATTGCAACCCATTTATAATTTTCATTTTTCCAACGTGCTGAAAAATCAGCTTTGTATTCCGATAATAATGTGGCCAGTTTATCTTTGTTCAGCATAATCCCTTCCTATGGTAATAATTTTATATCTATTATATACCATGAACTCATTATTGATAAGGACTTTTTTCCAACTTCAATAACTTATTTGTATCGATATGTCTGCCACAGGGTTTCAAACCGTTTGCTGTATTATTGCGCTGGGAGGATTAGAAAGATGCAGTTTTTCACCTTAATAGAAATTTTATGTAAAACTGCAGAAAATTTCTATTATGACAGAAATTTTTGTCATAAAAGCCGAGCCTAGGTCGAAAAACGTGCTAAAGTCTAGGGATTCAGGCCCGATAGAAATTTTCGGAATTATTCCAAAAGTTTCTGTTATGATAGAAATTTGTTCCTTTTCGTGTAAAATCGTGTAAAATCGTGTAAAAACACGGCAACGGCCGCACAATGTTTTATACCAAGGCCTAAGGAAACAAATGAAAGTAACTGCTGGGATTTTTAGAAATGGGGACCGGGTTCTGCTGATGCGACGTGGGGCAGACCAGCCATTGGCGGGTGAATGGGAATACCCCGGTGGCAAGTTTGAAGATGGCGAAGACGGCCCAACATGCCTTCGTCGGGAATTGTCCGAAGAACTTGGCATTGATGCACAAATTGGCGACCTGATTACCATCGCAAAACATACAACAGATTCTGGCAAGGTTATCGAACTTCATACATACGAAATCAAATCCTTCACCGGTGAAATCCAACTGCGCGTTCACGACGATATGCATTGGGTGTCAATTCCAGACCTGCCATCCCACCCGCAACTCCCAGCAGATTTGATTGTGTCGAACGTGTTGGCGGATTGCTAAATGATGTGCATGGTAATAAATAGGAAAATATAAAATGGATGTAAATGCTTTGTATGATTTTGATAGAAAAGAGGGGATGATAGTAGAATATCCCATAAAAATGGTTTCTATTGTTCATATTGAAAAATTGAAAATGTTCTATGCTGGAATAATGGCCGGATTTAAGCATTTAAAAACAGAATTAGATTCGTTGCCTGTGGTAAGGAACGGCCTTGGGTATCGTCCAGAATTTTACAACCAGGTTCTTAATGAGATGAGAAAAAATGCAATCGTTGGATTGTTTCATTTGTGGTTGCGAGAATTGCAACATTTCTTAGCGATTGGTGGTGATGTTATCAACAAGAATAAGAATGTATTTTTAAATAAGGGGCATGAGTTTATATTGGGGTTGTTTGCCAATGAACGAGAACTAACACCAATAATTTATATCTTAGAAAAATATGGGTGTTTGACAAATGTGATAAAGCATGGGTTGGGTAACTCGTTTGAAAAATTATCAGACGAATTTCTTTATGAGCCAGACGAGTATAAAGAAAGTATTGTTATTGATGGTGAAACATATGATTCTTCTGTCGCAGAAGCCCCGTTTGTATTACAAAGTCATATAGACGAACTATATAATGCAACGATAGAATTTTGGGAAAAAGTCCCAGAAACATTTGTGGTGGACTGTAATATATTGCTAAAGAAAAATGTAAGATAATAAGAGCTTTATATGTGCCTTGGTTTATACTTTAAATCCTACCAAGAGATTTTGATGGTAGGGTTGTTTGCCGTCTTTTCAAATTCTTCTAGTGGGTGCTCTTAGCAACATGAAATCAGTATTGCGATTCATGCATTTTTATATTAAAATGAAAAGGACGTAAGGGATGTTGTTATGAGAAAGTATATTTCACTTGGGGTATCTGTTTTATTATTGGGTTGTGTAGAAAATGAGCCTGTACAGCCGTCTGGTCCGATTTATTCAATGCCAAACTACATAGAACTTGAAACCGAACTGTCTACTGATAGAGATATAGTGAAAACAGTCGACAAATACATATCTTTATTCTTTCATGCGGATTCAGAAAATAATATTAACAGTTGCTTATTTACACCAGATAATATCTTGTTCACAACTATCCGCTATGAAGATCGTCAGTGTTTATATAATGCATCAAGTGACCTTTCAGACCACTGTATCCTGGCTAGGCGAAATTTTTCTAAAACAAAAAACTGTTACTTCAACTATAAAAAATACTTACCCGAAGTTTTTAGCAAGTATACAGAGGCAGATTTTCTTGAACTGGTAAATATTTATAAGCATTCGCTCGTTAATAAACTGAATTGCTTGAATAATATGCAATTGACATCAGTGGAAAGAGCTGATTGCGCTAAAAGGGTTGAGGATTATGTTATCGGATATGCACATCAAAAGACTTCCGAGAAAAATAATTATAAGTTAAAAAAATGTAGCCAAGTTGCCCCCAAGGAATATGAAGAGGAATTCCTCAGTCAAAGTGTAGATCGTTTCTATGAGACAGGTAAGTGGTTTTCTCAAGCTTATAAGGACTCCATATGCTCTGGTAAAGGCCAAGAAGAAAGAAAAAAAGTTTATAAAAAATATGCAGCAGCACATGCGGAGTGTGGCAAAGGCTTTGTTTCAAAATGCCTGCAGTGTATTGACTTTAAGTGTTACAGTTATGTTGTAGACGACTATACTCCTGATTATGAATTCGGAGAAGCTTCATTTAAACTTATGGTTGAGGCACAAAAGAAAAAGATTGCTGACTTTGGTATCAAGCACAACTGCTATATCTCATATTCACAATTGCAGGAAGAAAATTATAACTACATCATGAAAGCACACAAGGCGCAGTGTAGCAGAGGTGTCGAGGTGTATTATCCTAAACCGCCTCTAGAAGTCAGAATTGTAGACTAGTCATTTATCAAAAAGTTGTCCTTTTGGGCAGCTTTTTTTGATTTTTTTGTGGATCTTATTTATACTGATTCACGGAATGGCGGAAAGGTTTTATCTTTGCATTGATTTAAAGAGTTTCTTTGCCTCGGTCGAAGCGGTTGACCGTGGGCTGGACCCATTTACAACAAACCTGGTGGTGGCGGACCCGTCACGTGGGCGGGGGTCGGTCTGTCTGGCGATAACGCCGGCGATGAAGGCACTGGGGATTCGCAATCGTTGCCGGGTCTTTGAAATCCCCAAAAACGTTGAATACATCACCGCCATGCCCCGCATGAAAAAGTATATGGAAGTGTCCGCCCAGATTTACGGGATTTATCTGCGCTATATCTCGCCCGAAGACATCCATGTCTATTCCATTGACGAATGCTTTATTGACATCACGCCGTACCTGAAAATGTATAAACGTTCGCCCAAAGAAATGGCGATAATGCTGATGGATGCGGTGCGGGACGAGACGGGCATATGCGCCACCGCTGGCATTGGCACGAACCTGTTCCTGGCTAAGGTTGCGCTGGACATCACGGCCAAGAAAGTCCCCGACCATATCGGATACCTGGATGCGGAATCGTTTCGGGAACACCTGTGGCACCATCGCCCGATAACAGACATCTGGAACATCGGGGCGGGTATTGCACGACGGCTTGAAAAATACGGTGTTTATGACCTGTATGGGGTGACACAGATGCCGGCCGAAACGCTGTATAAAGAGTTTGGCACAAATGCGGAATACCTGATAGACCATGCGAACGGCATCGAGCCGTGTACGATTGCCGACATTCATAATTATCAGGCGAAATCACATTCGCTGTCCAACGGCCAGATTCTGTTCGAAGATTATAACTTTGACGACGCACAGATTGTGATGCAGGAAATGGTGGATAACCTGGTCTTGGAATTGGTGGAAAAGAACCTGGTGGCGGATGAAATATCGCTGGCCGTGGGGTATTCACGTGATGTTCGTCGCCCAACCGGGGGCAGTCGTAAATTGCCAGCGCACACATCGTCCTATAAATCATTGGTGGCGGAGTTTATGCGACTGTATCAGGAAACGACCGACAAACGCACGCCGATACATAAATTGACGGTGGGGCTGGGGAACCTGGTCGATGCGGATACGGTGCATCTGCAACTGGATTTATTTGCGGACACAACGGCCGACGAACGTGAAAGCAAACTGCAACATGCATTGCTGGATATCAAGGGGAAATTTGGCAAGAACGCCGTCCTGCGTGGCATAAATTATCACGAGAAGTCCACCGGTCGCAAACGTAACACTTTGGTTGGGGGACACAATGGCTGATAATACCGCACGTGCGAAACAGTTTATGCCTTTTGCAGCCCTGCGTGGGTACTATGCGATGGTGCTGGCTAAAAATCGGGTGGTTGAGCCCAGACGGGAACTGATTGGCGATGCGGCCGAACGATTGTCGCGGAAACTTGCGCTGGTTAAAAAAGGTATGATGATAACGGTGCGATTTTACCGGACCGATGCCTATGACACTATAACGGGCATGGTTACCCGCATAGACCCCGAATACCGATACATCACCATAGTCAAAACCAAAATCCCATTTGATGATATTACCGAAGTATCCAGCCCCGAAATCCCAGATGGGGAATGAAAAACTAGCGATATAAGTGTTTGTTCTTTAATTGATTATTTGGACATATTATCTATAATGGTCATATGAAGCCTAAATCATACATTATTGAAAATACAGAACTCATGTCTGAATGGGACTGGGATGCTAATGCTGATTTAGATCCAAATAAATTGACACCGGGTTCAAATAAGAAAGCCTGGTGGAAATGTTCCAAATGCGACCATGAATGGCAAACAGCTATTCATCATAGGGCTATTGGCAAACAAGATTGCCCAAAATGTAGATATTTATTAAAAAAACACATTTCGTCTAATTTGGTAGAGACACATCAAAACCGTCTTAAATACTGGGATTTTTCTAAAAATAAATTATTAAAACCTGAAATAGTAAGTAAGTACTCGCGTAACAAAGTTTGGTGGAGGTGTCCTGACTGTAATCATGAGTGGGAGGCAACAATAAAAAGCCAGATAAAAAAACAAATAATGTGTCCACAGTGTAAAAAAGGAATAAAAGACCTGGCTTCCACGAGACCAGAACTTTTAAAAGAATGGGATATGACCAAAAATGCCGCAAATCCAAGATATACATCGTACGCTTCTAACAAATATGCTTGGTGGAAATGTTCAAGATGTGGTTATGAATGGAAAGCGAAAGTATCTAATCGTGCGTTGTTAAAACGGGGGTGTCCATGTTGTTCTGGTAGTGTTGTTGTGTCAGGAATAAACGATTTAAAAACGAAATTCCCTCATATAGCCAAAGAGTGGCACCCAACTAAAAATGGCGATTGGTTACCAGAGAATTTTGCTGGTGGTGCAAGCAAAAAGGTTTGGTGGCAATGTCCATTGGGACATGAATATCAAGCGACGATAGGTCACAGAACAGCGCCGAATGGCACAGGCTGTCCGATATGTTATTCTGGACGACAGACGTCTTTTGCAGAGCAAGCGGTATTCTTTTATGTAAACCAGTTATATCCAGATGCGATAAGCAGGTATAAATCTGATTTTCTGGGCAAGTTTGAATTGGATGTTTATATTCCTTCAATCAAATATGCGATTGAATATGATGGCGAAGCTTGGCATAAGCAAAATAAAATAGAAAGAGAAGAGCGAAAATACCAAATATGTAAAGAACACGGCATAACGCTGATTAGAATGCGAGAACAAATGCCGGAGTCAGGCGAAGATGTTGCAGATCGTATAGTTGGTATGAAAAATCTGTACGAACATAAGAATTTGGAATTTGCCTTAAGGCAGGTGTTAATGCTTTTGAATTTGCATAAACCAATACCAGATGATTTAATAAATTTAAAAAGAGACAGATTTAAAATATTAGAATATAAAAAATCGGAGATAAGCAACTCTCTGGTTTCTGTAAGACCAGATATAGCCATGGAATGGCATCCAACTAAAAATGGCAATTTGCAACCAAGTATGTTTAGTTGTGGTTCCAATCATAAAGTATGGTGGATATGTCCAAAATGTGCTTATGAGTATCAGTCAACAATCAGTCATAGAACGAGCAAAAAAATCCCAACAGGATGCCCTATATGTGGCAAGGAACGCAGCGATCTAACAAAAAGTGTTGCGGTAAACATGATAGATCTTAAAACGGGCCACATAATAAAAACGTTTAAATCCATATCAGATGCTGGAAGACAAATGAATATAAACCCTGCAAACATAGGTATGGTATGCAGGGGGCATAGAAATCAAGCAGGCGGATATCTTTGGGAGTATTCAGACAAGAAACTTGCGCAGAAATATGCAAAAGATATAAAACAAGTATCTTTTGAGTTTGCTTGATTAGTCGTATGGCAAGAGAAGTATATGCGACTCACTCAACCTTAATCCCGGCGATTAGTTCGCGTTGGCGGGATGGGGAGATGTTGCCATAATTGCATCGAGTGGTGCCGATACTGCTGTGGCCAAAGTCTTGTTGCAGGGCGACTATGCGGTCGTCGTGCGTTATGTTTTCAATGTGTCTGGCACGGGTGCGGCGGACGCTGTGTATGCTTAGTGGCGCCAGTCCATTTGCCACACATGCGCCGTTAAATATCTGATTGGCGGTGCATACGGATATTGGCTGGGCCTTTACAATGCGTTCAAAGATGTTTGGTTGGAACGGATTTGTTGCAATCTTAGGAAATAGCGGGGCTGATTTATCAAAACCGTATTCGTTGACCAGCATGTCCCGCCAATCCAGTACAAATTGCCGCAGGTCTGGGATGTTAAGCAAGGTTGCCTCGCGTGTACGACAGAACTTTACATTCTTGATTTTGCGTGGGTTTATGTCCAGAAAGTATATACCAACCAACGGCTCCTGCATAATCGTATCAATTCGAAAGTTGCACAGTTCGCTTACACGTGGGCTGGTCAGTATTACCAGCGCAACCAGTGCCCGATTTCGCAGGTCTGTCACT
>JAZRJE010000005.1:0-40966 GCA_045645645.1 Candidatus Enterousia sp.
TTGTAAACATTTTTTCTTTTTCCCTTGCTTTTTTGTTTTTAGTATCTTATTATTTGTCCCGCGTTGGCTAGGTAGCTCAGTTGGTAGAGCAAGGGACTGAAAATCCCTGTGTCGGCGGTTCGATTCCGTCCCTAGCCACCAGTTCTTTTAAAGCGGCCGTTTTTACGGTCATTTTTTATTTCCCCATAATTGTTGTTGGGCGGTTGTCAATTGCTGCCGCGGTTTCAATATGTTTCGCCAATTGCAGTACACGCATATCATCAAAGCGTGCGCCAACCACTTGCATACCCAAAGGCAGTCCGTTTTGTGCCAGACCACATGGTACACTGCATGCAGGTACGCCCGCCAGGTTCATTGCAACCGTGAATAAATCCAATGCATAGAATTCCAATGGTGATAAACCTGCATCCAAAGGCATTGCAGTGCCAGCAGATGAAGGGCATACAATTAAATCACACTGTTCAAATGCTGCATTAAAACTGTTTGCAATCATACGGCGAACGCGTGCAGCCTGCATGAAATATACATCATAGGATTCACTGGATAATACTGCAGTGCCAATTATCATACGGCGTTTAACTTCGTCACCAAAGCCAGCAGCACGTGTCTTTTTGTATGTGTCGATTAAATCAGATCCTTCGATACGCAGACCGTAACGCATACCGTCATAACGTGCCAGATTCGATGATGCCTCAGCTGGGGCGATGATATAGTATGCAGCCAATGCGTCTAAGATGTTTGGAATTGAAACTTCGACTATTTCTGCACCCATTGATTTTAAATCTGCGATGCGTTTTTCAAACAGTTGTTTCATATCGTCTGATATTTTTACATCGTTAAATTCGCGGATAACACCAACGCGTAATTTTTTACCGTCACCCAATATAGAATTCAATGGAGCGGTGCAATTAAATCCATTTTTTGCACTGGTTGAATCTTTGGGATCATGACCTGCCATAGCGGATAACATTAGTGCTGCATCGTCAACAGTGCGCGCAATTGGACCTGGTGTGTCTAATGACGACGCAAATGCAACACATCCCCAACGTGAGCACAGACCGTATGTAGGCTTCATTCCAACCAAGCCAGTAATGGCTGCTGGGAAACGTATGGAACCGCCTGTGTCAGTGCCAGTTGCTGCAATTGCCAAACCAGATGCAACTGCAGACGTTGAACCGCCAGATGAACCACCAGCAGTTAAGCGTTTTTCTATTTGCCATGGGTTAACAGGTGCGCCAAAGTAGCTGGTCTTGCTAAATGTGCCCATTGCGAATTCGTCCAAATTTGCTTTACCCAATAATACAGTTCCACTATCGATAAACTTCTGGGAAACAGTTGATTCGTATTCAGGGACAAAATTTTCCAACATGCGTGATGCCGCGGTTGTGCGAATGCCACGTGTCGCGAACAAATCTTTCATTGCGATTGGTGCGCCATCCAGGAATTTTGCGTCGCCTGCTGCACGACGTGCATCGGATGCCGCTGCATCAGCAAGCGCACGTTCAGGTGTCGTTGTGATATAGCAATTCAAATCCGCACCATATTTTTCAATACGGTCTAAATACGCACGTGTTAATTCCACCGCGGAAATTTCACGGGTATTTAATTTTTGTAAGCTTTCAGTCAGTGTTAGGTTAATCATTTTTTTATCTCTGAGTTTTCTCTTGTTTTTTGTTCTTTTTGAAGTTGTGCAATTTCAAATTCTTTTTCTGCGATAAGTTTTTTTATTGTTTCGATAGCAGCATAATAGTTGGTGATTTCTTGTTTGTGGATATCAATCTTTGTTTGTGTTGCATCAGCGGTTTGTGTGATTGTTGTGTGTTCATCTTGTATGTCGCGAATGTAGCGAAATGCATGGATGTTCAGTCCAAGTCCCATCAGTTCTTGATTGCTGTACTGGTTGAATATATCAATGTGTTTTTCTATAAATGTGCGAACTGCGTTTTCAATATTAAAGAGAGTTTGTTTGCCAAGATCTCTAATTATATACAAGTCGTTTTTGGAAAGGTTTATTAGGTCTAAAACGGTTTTAGGTTGGTACGATCTGTTTAGCCTATTAATGGCACGTGTGCTCAGATTTAAACTTTGTATATCTGTGTTTAAAACTTCTAGGATATTCATGGTGTGCTCTTTTTTTATTTTTGTTTATTTTTCCCATAGTGTTGTGGGTACAATATTGCGCCCAGTGTGTTTTTTATAAATTCGTCACAACATTTGCCAGCACGTAAACTACGTGCGCAATATTTTAATTTTGAAGTGTCGTCCATTTTGCGATTTGTTTTTGCACATTGTGGTTTTGTGTCGTAATAAAACAAACCGTCTATATCAAAAGAGCGGTAACGTGCGCCATAGCCAGGTATGTGTCCAAAACTTACCTTGTCACTTAATGCCAGACTTAATGTTTTTATGCACGCGTTTGGCGCAACATCAGATGTGTTAAATGCATCCAGTAATTTTAGTGCATCTTCGTCAGAAATGTATCCCAGTGTTTTTACGTGGTCTGGGATACTTTCGTATGGAACATATTCTACAAAATTTACAGCGATTAATTGCTTTGGTTTGTGCATTGCTATCTCTGTTGTTCAAGGATTGTTAGCAGTTGCTGGTTGTGAATAATGTTGGTCAACATACAAGTATTGTTCAACAATATTTTGGGGTTGACCTTTACCGTGTCACCAACATCGTATGCAAATTTACGTGTAACAGGATTAATAGCACCAATTTTTAGTGGTGGTTCGTCCGTCGTATAGTATGATTCCAACTGCATAGTTGCATTTGTTGAATCACATTTGTTTAGGCGACTGTCTAAATATGTAATAGACAACTGTTTTGATATTGTACGTTGCATTTTTAGGTCCCTTTATTCACCATCTATAACCTTGGGTACTGCAAAGTATCCACGTGATGTGCCAGCATTATCTGGTGTGTTTGCTAAAACTAAATCACGGATGTTGCCGTCGGTTACGATGTCTGCGCGAACTGGTAGCTTATGTTCAGCTGGATTTAACATCGGTTCAATGCCAGTTGTATCGATCTGCTGCAATTTATCCAACCATTCAACAACAGAATCTATATTCATTTCAGCCAGTTTTTGATCTGATATTTCAATGCGAATTAAATCTGCGAATTTTTGTAATTGTTGCTTGCTAAATGCCATTTTCAATCCTATATTTACAAAGTAAAGGAATTATACAATGATTTTACCAGATTTCAAGGGTTTTCCACGTTCGGGACGTATAATTGGTATAGATTGGGGGGCGCGTCGTGTTGGCGTTGCGGTGTCTGATGAAAGTCGCGAATTTGTTTTTGTGCGTGATGTTATAAAGTTAGGACGCTGTGATGATGCTGCAATGATTGTTGCGCGTATGGCAATAGAAGAACGAGTTGTGGGGATTGTTGTTGGATTGCCACTGTATGCAGATGGGACAGAAAGTGAGACTACAAAAATGGTTCGTGTTTTTGTTGTAGATTTATCAGAAAAAACAGATTTGCCCATTGTAATGGTTGAAGAAAATTTAACATCTGTTGTTGCCCAGGAATCAATGGGGCGTGTGCGTGTTCGTGATATCAAAGAAAAGTTAGATTCAGAATCTGCGCGTGTGATATTAGAAAACGCAATTGCATTAATAAATCGGGCTTAAAAAGCCCGATTTTTATGCGTATAGATTAAATTTTAATCTTCATTTTTGTCTGGGATTTTTCCGTCTGCAGATAATAATATCGCCAACCAACGTGTTGAATCAAATTGTGCTGCGACAATATATATTCCAACCAAAATCGGAACACTGAAAAACATTCCGGCAATACCCCAAATCATCCCCCAAAAGACTAGGTTTATTAAAATGGCTAATGTGGACAGGTTCAAGCTTTTGCCCATTAATTTTGGTTCCATTATATTGCCAAATAATATTTGTAAAACAATTAGACCCGCAGCTGTTAACAGTGGTAATTCCCAGTTCGGTGCAACAGTGAGAGAATATAATATTGGCATAGAACATGCCACGATTGCGCCAATTGTTGGTATATAGCTGGTGATAAACACGATAAATGCCCAGATGCCTGCAAATTCCAATCCAATCATTTGTAACCACATGTACGAAGCAATTCCAGTGATTCCAGAGATAACAGTTTTCATAAATAAATACTTTTTCATATTATTATCAATGCTGTCGATGATATAGCGTATTTTTTTTGCGCGTGATTTGTTTGGAAATAATGCTGTAAACTTTTTATTAAATGTACTCTGTTCGATAAACATAAATATCATGTATACAAATACCATGCCAATAGATGTCGCAAAACCTGCTGCAGATGATCCGATGCTGGCTGCGGCTTTTGTCATGTTTGGTATCATGTTGGCATCAAATTTTAAGCCAACAGATGAAGACAAATAATTGCCAAATGACACTAGTTTGGCTTGGATTGCGGGCAGGGCAGCAACGAGTTCACTGAACATCGGTTTTACCTGGGTCGCAAAAAGGTATGTAATTCCGCAAATTAAAAGTAGAGAAGTCGTATATGATATAATGTAAAATATAACGTCAAAGCTCTTTTCTTTTTTGTTTCTTGGGGAAATGTATGGAAATATGCGGCGGAAATATTCAGATGTTGCGTTTATCAAATACCATAAAAATGCAGCGACTAAAATTGGAATGAAAATAGAACGTCCAATCCAAAGTAGGAATATCGTAGCACCGAATATTATTAAACGATTCATTGTTTGTCCTTTGGCTATTAAAGCAGGTGTGATTGTATCAATGTGTATGCAATCATTATTATATTTACTGTAACAGCAATGGTTGCATATGTGCCACCGATATTCTTTTCAAATTTTGTAGTGCCGATTTGTAAAATCCAAATCGCAAAAAGCATTGCAAAAGTAAATGTCATCAATACAGATGAAAAACCTGTTGCAAGACCAGATAATAATACCAATGTACTAAACATTATACCGCAGTTACGTGGTGATGACATAACCCAATCTGTTAACTTTTTATACCATGTATAGCTGGTTGGTACGGTCGGCGTTTCGGGGGTGTTGGATGAAATAAAATAGCCTGGTATCCACATCATTGCAAAACCAAATGGAATAGATAAAATTATTTTCCATGCTGGAATTTTCATGTTTATTCCGCGCCAAAATTTTGCCCAGAAATTGCATAAAACAACACCTGTTGTATATAATGATACTAAGACTAAGATAATTGCCAATATCATTGATATGATAGCGCCAGATTGTGTTTGTAACATTGTAAAAAACCAGAATTTAATAGATGTAAGATACATGGCCATTATTAATGATAACAATGATGCTGCGATTATTATAAATGACTGGGCGTTGTGTATGTTGATGAAGCTAGCTCTATCCATTTTGTGTCCTGGTAATCGACGTAAGGATATAATTGCAGACACTATTGTGGATATGCTGATTAATATACCAACAATTGTTATTGTTAAAGAGGTTTCTGGTAAAATTAATCCAGCTATAATTGTTACTAATACCATTAATAAAAATGATGTTATGGTGAAAAATATTGGTGTGCCAAGCAACCATGAACGTAGAGTCATTGTTTGTTCTCCTTGTAATTTTTTGTCAGGTTTATTCTATCACAATTTTACCAGATGATAAAGTAGTTATATGGGTCAGATGAAGTTTAGATGTAAAATCTGGCTGGTGTGATATTATCATGAAAGTTGTATCAGGCATTGTGTTTATTGTTTTTATAATAAGATCTTTTGTTTCGATGTCGGCGCCAGAATCTGGTTCATCTAGTATTGCAAGACGTGGATTTGTCATAAGTAATTGCAACAGCATTAAGCGTTTTCGTTCGCCACCTGAAAAACCAACGTTGATATATCGATTTAACCAGTCTTTGGGTATGTTCAATTGTTCACATGCAGTATTTATATGTTGTAAAAAATCACCCATGGATAAGTCTTGACCAGTATCAAAGTGTGTGTGGGCAGTGCAAGAGTGTTTTAAAAAGCTGAGAACGGTTAGACCAGGAATTTCTGGTACATGTTGTGCACCTAAAAATAAACCCCGTAATGCACGTGTTGTGGTGTTGTCTTTTGTTATGTCTGTGTTGTCGAAAATTATAGCACCAGAATCGATGCTATACGCAGGGTTTCCAGCAATTGTTTGGGCCAGTGTTGATTTCCCAGAGCCATTGTGACCAGACAGTAAATGGCGTGCACCATTTGAAATATGCAGGTTGATGTCTGATAGTAGTTTTTTGTCACCCATTGATACGGACAAATTTTTTATTTTTAGCATTTTTTTAATCCTTTGATAATGCCATTTGAATTAACTGTTTTGATTCGACTAGGAACTCCATCGGTAAGCGTGATATTACAGGAGATGCCATAGCGCCCACGATTAATGCGATGGCGCTGTCGCGATCAATGCCAGCCATCTCAAGATAGTTTAGTTGTTTTTCGTCAATTGCCCCAGTGGTTGCTTCGTGTGATTGGGTGTTGTTTGGTGTGCCATGAATTATTCGTGGTAAAGTATTTGCAACGGCGTTAGTACCAATTATTCGTGTGTCGCATTTTGATGCGTTTGTACATCCTGTGCCAGAAAAAGATACTAATGATCGAAATGTTTGTTGTGATTTGTCTGTAGCTACACCGTATGAGACAATGTTAGATGTTGTGTCGTTGCCAATATGAATCATTTTTGTGCCTGTGTCAGCAAGTTGTCCACCACGAGTTATTGTTAGAGAATAAAAGTCGCTGATGGCACCCGTGCCAGCCAGTATAGTGGATGGGTATTTCCATGTTATTGCTGATCCAATTTCGACCTGTGTCCAGTATAGTTTTGCGCGTTTGTCACAACGGCCACGCTTAGTAACAAAATTTAGTATACCCCCACTGGTTTTGTCGTTTTTAAAGTCGCCAGCAAACCAGTTTTGTACAGTTGCGTAATTAACTGTTGCGTCATCGTGTGCGATTATTTCAACAACGCCACTGTGTAGCTGATGGTTTGGACGACGTGGCGCACTGCAGCCTTCCATGTATGTTAGTGTGGAGTTGCGGTCTGCAATAATTAATGTGCGTTCAAATTGACCGATTTTGGCAGTTTCGATTCTGAAATAACTGGCCAAATCAATTGGGCATTTAATATTTGGTGGAATGTATACAAATGTGCCATCAGAAAAGACTGCTGCATTTAGTGCGGCAAAGAAATTGTCGTTGTTTGGTACCACTGTCCCAAGGTATTTTTTTACCAGTTCTGGGTATTGCTGTACAGCATCTGAAAATGGTAAAAATATTATTCCATGTTTTTTTAGTTCTTCTGTGTAGGAAGTATGAACTGAACGGCTGTCAATTACAGTGTCTGTAGCCATGCCCATAAGTGCTTTTTTTTCGCTGTCTGGTAAACCCATTTTGTCGTAAATGTGTTCCAGATCTGAATTGTCAACTGGTTGTGGTGCGTTGTAGTAGTTTAATGATTCGTAGTCAATTGAGGAATATTCAAATTCTGTCCAATGGGGCTCGGTCATGGTTTTCCATTTTGCAAATGCATCCAGACGCCAATCTGTTAACCATTGTGGCTCGTTGCGTTCGTGTGATATTTTTCGTATAAGATTTTCATTTAGCTTTTGCATTAATTACCTTGGGCAGCTAATTGTTTGGCTTGGGCGAAGAAAGTTAAGGATTTGCCCAGCAGGCCGTCTGTAAATGTTGCAGATAGTATGCCGTCGGGTTCTGTGGAGTTCAGGTGGCTCAGAAACGCGTCGGCACGATGCATGTAGTTTTCAACGCTGCGTGCAATTTCTGAATCGAGTTTTATTGCACGACGAAGTTTTTCTAGTGCAAATGGATTTCGGGCGTATTCATCCATTATTCCGCCCAGTGCACGCCACAGCGGATGTTCTGATGTGTTACGTGGCATAATGTCAATGGATGCCATAATAGGAATAAGACTTTGAAGTAAGTCTTGGTATATCATTTCAGCGTGTTCTGCGACGGCATTTGTGGCAGATTTGTTTTTTAATACAGATTGAATTTTTACAATCAGATTATATTGATGAGATAGTGTTTTGTTTGTTTCTTGGATGCGCTTATTTGTACGATTTGTCAGAAATATATTGATTGAAAAAAGACATGTGGTTAATAAAAAAAAGGCTAATATCATTATGTTATTCATGTTATGTCCTGTTTGTATGTAAGTTTCTTTTTGTGTCAGTATAACATCTTTTGTCGATTCGTGCGATTTTATCTTGTGTAATAAAAATTCTATTTGTTTTAGGTGTGTTTTTAGGTCTTGCACAGATTCGGTCAAATTGTTATAATAACTATTAAATAAGTGAAATAGACTCTTAGGAAAGGAAGAATTCAATGTTTCGCAAGATTTTGTTTGCAGCAATGTGTGCGACAGCGGCTGGTTATTGCTTTGCCGCGGGTAATACTCTGCCTCAGGTTGTTACGTCAGAAGTGTTCTATAGTCAGGACGTCATAGATAATGGCGGAATTGAGGAAATTCATGAAAGTGTTCAGGTTGATGAAAATCAGAACTGGGTTCAGTATGAAGATGTGCCAGCTTGGCCATTGGCTGGGTCTGATGCAGATGTTACGGTAGAGTGTGGTGACGTTAGCAATGTTAAGAATCCTGAAAATGTTCGTATCGTATCTAAGATAGGCGAAGATTTAGTGGTTGAAAATAATATCAATATGGGAATGCGCGGTGTGCGTGGTGGATATGGTAATTGGTCTGGTGGTGCGAATATGTTGCATGGTATGCAAGTGCCAATGGGATTTGATGATGAGTGTAATAGTGGTACTGAGATGCCATTGTTGTCTAGGGAAATGCTGGAAGATGACGGTGGGACAGTGTTAAGTGTGTCAACTAGCAAACGTAAGAACTGTGGTAAGTATGCAGATAATTATGCTGCTTTTGCACAGCGCGCAGGAATAAAAACAACAGTTGCATCAGATGGTACGGTTGTGTCCGAATCAGAAACGTTGGAGGCTGAATCACAGGCTGATGGTGTGCTGGAAATATCAGAAACAAAAGAAATACTGGTTGCTGAGTCTGCGGATGCAGAAGCGCCAAAGGTTATTAAGGATCAAGTGCGCTCTTGGGTTGTAGCAAATGGTCAAACTTTGCGACAGGTTTTGAAAAATTGGTGTGATAAAGAAGGTTGGGATTTGGTTTGGGCAACATCTCGTGAATATCCAATTCAGGCAAGTGCTGTGTTCAAAGGACGCTTTGTTGATGTTGCTTCTGCATTGGTGAGAAACTTTGGACGTGCAACACCTGTTCCATATGCAAAGTTTTATAAGGGAAATCGTGTGTTGGTAATTACAACGTCTGAACAGTAAAATGTGGATACGGATGCCATAGGGAGAGTATAAATGAAAAGTCCATTTAAATTTTTGGTTCTGTGTAGCTTGGTGTGTGCAACCCTTGCAGGTTGTGCGACAAAACAGTCGGCCAAGGTAGCGGCATCTGTTGATCAGGATTTTATTAATGCATATGATGCATTTGAAATGGCTAAAAATCCAAGAGCCAAGGTTGCTACTGGTGATACTGTGTCTATGTCCGAAGGTGTGTGGTTGGGGGATACGTCAACAGTTTTGGAACATCGCAATAATTTGCCTGCGCAATTAGAAACAGATACAGGGATTACAATTTTGTTGGACGAACCAGTGTCGCTGCAGGTCTTGGCAAATGATATTTATTCCGCAACAGGAATCCCTGTGAGAATTGATAGTCAGGTTGATTCTGAAAAGCTAAGAAAAACTATTAATATTGCGTATACTGGAAAACTGTCAGGGTTGTTATCTCAGGTTTCAACAGATTTAGACTTATTGTGGTATTATGAAAACGGTGCGATTGTTTTCTATGAAACTGAAACAAAGACGTATACGTTGTATGCGTTGGGAACAGATGTTTCTTATCAAACTGCTGTGGCAACAGACGATGGAAATCAGGTTTCTTTGGAATCTACATTGAAAGAATGGGATGAGGTAGAGAGTACAATTGCATCAATTATTGGCAAAGCAGATAATGCTGAATTTACAGTGTCACGCAGTTTGGGTACGATTACTGTGACAGCACCACCGTCTATATTAGCACGTATTGGTGAATATATTGATAAGCAGAATAAGCGTTTGTCTCAATTGGTAACAATTGATGTTAAGGTGTTGCAGGTAACATTATCGAATGATACTGCTTTTGGATTAAACTTAGCGGCAGCGATTAATTCCACATCTGGATTGAATATCGTTGCAAATCCAAAGAATAATCTAGCTTCAACAGAGGCCAGCTCTATGAACATTGCTGTGTTATCTAATGCTGTCTCAGCAATGACAGGGGCGACGCATATGGAAAATGGTGAAATATTTGAAGGTGCTTATACAAATGATAAAATTATGAATGGTTCTTTGTCTGCGGCAGCTGGCAGTAATGCATTGATTGAGGCTTTGGCTAAGCAGGGTAAAGTTTCGTTGGTAACTAATGTTGGTGTTACGACGCGTTCTAATCGTGTTGCACCAGTCAGCAATACACGTACAACAGGTTATATAAAACGTTTTGAATCACGTAACTTTACGACTGTTGAATCAAGTACGGTTGATCAGGATGATTTGGAAACAGGTTTTACGATGCAACTGTTGCCAAATGTTCTAGAAAATGGACGTATATTGTTGTTGTTCCGTATGTCTGTTCGTGAACTGTTGCGTATGTCAACGCAAACTATTGGTGAGGTTACATTGCAGTTGCCAGAGGTAGAAGAACGTAGTTTTATGCAAGAAGTAATTATGGAATCTGGCCAAATGTTGGTTGTGTCTGGATTTGAAAAACAGACCAGCGAAGATACACGATATGGTTTAGGAGATCCTGATTTTATGGCGCTGTCTGGATCACGTGAAACAGCTGCTACGCGAGAAGTTTTGGTTGTTATCTTGACGCCACAAGTTTTGGTAAGTCCAATGAATGCAGAACGTAATATTCAACAGCATTGGGGGGCGCCATTGAATTAAACTTTGTTTAGATGTTTTATTTAAAATCGATGGCGATGGTCATCGATTTTTTTATCGCGAATTTGTTTTTTTAATATTAGCATTGTTATGCTAAAGGTCATAGGGATGAATATCGATAGTAAAATTTTATACACAATTTGTGTAGTGTCTGGGGTTGTCGCTTTAACAGTGGCTTCTGTTGGTATATGTTCTTTGTTTGATGATGATAAGACTGATAAGAACTATAAAAATGGACCAAATGTGCAGCAAAACGACAGGGATACTGTGTTGGTTTTGGGAGCGGGGTTATATAGTACTAGTTATGTTGTGCCTAATATGTGTTTTACAGGTGTGACAAAAAAAGGAAAAGAGTTTTATTGGAATATTTGTTGTGATAAGAAAAATATTGTAAACGCTGGTGATACACTTGTTGTAGATTTTGCAAATAAAAGTATTGTAGAAAACATAACTCAAAATCGAATAAAAAATACTTTTGTACGTCAAAAATAAAAATCCCCAAATGGGGATTTTTATTTTTGTTTATAGTTTTCAATTAAATTTTTACGAATTTGTAGTTGTCTTTCAAAATCACGACGTGATGCATGATTTAGTCGTGACATAAAATTATCCTCAAACCCATTGAATACGTGTATCATGTCAGGATATAATTGTAAAACAGGTTGTCCTGTTTCTTTGTCTAGATATTCAATAATTTGTGTGGAAAGTTTGTTGCCCATTATGTTGTTTAATAGAGAATGATTTTCTGCCATATGGTATGCGCATGGATTTGGAAAGTTTGTACACTTTAACCAGCCTGTGTTATCAGGTGTGTTTTTGCCATTAAAGCAAATTACACCTAAGGGTGTTGATGGACATAGTTGAAATAGTGTTGCGTCAAAAAAACAAGAAAATTCAATTTGGTATGTGTTTTTCTTTTTGTTAGACACGTGGTTTTCTGGAATTATTACAGCAGTAGGTGTTGCAATTGCTGGTGTTTTCTTTTTATTAAAGAAGATAGACATTTTGTATATCCTTTATTTGTAATTCTTGTGTTATGTGTATACATAGCACAAAAACACAAATTGTCAATGTTTATAAAAATATGTCCAGAATCCTTATTAATATGATGTTTAAACAAATAAATCCTTAACAAATTGGGCGTGTTCGGTAATAAATTTAAATCTAAATTCTGGTTTTTTGCCCATAAGTTCGGATACAATTGTCCGGGTTTTTTCTGTGTCTTCTAAGCCGTCTTCAGTTCTGGGGGGCAAATCTACACGTATCAAACGACGGGTCTTTGGTGACATGGTCGTTTCTTTTAGTTGGTTTGGCATCATTTCCCCAAGTCCTTTAAATCGGGATATTTCAATACGTTTATTTTTATATTTTGTTGATTTTAAGTTTTCTAATTCTTCGTCTGTATCAACATAAATCGATTCGGTGCCACATGTTAATTTATACAATGGTGGGCATGATAGATACAGGTGGCCACCATAGATTAGTTGTGGCATAAACTGATAGAAAAATGCCATCAATAGTGATGCAATGTGGCTGCCATCAACGTCGGCGTCGGTCATTACAATAATTTTTTCATAACGTAATTTGTCTTCGTTCCAATCTTTTGCCGTTCCTGCACCAATAATGTCGATAAGTTCGTTTAGCTCTTTGTTTGCACCAAAACGTTCATCAGAATTGGATATAACGTTTAAAACCTTGCCACGCAGAGGCATTATTGCCTGGGTTGCACGATCTCGTGCCTGTTTTGCTGTTCCACCAGCAGATTCACCTTCAACAATAAATAATTCTGTGCCTGCTATTCCGTGTTTTGTACAGTCTGCTAGTTTCGCTGGCATGCGAATACGTTTTGTTGGTGTTTTTCGTGCAACATCTTTAACTGCTTTGGTTTTGATGCGCGCATTTGCCAGATTAATAACAAAATCCAATAATGCATTTGCAGTTTTGGGGTCTGATGCTAAAAACATCTCCCATGGGTCGCGTAACGCATTTTCGGTGTAGCGTGCAACCTCTGGATTAGATAATTTTTCTTTGGTTTGACCTAAAAACTGTGGTGTTTTATAGAATACGGATACAATAGCAGCAACAGAATCAAACACATCTTCACCGATAATACTTGCGGCTGCTTTGTTATTAACTTTTTCGCCGTATGCTTTGATCCCTTTTGTTATAGCTGATTTAAAACCTGTTTCGTGTGTTCCACCATCAATAGTTGCGATTGTGTTACAGTAAGATGAGAAGAAACCATCGTCCGAAGCTGCACCATTTTCATCTGTTAAGAATGTTAGTGCCCATTCAACACGACCAGAGTCATCTGGAAAATCGACGCTGCCACTAAAAATACGTGGCAAAATACGGGGTTTTGAATCAGTTTTTTCTGCTAAAAAATCTGCAACGCCGTTCGGGTAGAAGAAGGTTGTATTAGCAGGTAATCCCATGTCTTCGGTTAAAAGTTCTGGATTGCATTGCCACTCTATTTTTACACCACGTGACAAAAAAGCTTTTGCACGTGCCATACGATAAATTTTTACGGGCTTAAATACTGCGTTTGTTCCGAAAATTTCATCATCAATTGTAAAGCGAATTTTTGTGCCATGTTTGCTGGTTGCGTCACCCCTGGTCATTGGTGATGTTGTCAAACCACGTGAAAATGTTTGATGCCAATTGTAGCCATCACGTGATATATCTACAATCATCTCAGAAGACAGTGCGTTTACAACCGCAGAACCAACACCATGTAAACCACCACTGGTTTTGTATACATTGTTATTAAATTTGCCACCTGAATGCAGGGTGGTTAATATGACTTCTAGTGCGGATTTGCCTGGATATTTTGGGTGCTCGTCGACAGGTATCCCGCGGCCGTCATCAGTAATTTCAATAGTCTTTGAATCTATAAGGTTTACGGTAATTTTCTTTGCAAAACCTGCAACGGCTTCGTCAATCGAATTGTCCATAATCTCAATTGGCAGGTGATGCCATGCTTTCTCATCCGTTCCACCAATGTACATTCCAGGACGTAAACGTACTGGTTCCAAGCCTTCTAAAACTTGAATGTCTGATGCGTCGTAAGTTTGTATTTTTTTCTCTGTCATAATGTATTTATTATTAGAACATTTTTAAAATTTTGGCAAGTGCAAAGAATTTTAACCCAATTTTAAAAAGGGACTTGATTTTTTTGTGTCTCGGTCTATATATTTTGTAACAAAAATTATAGGCAAGAAATATGAATAAAAATCCATATGAAGTTCTGGGCGTTGCGCGTGATGCATCAGATAGTGATATTAAAAAGGCTTATCATAAACTGGTTATGAAATATCATCCAGATAGAAACCCAGATAACAAAGAAGCAGAAGAAAAGTTTAAAGAAGTCAATAATGCATTTGATATTTTAAAAGATCCTCAAAAGCGGGCTGCGTATGATCGTTTTGGTGAAGCTGCTTTTGCGGGGGGAAATGCGTCTGGTGCAGGTTTTGGCGGAAATCCGTTTGGTGGGGATGGTGCCTTCCATTTTAATATGGGGGGTGGCGCAGGTATGGAAGATATCTTGCGTGAAGCTATGCGTGGTTTTGGCTTTGGTGATTTCGGAGAATCTGGTGGCGCATCACGTGGTGCGGGTATGCGTGCAGGACGTGATTTGCTGGATGAGGTGGTCATTGATCTAAAAGATGCTTATTTTGGTACGACACATACTGTTAAATTTTCTAGTAATGTTAATTGTGAAAAGTGTCATGGTCATGGTACAGCAGACGGTAGTGCCGCACCAGTTTGTCCAACATGTGGTGGGGCAGGGGTGGTACATACACGTCAGGGATTTTTTACAATGGAAAGACCTTGTCCAGAATGCAATGGGTTGGGACACAAAATTGATAAAAAATGTAGTGCGTGTGATGGTACTGGCACTGTTCATAAGCAGCGTACGCTGGATGTGAAAATTCCAGCAGGTGTTGAAGATGGTACACGTTTACGCTTAGCTGGTCAGGGGGAATCAGGCAGTTTTGGTGCGCCAGCTGGGGATTTTTATTTAGATGTTCGTGTGCGTCCAGATAGTCGTTTTGTGCGTCAGGGAAATGACTTGGTTATGCGGGTTGATGTGCCATTTACGACGCTTGCGCTGGGCGGTGAAATCGATGTAGAAACTATTGATGATAAAAAATTGGCGGTTAAGGTTCCTGCTGGGACACAGGTCGGTGAAAAACTGCGTGTGCGTGGGCATGGTATGCCAACGCATCGTGGTGGGTTTGGCGACTTGTATATTGATGTTGCTATAAATATTCCAACCAAGTTAAGTGATAAGCAGAAGAAATTATTGACCGAATTTGCTGGAACAAAATCTGATAAAAAAGGGTGGTTTTAGCAAAAAATAACGCCCGCAATTGCGGGTTTTTTATTGCTAATTAAAACTTTTCTAGTATATTAATAATGTGATTAAAACGAGGTTGTGATGAAAAATAATAGAAATGTATTTGCTAACTGGGATAGAGATAGCGTTTGTTTTATGATTGTTGTTTTAATGTGTTTGGGCTTGGGGGCGACTGTTGTACTGGATTTTAATAATAAAGATTTTGTAAATCAGGATATAAAAGAGCTTAAAAAGACAAAATTTGAATCGCAAGACGGAACATGCACGAAGGGAATGCTGCCTGAACGTACAAATACAGGGGATACGTTGTATGTTTTGCAAAGAAAAAGAGGAAATAGGATTTATGCGCAACAACCAAATGGTAATTCTGGGGTCTTTAAAATTGATGGTGCAGATCGTGTTTCGTCAGGGGATACAATCGTTTATAATTCGAAACATATGTTTTTGATGAAAAATATTACGCAAAGAAATCTGGAACGACAGAAATAAGGAATCTGATATGAATGATGTAAAAGAAATTAAAATGCAGATTCAGATAGCTGCAACAGTTTTGTTGCTGTCTGTGGGGTTTGCTTTTGGTGGACAATGGTTGTTTGATAAGTGTTTTTGTGATAAATCAGAATTTGAAAGTATGAAAAAAATTAGTGCTGTAACCGATACGTTGAATAATGTCGATTCTGTTCGTAAAGTGTGTTCTGATAGTTTGTTTTATAAGCAAAGATAGGTTGTTTTGTTGTGGAAAAGTGGAAAGGAAGGCGTGAACAATTAAGTGCGGAAGCAAGACGTAAAACGCATATATTGTTGGGAACTATGATCTTGACAGCGGTGCTGTCGGTTGTGTTGTGTGGATTTTTAACTAAACATTTAGATGAAAAAGAAAAAGTGCATATGTTTTTGCTGATGAAGGAAATGCAAAAACAAAAATAAAAACCAACATAAAATGCTGGTTTTTATGCGTATAGAGTTTTTTTATTTAATTTTTTTTAGATGTCCGATAAATGTAATTGTGTATTGTGCTGCTGACCAAATGCTGGCAACCAATGCTAGCCATAGGCATATTACACCACCGTACGATAGACCAAAGAAGCCATAGATTGCGAACATTTCTAGATGTGGTATTAATACAAGTTGAGGCATACATAATGCCAACAGCAATGCGCATGTCGCAACCATTTGTAGGGTTGTTTTTATTTTTCCCATGGAAAAGCGAGCTTTAGGTACAGGCATTTCGATTTTTTGTGTGCCCAAGAATTCGCGCAGACCGCTGATGTATAGTTCGCGTGAAATCATTAGGATAACAGGGATTATAATTGTCCATGCAGGGAAGTTTGGGATGAATGCAGGTAATATAAACATTAGCACAATTGATAATACGATTAGTGTGTTAGTAACCAATAATTTGTCGCCAATGTGATCCATTACTCCGCCCAGTTTGCTGACGCAGTTGAATTTGCGAGCTAACCAGCCATCAAAAAAATCAGAAAGGGCTGCCAATGTGTACAGTATAAATGATGTCCAATACCAACCAACAAGCAGTGTTGGAATAATCGCAAATGCCGCAGAAATACGGAATGCAGATAAAAAGTTTACAAATGCTTTCATATAAATCTCCTTTTAATAATATATGAATGTGTTAATTATAACACTTCTGTGTGAAAATGGGCATATATTTTTTTTGCAGCGTTTTTTCCTAATCCTGGTACGTGAATAAGTGCATTTAAGTCTGCATCCATAATTGCACGAACAGATCCGAAATGTTGTAATAATGCGCGTTTGCGCACAGGACCAATCCCATCAATTTCGTCTAGTACAGATGCTGTCATTTGTTTTGCACGTGTTGTGCGATGATAGGTGATTACAAAACGGTGTGCTTCATCGCGGACTGCACGTAACATTAAAAATAAAGGGCTGTCCTTTGGCAGGTCGCGGTATTCGTTGCCGTCTGGCAGGATAAAATGTTCGTCACCGTCACGCACGATTCCCTTGGTTACGCCAATTACTGGTATGTTTTTGGCCATTCGCATTGCTATGTTCCATTGTGCGGGGCCACCATCTACAATTATCAAGTCTAGCTTTGGTCCGCGTTCAACTGCACGCCTGATAAATTCAGACATCATGGCAATGTCATTCCCTGCGCGAGATTTGTCTTGTAACTTAAAATGCCGATAGCCAGACTTTTCAAAACCATTGTGGCCAAAGGTTATCATTGCACCAACTGGTTGTTTCCCAAATAAATGTGAGTTGTCAAAAACACCGACTAGATTTATTTTTATCTCTAACCATTTTTCTAAATCTGATACAGTTTTATTCCAGTTAAAATTTGCGCTATGCGCATTGTTTTTGCTTTTTCCGCGGTTTGATGTATGGGTTAGTGCGATGATTTTGTCGCGAATTATTGCAGCCGATTCATAATCCGTAATGTCAGAATATGTTTGCATTTGTTTGCGTAGATCTGCGATTATTGGTTGGCTGTCCCCAGTTAATATTTTTCGCGCTATACGCACTGATTCTGTGTATTTTTCTTTGTTGGGATAACAACATGGTGCAATACATCGGCCGATTTGATGTAATAAGCAAGGACGTGTTCTGTTTCGCATAAAAGTGTCTGTGCATGTTCGTAGACCACAAACCTTTTGAATGGTTTTTATTGTTTCGTTCAGGCTAGATACAGATGGATATGGACCATATACGTCGCGTCGCTGAGATATTTTGCCACGAAATTTTAATAGACGTGGAAATTCACCAGATGTTAAGGCAAGCATTGGGTACATTTTGCCATCGGTTAGCATAATGTTGTATTTTGGTTTTTGGGTTTTTATCAGTTCTTGTTCGCGAATCAATGCGTCCGATTCGGTTGCAACTGTTTCCCATTCAATCTGTGTCACAAGTGAACGCATAACTTGTTTGTGTAATTCTAGCTTCGATATATCAATGTATTGGTGCAGGCGGTTGTATAAATCTTTGGCCTTGCCAACGTATAACAAATTATTGTCCTTATCGTACATTCGATACACGCCAGGGGCGTGTGGGGCATTGTTGATTAAATCAGAAAATTGAATATTCATAATCTTTATGATAGAATATTAAGAGATAAATAGCAAATGGAGGTCATATATATGAAACAGGAATCTGGTCGTTCGATGATTGAAATGCTTGGGGTGTTAGCAATTATGGGGGTTATAACAGTTGGCGCAATTGAAATGATTCAGTTGGCAATGAATACCCAAAAACGTAATACTGTTAATGAAGAAGTTTTGCAGATTGTAACGCAAGTGCGTAATATTCATGGCGAATATGATGATTTTTCCAATATAAATAATTCTACGATATTTAATGCTATTGGTATGTCAGATAAAAATCCATATGGTGGAAAATATGAGATTGCTGTTGATTCTTCAAATCCACGGCAGTTTGTGGTAAGTATCACAGGGTTAAGTAAAAATGAATGTGAAACCTTTATTACCAAAGCGTGGTCTGATTCTGTTGGATATAAAATGTCTGGCGGAAAAAGTAGTGGTGCATCTGGAAATTGTACGAACGAAAATGGTAAAAATGTTGTACATATAACATATGGTGAATAGTTAATTCTTTGACGCCGGGGGTTATCATGGCAGATATTGTGACTGTTTCAAAAACTGATGATGGGGTGCGCTTGCAACGTTGGTTTGTAAGAAATTATCCGTCTATGCCATTGCGAGAATTTTATAAGTTGTGTCGTGGTGGACAGATACGTGTCAATTCTAAACGTGTGCATGGACGTGAGGTTTTAAATGCTGGTGATGCGATTCGTATTCCTCCAACGATTGCAGGGTTCGCATCTGCGATGCATAAAAACGAATCTGGTGATAGGTTTGCTTTGGCTGATTTAGAAATGTTGCGTAAGTGTATTGTGCATAATGATGATGACGTTGTTGTTTTTAATAAACCAGCAGGACTGGCAGTGCAGGGAGGAACGGGAATAAGAAAGTCTGTTGATAAGATGGCTGCTGCATTATTCCCTTATGATAAAATATCACTGGTGCATCGTTTGGATCGTGAAACAAGTGGCTTATTGGTGGTGGCAAAAAATCAACGTGCGGCCCAAAATTTAAGTGCACAATTTCAAAACAAGATGGCGCATAAAGAATATTTAGCATTGTTGCATGGTAATGTCGGGAATGATTGTGGTGAAATTGATAATTGGATGATCAAGGGACAGGTGTTTGATAGGCCAGAAAGATTGAAAGATGGGACGGGTATGCGACCGCAACGAGCTGTTACAGTTTATCAGGTTTTAGCACGTGCAGGGAATTTGTCTTGGGTTCTGTTTTCGCCAAAGACAGGACGTACACATCAATTGAGGCTGCATAGCGCTTTTTCTTTGAATGCGCCGATTGTGGGTGATGGTTTGTATGGACGTGATAAAAATACTGATGATGCATTGCGGTCCATGTTGGTGACAAATAATTTGTTTTTATTTGCACATAAGTTAACTTTTCAACATCCTGGAACGGGGCGTATGTTAACATTGCGTGCTGCATTGCCAGAATTTATGGTGCCTGTGATTAAATTCTTGGAACTGCCAATGCCATAAAGGTGATATTATATAAGAGATGGTTGCAAAACGTAGTGTGCTTTTTCAGATTATGCGTGTGGCTGGCCTGTTCTTTATGGGATTGGTTGTGGCTGTGATTATTGCTTTTAGTCAAATTAATTTGGAAACGTTGCGTGGCGAAGTTGTTGAAGTGTTGCGTGAATCTACTGGTTTGCCAGTAGAAATTGAGGGAGCTGTTGCATGGAAATTTTCTATTCGGCCACAAATAGAATTAAACGATATTAAGGTTGAAAATGCACAATGGGCTAAACATAAAGAAGCTTTTAGCGCAAAAAAAATAGATGTGACATTGAATTTAATTTCGTTGTTTCGAGATAGACCAACAATTCAAAATGTTGTCGTTTATGATGCTAATGTTTGTATAGAATCAAATGAAAAAGGTGAATTGTCTATAAAATCTGTCGATACGCATGAATTTAAGGATGGCGTGGAAGAGCTGTCACAAAAAAAATACCCATTTAGGGATGTGGGGTTTGGTGGAATAGAGATAAAAAAATTAACAGTGCATTTGATGGATGATATATATCGGTTGAATGGTCTTAATTTGCGATATATCAGACGAAAAGATGGTCGGGAATATGCTGGTTGGATAAAATCTGTAAATGATGATTTGTTTCCGTTTATTGTTAACTTTTCCGAATATAATGCAGATCGTAAAATTTATCCTGTGCGTATCGCTGTTTCAACAGGTGGTGATGCTTTGATCGCAAATGTGGCATTGGAAGGGACCAGTAAGATGCCAATTGATTTTATAGTTAAGGGTGATATACCAGATGTGCAATCATTTGGAAGATTGTTTAATTGGGAACTAAAAAACTGGCCAGAATTGATTGTAAATATAGCAGGTGGATTTGATAGAAAAAAACTTACGTTGCGTAAGTCATCTGTTGCTGTTAATGGTAAAAATATTGATGTTTCAGGAGATTATAATTGGGGGGTAAATATCCCAGTTTTGAATCTGAATATAGATGCTAAGGATATAGATTTAAGGGATGTTTTCCCCGATTTGTATGCTCATAAATGGATTCGCCCAAATCGAGATTTAAATGTTTTTAAAGATATACCATTGTATGGAAGTTGGTTCGTTGATAGAACAATTAGTTTGAATGTTAAGCTGGGGCGGTTTGGAATGTATCGTGACTTTGCCTTGGAAAATTTAGATTTAGATATGTTTGTAGTGGATAGTCATATACGTCTAGATATAGATACGGATATTGCCGCTGGACATGTTAGAGTCGCTGCAGATGTTGATGTAGATGCTGATGGTAATATGTATGCAACAGTGGGGGGAATAGGTGAAAGAATTTTTGTTGGTGATATTTTACATCAAGTTGGTGCGCCAGATTTGATTTCTGAATTGCCAATGAATTTTGAATTGTTTGTACGTGCTAATGGAAAGAATTTGTCGCAGATAATGCAAACAATAACTGGCCCTGTGCGGGTTTATTCTGTAGGGACTGGATATGCACATTCTGCATTGGTTGCATATATGTATGGAACTGATTTTTTAACGTCGTTGCGACACAGTATTCAAGATATGTTTAATTCCGAAAAGAAATATGACCAAATAAAAATAAAGTGTGCAGCTGTTAATGCTAAAATGCGTGACGGACGTATTGAAACAGAGCAAGGTGTAGCTGTTGAGACAAATGCTATAAATATGAGATTGGCAGGGAATTTGGATTTTGGTGAAGAAAAGTTAAAGTTGGCTTTGACGACAGTGCCTGTGCGTGGAATAAAATTGTCTTTGACAGGAAAAGTAGTTAATTCGATAGAGCTGTCTGGTAGTTTGGCAGAACCAGATATTTCGATTAGTGGGGCTGCTGTTGCAGGTAAGGTTGCGTCTGCTACTGGAATTGGTTTGTTGTTGGCGCCGTTTACAGGTGGTATCGGTTTGGTCGCAGGGGCAGGTGTTGGCTGGCTGGCTGGTGATTTGTTGGAAAATTGGTTGGCAGATTCGAACCCTTGTAAAACAGCATTGGAACGGGGGGCACCAGCGTATCGAGAGGATGAAGATTGGATTAATGAACCAATGTCTAATCTGGTAATGGGGATATTGAATAATACGCAATTATGAAGGTATAATAAATGTTTAGTTGGATTAAGCTGATTCAAGTTTTTGTTATTGTTGGTGCTGTATGGTATTTTTATCGCTGTTTTATTAGGAGTACGCAATCTGAAAAGTTGGTTCGAGGTTTGTGGGGATTGGCTTTGCTGTGGGGTGGTAGTTTTGTTCTTAGTTGGCTAAGCTTAGATTTGTTGGCAGGCTTTTTACATTGGTTGGCGTTATTTTTGTCGATTAGTTTGATTGTTATCTTTCAACCAGAATTGCGAAAGTTTATGGCTCTGATGGGAAATATTGATGGCTGGTGGCCTGCATTGAAACGCGGAATGATAAACGGGACAAAAAACACAAGTGATTTAGATGCAATTGTTTCCGCTGTGGAATATATGTCTGCTAAGCGTATAGGGGCACTAATCGTTTTTCCAACAATGATTGATGAAAGTGTGATTGATAAAAAAGGGATTATGGTTGATGCAAAGATTAGTAGTGAATTATTGTTAACTATCTTTTTTAATAAAACACCATTGCATGATGGTGCTGTTGTGATAGAACGAGGGCGTATTGCGTATGCTGGGGCAATTCTACCGTTGTCTAAAAATAATTTAAATTGGAAATATGGAACAAGACATCGGGCCGCTTTGGGATTGAGTGAGGTTTCAAGTGCGGTGATTTTGGTTGTGTCAGAAGAAAGTGGTGATATATCAATTGCAGAAAAAGGAAAATTTATAAAGTATGAAGATATGAAAAAGTTGCGTGCTAGGTTAGAAAAGGTTTTGAATAGATAAAAAATTCCCCTTGCTAGGGGAATTCTTTTTGTAAGTTTTTTAGCTCTTGCACCGAATCGGTGTTTTTTGGTACAGTTTAAGCAAAAGAGTGTAGGATGCTACATACAGATAAAGGAAACAGGAGCGTATTATGGAGTTTTCAGTATTTCGTCAGGTTTTGATTCGTGCGTTGGGACATATGCAATCCATCGTAGAAAAACGTGCGACTTTGCCAATATTGATGAATGTTAAGTTAGAAGTTGCAGATGATTTAGTTATGTCTGCGACAAATGTTGATTTAGAGCTGGTTGAACATGTCGCCGCTGATATTACATTAGGGGGTAAGATTACAGTTCCAGTACAGATGTTGTATGATATTGTGCGTAAATTGCCAGATGATGCAGAAATTAGCTTTAAACAATCTGGTGATCAGTTGGTCGTTTCTAGTGGACGCGCAGTATTTCGTTTGCCAACGTTGCCAGCAGAAAATTTCCCTGCTATGGCAGGTAGTAATTTGACCACTAAATTTCAGATGACAACTGGTGATTTGGCGCATTTGATTAATCAGACTAAATTTGCAATACCGACTGATGATGTGCGCTATCATTTGGGGGGGATTTATTTCCATATTTCTGACGATACAGGTGCAAAAATGTTGACCGCAGTTGCGACAGATGCACAACGTATGGCTTTGTGTGCAATGGCTGCACCAGCGGGTAGTAGTGAAATGCCGTCTGTTATTTTGCCACGTCGTGTGATTGGCGAACTGTCTAAGTTGTTGGAAGATGCAAATGTTGATGATGTGACTGTTGAATTGTCTGATACAAAAGCTCGCTTTACAGTGGGCAGTGCAACATTGACAAGTAAACTGGTTGACGCACAATATCCAAATTATCGCGTTGTTATTCCAAAGGGAAATGATAAGATTGCGATCTTGGATAGAAAAGCTTTTGTTAATGCGGTTGATTTGGTGTCTGTTGCCAGTGTCGATAAGACGAAGTCTGTTCAATTAACGTTCAGTATGAATAAGTTGGTTGTTAATGCATCCAGTCCAGATGCTGGTACGGCAACTCAGGAATTAGATATTGAATACAATGGGGATGCGTCGTTTACAGTAACATTTAATGTAAAGTTCTTGCTGGATGTTGCAGGGCAGGTAGAAGGTGAAAAATTCCAGATGGAAATGCAGGATCCGTTATCTCCGACTATTATAAAGTCGACGGAAAAAGATACGGATGCATTATTTATCTTGATGCCGATGAGAATGTAGGAAGCAAAAATCCCCCGTTTGGGGGATTTTTATTTTTATACAGTGTTGCAATCATGTTTTTTTATGATAGAATTATTGCCCAATAAAAATAGAGGTTTTATTATGACATTAGAAAATTTAGCACCAGGAAAATTACCACCAAAAAAAATGAATGCAATTATAGAAATTCCAGAAAATGGACATGTAAAGTATGAGATAGATAAAGAAACAGGTTTATTAAAAGTAGATAGAATTTTGCATGCACCGATGGCTTATCCTGCGAATTATGGATATTTTCCAGGTACTTTGGGCGATGATGGTGATCCGTTAGACTGTATTGTGGTTTGTAATGCACCGTTGCGTCCAGGGGTTTTGATTGAGGTCAGACCAATTGGTGCACTGTTGATGGAGGATCAGGCAGGTGGGGATGAAAAAATTATATGTGTGCCACGTGATAAAATTGACCCATATTATGAAAATACTGAATTTATTGAACAGCTGCCAGGTATTTTGCGTTCAAAAATAGAGTACTTTTTTCAGCATTATAAAGACTTGCAGCCAAATTCATGGTCTAAAATACTGGGGTGGGCAGATCGGGAAACCGCTGATAAGTTGATTATGGAAAGTATTGATAGATATTGGGTAAAAAAACGTGAAATGCAATAAATTCTTGTGTTGTGACGTGATATCTTTATAATCAATTCGGAAAAAATAACAAGAGGTTTTAAAATGGCATCTTATATTGCAAACGATATGCGTGTGGGTTGGGTTATTTCACACAACGGTAAACGTTATTCTGTAACTTCTATTACTAAGGTTAAACCTGGTAAAGGTGGTGCATTTGTTCAGGCTGATTTGCGTGATATTGATTCTGGCAACAAGGGCGGCGATCGCTGGCGTGCAGAGGACAAAGTCGAAAAATTAATGGTTGAAGATTTTGAATGTCAGTATTTGTATTCTGATGGTAATGATGCCTTCTTTATGAATTTGTCTGATTATGAACAGTTTACGATGCCAGTTGATTCATTGGGTGAAATGATGAAGTTTTTAGCGCCAGAAATGTCTGTTAAAGCCAACTTTGTAGAAGGGCAACCTGTGTCAATTACGTTGCCTAAAACTGTTATCGCTGTTGTTGAAGAAACAGAACCTGCATTGAAGGGGCAAACTGTATCGTCCAGTGGTGGTAAACCAGCAATCTTGGACAATGGTGTTCGTGTCCAAGTTCCATTGTTTATTGAACAAGGTGAAAAGATTGTGGTTAATACGGAAACTTTGGAATACGTAGAACGCGCAAAATAAAAAAATAAATCTAATAATTTATCTATGCGTAAATCCGTTGGTTCATGTATGTCTAATACACTACGCCAATGGGTTTTCACATATCTGAACCATTATCTTTAATTTTTTACCCAGTGCTAGGAGATGGGCGGTTGTTTATAATTTATTATCCGAACCCATAATGTTTTTTATTTCATCAATGCATACCTCAGTCATTGACTTTATGCCAGCACCCAAATATTCACGTGGGTTAAAGTTTGATGGATTTGTTGAAAGCGATTCGCGTATTGCTGCTGTCATGGCTAAGCGCAGGTCGCTGTCCACGTTAACCTTGCAAATGTTTAGTTTTGTTGCGTGACGAATCTGTTCGGGGGCAATGCCACGTGCATTTGGCATGTTGCCACCAAATTGATTTATTTTTTCAACCAAGGTCGATGGTACCTGGGATGCACCATGTAATACCAATGGAAAATCTGGCAGGCGTTTAATAATTTCCTGTAGGATATCGAAGCGCAGTTCTTCGTCGTCAGATTTGCGTTTATATGCGCCGTGGCTGGTGCCGATGGCAATTGCTAGCGAATCGATGTTTGTGGCGTTTTTGAATTTTATCACGTCGTTCGGATTGGTATAACTGGATATGGTAGAATGTGTGTTTTCGTCTTCGATGCCAGATAGTGTTCCAAGCTCCGCTTCGACAGAAACGTTATGTTTGTGTGCGTATTCAACAATCTGTTTCGTTAGTTTTATGTTTTCTTCAAAGGGCAGCTTGCTGGCGTCAATCATAACGGATGAAAAGCCGATGTCGATTGCGTGCTTGCATGCGTCCAGTGTTGCGCCATGGTCCAGATGCAATGCAATTTGTTCGTGTGGCTGAATGTTGGCGCCACGAATCAGGCCCATTAGCATTTCATCACCCATGTATTTCATTGCGGATTCAGAAACAGCTAAGATAATTGGGCTGTGTGTTGTGCGTGCGGCAGTCAATATTGCTTTTAATGTTTCCATGTTATAGAAATTAAATGCAGGAACAGCATAGTGTTTTTTGATTGCGTTGCGGAACATAGCATGTGTGTTTACTAATCCAAATTCTGTGTATTTCATTTGTTTAAATCCTTTTGTAATGATTATATCACAGTGGTTAGATTTTTTTACAGGTAAAAACTTGACATGCTGATATTTTTTGCAACAATTGACATGAATCGGGGGCACGATAGAGAGGACACAAAACAAAAAGGCAAAAGCGTATGAAAAAAGCATTGATGTCTGTCTTGGCATTGGTCGTGTTGACAGGTTGTGCCGGTTATTATGATTATTACAAAAGTGGTGTTCGCTATACACAAGATGGTGAAGATTGTGTGTTCTATACAGGGGAACGTGGACGCTATTTTAGTGATGAAATTCGTTCGTTGGATGCAGATAAAAAGGTTGTGTATCGCAACACGAAATGTGAAACGTTATTTAATCGTGACATGACGGGTCAGATGCCACGTCACGATCGCAGGATTGTTGTACCGGCTGCTAAACCATGTGGGTGTACATCTGGTTGCAAGTATGTAAAGGTCAACTAAAAAAATCCCCCCCAATCCTTCCTGGGGGGATTTTTAATTGAAATACTAATAATGTTTGAAATAGTGGGATTTTTGTGATAAAATCATGTAAAAAGGTAAAGGGGTTTTATATGAAAAAACAATTAAAAGTTATCGGATTTGCTGCACTGGCTGCGTTTGTAGCGGTGTCGGGTGCTTCGGCTGCAACAACATCAATGGTTGATGAAACAGGTTTGTGCAAATTGATTGATCAGTTTAAGGGGATTTTTAATTTATTGCGTACTTTAGCGTTTATTGGTGCGGGTTTCTTGATTGCTAAGTGGGCTTGGGGATATATTGAAGCTGGTAAAATTGATGCTATGAAAGAAGTTAAGGAAAAGGGTGTTAGCATGCTGATAGGCTTTATACTTCTGTTTGGTATTGGTGTTGTGTTGCAGGTTTTGGGAAGTGCGACAGGTGCCGATATGTTGGGTTGTGTGACAACTGGTTGGTAAAGCGTTTAGTTAAACTAAAAAAACGCAGCGAATATGCTGCGTTTTTTTGTTGTATAATTTTTTATATTTCTTGTCCGGTTTGGGCGTTAAATTTTTGTTTGCCAACGGTTACGATATTTTCTTGATATGATGGGGCAGATAATTTTTTTGTTTCTTGTTTCCAATAAATTGCACCATCTGTTAATCTTACTGCGTACAGGTTTTTATTGCCATCCAGTACAAATGCAGTGTCATCAACAATTTCAAAAGGTGTCGCAACGCTGATGTTTGTGCACCATTTTGGTGTGCCAGATGTTGCGTTTAATTTGCAGAATGCGTCGCCCAGACCGCCAGCGTATACAAATTTATCACGTACAATAATTGGTGCGACGATGTCCAGTACCGATGCCCCACCAGTCAGATTGCTGGCGCGATATACATCGGCAATCCAGATGATTTTTTTTGTAGTGGGGTTCAGTTTTACAACTTCGCCAGTGGTAAGACCAGCGTAAACGTATTTGTCAGCACATGTTGGTTTTTGGCTGCTGTGTACAGAATTGCTGGTTGGAAAACCGCTGAATATTTTTCGCTGTCCATGCCATATAACGTTTGATGAATCCTGGGTATATGGACAATCTGTGCTGGGCATTGTGTATGCTGTTGAAGATAATGTCGGCGTATCAGTGTTTAATATTTCAATGTTCCCAGTCGAAAAAATTGGTGTGCGCACACCTGGTAAAATTGGATCGTGTTTGTCACATGCAGCTAATGCCAGTGCAGATAAAGCCAATATGTGTGTGCGCTTCATATTTGTATGCCTTTATTATTTTAATGTTGTCGCAATTGACATCACAGATGCAGGTGCTTCGTTGTCGTTAACGATTTTGTTTAACCACTTGTTCGCCATTTCACGATTCCCATCTGCTAAATATTTTTGGGCAATTGTAAGGGTTGCTGTGTAGTAAAATGGTGATGATTTGGTATTCATATCTGAAAGTGTTTTTTGTACATCTTCTGCTGTCATTTCATCGCCACGAATTGAAACAATGTGTAATTTTGCTAAATCGCGAAAATCACGTGTGTGACCATTATTTGCCAGTTGTTCCAGTTTCTGGATATCGTTGTCCAGTAAGTAGGCTTGGAACAATGCCAAGTCAGATGTTGCACCAGATGTATCGTTAGCAAATTTTGCTAATTCATTTGCATCAACGGTCTGGACAGCTGCTTCGTATCGTTCTGCCGTTTGTAATCTTGCATTATTTATATGGCGCATACCAATTTGAAATCCTGTAGCGATAATCATTATTAATAATGCACCAGCAATTAATTGACGTTGATATTTTTTTATGAACTTGATTGTTTTTTCGTTGTTAACTTCTTCCCATACTTCCCGATACAAAGCGTCTTCGGCGTGTTCTTGACGTGTTTTCTTTTGTGGTGCGATTTTTTGATTGCGCTTTAAGATTGATGACATTTTATAAATCTCCTGTGCTTGATAATTCTTAAATTATGGTATACTATAAAAGTTATGAAAAAGGAAATCAAGAACACATTACCAGCAACGGCAAATACATCACTGGTTGCGGCGCGTGGCGTCAGTGACGAGTCTGGTTTGGTACAGTATATTCAAATGGTGCAAAAGATTCCAATCCTGAGCGCTGAAGAAGAATATGAATATGCAACCCAGTGGGTTAAAAATCATGATTCAAAGGCAGCAGAAAAATTGGTGGCCAGTCATTTGCGGATGGTGGTGTCCGTTGCATATGATTTTAAGAATTATGGAATACCAGTGGGGGATTTGATTGCCAGTGGTAATATGGGGTTGATGCAAGCCGTACAAAAATTTGATCCAGAAAAAGGTTTTAGATTTTCAACATATGCGATGTTCTGGGTTCGGGCAGAAATTTATGAAACGATTTTAAATAATTGGTCGATTGTAAAGATTGGTACATCTGCAAATCAGAAACGGGTGTTCTTTAATTTGGCGCGTGCAAAGCGTGCGCTGGGGATTATGGATAATAATATGTCTGATGAACAGACTAAACAGGTCGCAGAATATTTAAATGTTCCAGAAAATGATGTAAAGCGTATGGCGACGCGTATCGGGGCACGTGATGTATCGCTGAATGCACCTGCACATAATAATGAAGAAGGATCAACGGATATATTGTCTAATTTGGCGGATGCGCGTACAAATATAGAGGATAGCTTGGAACGTTTGGAGTTCAGACGCAAAGGTTATGAATTGTTGCGTAAGCATTTGGAGGCTTTGCCAGAACGAGATAGAGAAATTCTAAAAGCGCGTCGTTTGGTTGAGCCTGTGGCGACTTTGGAGGTTTTGTCCCAGAAATATGGGATATCACGTGAACGTGTGCGACAAATTGAAGAACGGGCATATAATAAATTGCGTGATGCGATATTAAAAGAAGTTCAGGAATAGTGTGGTGTTTTGTTATGAAAAAAATTAGTTTTCTGGTGATTGGTTTGCTATTGTGTGTGTCGCAGGCAAATGCAGTACAGTTTAATGCGGGGGATTTTGATTTTAAGGTTACTGGTTATGGTACTGTTGGTATGATACAACCTAAATTGCAGACACCAGTATTTGTTGGAGATTGGCGTCTGCGTGGGCAGATGGATTTTTTACCGAATGATGTTAATAAGTTTGGGTTGGTGTATTCTGTTGATGCAGCGGCACTGGATGATGGGCGCGCCATGCGCGAGGCATTCGGTTTTTTTGAAATTCAAGATGTGGGTCGGATTGAGTTAGGTGTTACCGATTCGATTGCCAGAAAACTGGGGGTTGGCTTGCCAGATGTTGGTGGTTTGCGTATTAATGATAGACCTATGTTTCATAAAAAAATTGTGCCAGATGGACCTGTGATTTCTGATACAACGTTAACTACAGGGCGCAGGGCTTTGCGCGCAAATGTTGTAACTGCACCACGTGCTGGGGCGCAGTATGGGATTTCTTTGGCGGGGGTGACGGATGATTATGATTTTGCAATTGATGCAGGTTTAAAAATTCGTAAGCCATATGGAAAATTAAAAACGGCTTGGTCTTTTGGAACATCATTTATGGATAGCCCGCATGGGTTTAGTACAGATGTTTATTCGCCTGCTGTAACGGCTGATTGGCGGGTACAGTTCGCAGCAGGGGTGAATGTTCAATATAACAGTTGGATTTGGGGAACGACGGCGCGCATAATATATGATGAAAAACCAGAAGGGGCTGTTTCAGATGGTGTGGTTGCAGGAACAGGGATTAGTTATGATTTAATGAAATACAGTGTTTCACTGACATATATGTTTTCTGATACAGGGCTTTGGGATAAAGAAGTAAAGGATTTTGTTGATCATATGTTGGTTGGATCTTTTAGATATAAATATAGTGAAAATGTAGATGGTTGGATATCGTTGGGTGTGACGTCCGAGACGCCTTTTGTGTCGGCAGGAATGCGGTTGACGTTTTAAAAAAGATTGATAAAATAAATTTACGTAAAAAAAGGAGAAAGTATGAAAAAAATAGTGTCGTTATTTGCAATGGTTGCATTGGTTTCTGGGTGTACAACGGTTAATCCGTATACGGGTCAGACTCAAACGTCTAAAGCGGTTTGGGGTACAGCTATTGGTGCGGCGACAGGTGCGGCAACTGGTGCGTTGGTTGCAGGTAATAGTGGTAAAGGTGCGCTGGTTGGTGGATTGGCTGGTGCTGCTTTGGGTGCAGGAACAGGATATTATTTGGATGTGCAGGCGGCAGAATTACGTCAGGAATTGGCGTCGACTGGTGTTCAGGTCGTCGAATCAAATGATAGTATTCGTTTGATTATGCCAGGAAATATAACTTTTAAAACTGATTCGTCGGATATAAATTCTTCTTTTTATCCAGTTCTTAATTCTGTGGCAAAAGTTTTGAATAAATATGATAATTCAACTGTTATGGTGTCTGGTCATACGGACAGTACGGGTAGTGCAGATTATAATTTGACGTTGTCAAAATCGCGTGCAAAATCAGTTGCAGCATATCTGCAAGGCCAAGGTGTAAAGTCATCCCGATTTGAAGTTTTGGGTATGGGATCGTCAAATCCAATTGCTTCTAATTCTGATGCAGCGGGGCGTGCACAGAATCGCCGTGTGGAAATAAAAATTATTCCAAATAAATAAAAAAAAGCCCGACGAAGAGTCGGGTGTTTTTTTATCTGGTTTCTAGGTTGCATTTTGTATATGTTTGTAAAAATGCCGATTCGGCAGCTTTGTATTCTTGGGTCAATGATTTTATTGATTGTTTATGAATGTCCTTTTCAGGGGGAGTTTTATATGTTTGTATCATTTTTTTACGGGCGTTACGAAGTTCGTGATCAAAAATCATTGCGAATGAGCGCATGTCTTTCTTTAGTGCGTAATCAAATTTGCTGATTGCAGAATCAATTGCGTGTTTGCGCGAATATAGTGAAAGTGCGCCCATGTGATCGGCCAAGGTTGTGTTCTTGTTCAGATTATATTCGTCAATGATTTCTTCGTTGTACATATTGTTATAAAAAACTTTGAATGCTTCGTGTCTAAACAATGCAATGTTGGCGTCGATTTTTTTTAATACGCCGTTTAGTCGGTGTTCTGAGTCTTTTAGTTGTTGTCGAAGGTAGATGCGTGCGTATTTGTATGATGTTTCGTATATTGTCTGAAATGTGCAATTGGGCATCATAAAATAAGTGGTGGTGAAAATCAAATTGGGAATGTTTTTAAAAATGCAATAGCAGGCATATCTACTTAATTTCATGTCCAGACCATATTTTTTTACCATGTTGTATGGTGGGTATGGGCTGCGTATATTGTAGTCGTGATGTAAAAATTGTGTGTGTTGTCGCAAGAATGTATATGGGGTTGAATTTTTTGGGGTATGCTTGGTTTCAAATGTTTGAAATACGTGTGTGTCCATATCTTTTAAGTCAAATGGGGGCGCAAAAAATAGATTGTATAAATCAGAGTAAAGCCAATATTCTGTATCGTTAGTGTTTGGAATAAACAATGTTTGCTCATCACTGATGCGGTGGCGGGCAAATGTTAACGTTTTAAATGTTGTTTCTTTGTTTGGTAGCGGCGTCATGACATAAAATCTTTTTTTTATTTATTGTCTTCGATATTTGCTAATGAATAAAGAACAGATGATATTAGCGATTGGTATGGAACGTGTTGGGTGTCTGCCAGTTCTTTAATCTTGTCCAGGATTGGACGCGGAATGCGCATGTTGATTACGCAATCTGATTTGTTAAAAGCCTTGTATGCGGCGTATTCGCGTAATAAAGATTCTATGTTCATTATGAACAATTGTTGCATAACATTTGGCATATGCAATCTCCTATACTTTATACAATACTTACGTACTTACAACGAACTATACCATTGTAAATACAATTGTCAATACAAATATATTGGCGTCTATGTGGGCAGTTGTATATATTGTTGTAAGGTCGTGTGTATATAATGTGGTTTTGGGTTTGATTTTTGTGTTTTATGCATATAGAATTGTTCTATGTAATAATTGGAAGGAAGATAATATGTTTAAAAGGTTTTTCTTTTGCTTTGTTGGTTGTTTCTTTTTCTTGTCTGCTGTACATGCAGAGCTGAAGGTGGATATTGTTGCGGGTGCTTTAAAACCAACTTCTATTGCGATACAGAAATTTGAGGTTGTTGGTGCAAGAACTTCGGATGCTGATACGATTCGATCGGTGGTTGAAGCAGATTTAAAACGTACTGGATTGTTTCGTATTGTTAATCATGATGCTTTCCCTGAATATGCTAAGATGGGTAAATTACCTAATTTTAAATCGTGGGCTGCTATTAAAACGCAGGTTTTGGTTCAAACAAAACTGTTCGCAGAATCTGGTGATAAATATAAATTGGAATTTTATGTTTGGGATGTAGATGGTAAAGAACAGATAGAAGCGCAGTCTTTGGTTGCGTCGCGTAAGGTTCTTCGTCGCCTGGCGCATATTATGGCTGATGCAATTTATGAGCGTTTAACTGGTGAAGAGGGGTATTTTGATACACAGATAATTTTTATAGCGGAAACTGGGCCTGTGCATGATAGAAGTAAGCGAATGGCTATTATGGATCAGGACGGACATGGTATGCGCTATTTGTCTAATAAAGAAGATTTTGTTATGTCGCCACACTTTTCGCCAAATATGCAATCTGTGGTTTTCTTGTCTTATTATGATGATGATCCGATGATATGGATTTTGGATTTGGATACAGGTCAACATCGTCGTCTGGGCCAGTTTGATGGTATGTCGTATGCGCCACGTTTTTCGCCAGATGGTACTAAAATTGCATTGTCGTTAGTGAAAAGAGGTATCTCACATATATATGAATATGATATGGAAACTAAAAAATTACGTCAATTAACATTTGGTAATTCGTTGAATACCAGTCCGTCGTATTCGCCTGATGGTAAAAAGTTGGCATTTAACTCGGATCGATCTGGGCGTCAACAAATTCACGTGTTAGATTTAAATACTGGTGAACAAAAACGTATAACTTATGGTGCAGGACGTTATGCGACGCCTGCGTGGTCACCTGATGGACAGTTTATTGCTTTTACTAAAATTTCGGATGATACTTTTTATATAGGTATTATGAATCCTCAGGGGCGGAATGAGAAAATATTGGCAGGTGGTTGGTTTATGGAGGCACCATCATGGGCCCCAGGATCACGTCGACTGGTGTACTATGAAACAGAAAAAGATATCGATGATATTGGTCGTATTAGTCATATTCGCAGTGTAGATATAACTGGGCAAAATATATACGAAATTGATTTGCCAGATGATATAAATGGTGTTGAACCAACGTGGTCGCCAAGATTGCCGTAAAAAATCCGCCATTGGCGGATTTTTATGATTGGATAAAAGATGATGAATATGAGACGAGCTTTAATTTTTTTTGTTTTTTTATTTTGTTCGATGTCAGCACATGCTGTGCCTGCTGTTGTGGATTATATTTTTGATGGAGATACTTTTTCTGCACAGGTATCTTTGGATGCGGGTGTTCTTGTGACGGTTAGGGTTCGTTTAATTAATGTTGATACGCCAGAAATGAATGGAAAATGCGAATACGAGAAAAGTATGGCTGTTAGGGCACGTGATGTTTTAGCTGCATTGATACCACGTGGGATGGTTGTTGAATTAGATAATGTCAAAGATGATAAATATTTAGGGCGTATAAATGCCAATGTTTTCTTGCCAGATGGGCGTGATGTTGGACTGATTTTAATTGGTAGTGGCCTGGGACGGCCGTATAAGGGTGGTAAGCGACGGTCTTGGTGCGAAAAGTAAATTTTAATAATTTATATAAAAAAATCGGAAATTTTGGTGCAGATACACCATATAAGGTTTCCGATTTTATTTTATGTAAATTATGTGGCTTTGTTTTATAGGGTAAATTGCTGTTATGCACTGTGGCGATTTATTGCTTCTGATATTTCATCCAGCGATGCGTTTGATGGTATCAGTGGTTCAAAATAAACATTTGCTGTGCCAGAATGCATACGGCCATGCTTTGGCCAGTACAGGCCTGCATCTGTGCCAACTGGCAAAATAGGCAATTTTAATTTATGTGCTAATAACAACAGACCTCGTTTTAGCGGAACTTTTTCGCCAGGTTTGGCGCGTGTTCCTTCGGGGAATATTACCAGTGTGTATCCGTCTAAGACGCGTTTTTCAACATCTGATGCTAATTTTGCCATGTTTGTTTTGCCGCGTGTGCGATTTACGCCCAGCATTCCGCATCGCCAAAATGCCCAACCGTAAATTGGTATCCATAATAGTTGGCGTTTCATAATAAAGAATGAATTGGGAACAACTTTGGAAATTACAGCGATTTCAATAATAGACATATGTTTTGAAGCAATTATTGATTTTCCGTCTAAACGCATGTTCCCATTTGGCATTTCTGGAATGTCTGCGTCATCTGGAGTGGGGTAGTGGACTTGGTATTTGATGCCACAAATCAAGCGTGCCAGCAATAAAACGCCTGCGGCATCTGTAAAAACAAACGTACGACTTAATTTTTTTGAAACCAGTCCGATCAGCAACAGTGGTGACCATAGTATAAAATAAATGGGTAATGCGATTTTAAATAATATTGTTCTAAACATATTTGTTCCTTTTTTTTATTAACTTTCTTTTATTCCAAATATTGTGACAATGTATTTTATATATTCGATAGTCCATCTTTCAAGCCTTTTACCGGCGGGCATTCCTGTTAGACGCGCTGGACATGCGACGATTTTTGTGTTTGGTAATTCATGACGTATTAGATATTTGGCCCGATTAATATGTTCTTCGGTGGTTATTAGAACGATTCGATCTAGGCCTGCGTTCGTTACAATATTTTTTATAGCCAAGGCGTTTTGGTATGTGGATTTTGAATTACATTCAATAGATGCCTGGGTTAGTATGTTGTCAAATGTTGGTGCGCCTGCACCGATAATGTATAGGTCTGTATCTGGGTATTTTTCTAATTGTCGCATCGCAAAAGGTATGCGGCGTTCGTCACCTGTTAATACGAATATTGTATCGTCAGGCAGTATTTGTTCACATTTATTGGGGCTGGCTAATTTAAATGCCATGCCTCCTATGACAAACAGTGAAAATGCTAAAAAAGATGGTGTGAAAAATCGCATTAGCTGTTTTTTAAAATCTTTATTGTTGTGCGATTAGTGACAGCGATTGCAAAAAATACAATCAGTACAGGTAGGGCGATTAAAATTAACCAGCCTGTTCCAGATAAACCCAGCGTTGCCATTAATCCGATACGTGTTGAATGAGCGGTGGATAATATGATTAATAATACTGGTACTGCGGCTATAAATCCGTATGTTGTTGCGTTTAGTGCGATTTTTGCAACAATTAGTTGCATTTGTCGTGCAACAAATGTATCTGATGCGCCAATTTGTGTTAATATTTCTAGTTCGCGTCGGTGTAGCATGGCTGTGTTTCGTGCGGTATATGAAATAGATACTCCAATTGCGATAAGTGTCATTGCTAAAACCATTATAGATAAACAAATCATTTTCCAGCCAGCGTTAGTAGATGATTTAAGCGCAGTTGCATGTGTTAAAAAGCGTGCTTTTTTTTCAATTTCAGTCTGCAGTGTTTTTAAATCTGATTTGGAATTAAATTCAACTTCCCACATTGTTGGCAGATAATTTTTTAATGCGCTGCCGCCGTTTGCAACCCAGGGTTGCATAAGTTTGGTCATTTCTTCCGTGCTAATTTGTTGGGCGGATTTTATTTTATCTTTATTTGTTTCTATAAATTTTTTTATTGGTTCAATGTTTTTTTCGTCTGTAACTTGGATGGTGGCGGTTGCTTTCCATTGTGAATTCCAGCGTAATACACCTGTTCCAATAGATAAAGCTATTCCCAGTGTCAATACGGATAAAAATGTTAGCAATCCAATAATTATTGTCATAAACGTTGATTGTTCACGAACTAGTGAAAATACAATTGGTTTCTTCATATTATGCGTTTCCGATGTTGTCAAATTGTTTAGATAATTCTGTGAAATAGTTTTGTGGTTTAGGGCCTTTCCAGATTTTTTTCGATTCGTTTTGTTGAGTTTTTTGGCCTATAAAAGATACGCGATGGTTTTCAACGCTTATTACTGGGAATTTGTATGTTTCCATCAGTTTCTTACTGTGCGTTGCCAGTATGATTGTTGTACCAAATGTTTTGTTCATTTTTACGAATAGTTCCATTAGACGATTTGCATTTTCGTCGTCCAAATTTCCTGTCGGTTCGTCTGCTAATAGTATGCTGGGTTGCACTATGATTGCGCGTGCAACAGATACACGTTGTTGTTGACCGCCAGATAGTGTTTTGGGATTTGAATCGCTGAATTTGCCTAACCCAACCCAGTCCAGTACTTTTGCCACCAGGGGTTTTATTTTTGCCTCTGGAACGCCTCGCACCCGTAATGGCAGAGCTACATTGTCAAATACACTTAGGTGTGATAATAGTGAATATTCTTGGAAAACAATGGCCATTTTTTGACGGACACGATTTATTTGGTCGCGTGACATGTCGTTTGTTGGTTTCCCAAAAAGTTTTATCTGTCCGCGGCATGGTTTGTGTAATTGGTATATCAGTCTTAATAGCGTTGTTTTACCAGCGCCAGATGCACCTGATAAAAAATAAAAAGAACCTGTGCTGATGTTGAATGAAACGTCAGTTAATATTTCTGGGGTGCCATCATATGACGCAGCCACATTTGCAAAAGAAATTGCTGTGTTGTCTTCCATAGTGGCTAGATTAGTAAATTTTTTTTAAAGCGTCAAATGAATTATAAAACGTTTAGAACAAAGGTCTGTTCTTTCTTACTTTGGTTGTGACGTTGCGGTTTAAAGCCCAAACTTCTTCGCCTGTACCTGGGTAAAGTGGGTTTTCTTTACCGTATGATACTGTTCTTATACGTTCTGGTTCTATCCCGTTTGCTGTCATAACGTGTGCAGCATTGCCAGCACGAAATGCCCCCAGTGCTAAATTATATTCTGTTGTTCCGCGTTCGTCACAGCGCCCTTGGAGTGTGACGTTTATGTTTGGGTGTTGTTTCATATACAGGGTCTGGGCTTCCAGATGGTCTTTGGAGGCGCTGGATATTTCTGCAGAATCAAAAGCAAAGAATATTTGTTCTCCGTCGATTTTAGATAAGCCGCTTGTGCATCCGCACAGTGTTAATATGCATAAAAAAGGTAATGTTTTTTTCATTTTTTTGTTCCTGCATTTTCTTTTGGTCTAATTATATCTTTTTTTTTGCATAAGTTCAACCGGAAAAAAATGTGTTTGGGTATAGTGAAAATTTGTGATATAGTACATAGGAAAAAATAGGGGGAAGTCCATGAAGAAAATAGTTTCAATTTGTTTATTGTCTGCGGTTACGTTTGGTGCGGCACAGGCTGCGCCCAGTTATTTAACGCGTAACAATGACGGTAGCTATAACGTTACGTATGATTATACGAATAAGGTGAAATCTGGCTGGTATCTGGGTGGGCGTGCATCTTTGAGTTTGTTGAATTGGACAAATAAGTACAGTTCAAATGATAGCCTTGTTGTGCCAGAGCATAGCGAAGATAAATATTCCTTTGAATCAGTGTTTGGTGGATCTTTTTTTGCGGGGCGCACGTTTAATTATTTTTGGCGCGCAGAATTAGAGGCAGGTCTTTTGGGGCAGTTTGAGGATAAAGCTGATGGATTTGAGTTTAAGATGACCGTCCCATATGTAATGTTGAATGCTTATTATGATTTTGTTAATGGTTTGTATGTTGGTGGTGGTTTGGGTGTTGCGATGCCTAAGACGGAATTGGATGGGGCGTCATTTATTGATGATGCGCGTTCAGAGCGTGGTGTTTCGCCGATGTTTGGTGTTATGTTGGGGTGGACTCATAAGTTGGATGATAATCTGAGTGTAGATTTGCGTTATCGTTTGGCTGGATTTGTTGGAACGGAACATACACGTATGTTTGCGTCTGATGTGTTCTTTACCAATGATATTGGGTTTGTTCTGGATAACTCTTTTTCAGTCGGCTTACGTTATGAATTCTAAGGTTTTTAAAAAAAATAGGAATTTTTAAAAAAAGACTATTGACGCCGATTCGCAAAATATGGTATTATGTACACAGTAGAGAGAAGACATGAAAACAGAATTTAAAATTTCAACAGTATCGATTGTTTGTGCATTGGGAATGCTGGTGTTTGGTGTGGCGGATGCTGCTGCCCCAGTGCGTGCGTTGGGTGGTGCTGGGACTTATTCCAGTGCGACCAGTGCAGCGACGGCTAAGTCTACGACGGCAAAGCCTGCATCGGCTGCGACAACGTCAAAAACCTCGTCTGCGTCTACACGTGCTGGTGTAATGCGTGTTTTGCCAAAGGCGTCAACGGCGAATAAGAACGTGTCTACGTCTACGTCGACTTCTGGGACGGCGGTTACGGGAACGCGTGTGTCGGCATCACCACGTTTGTCGATTGGTAAGTATGTTCCAAATCGTGTTGTTAATAAGCCGACGGTTGATACGGCGTCTAAGGGTGAATTTAAGGAACTGGAAGTTCGTGTTCAAGATTTAGAAAATAATGTTTTTTATAATACTGACAGTTTGGAAAAACGCTTGATTGCACTGTCTGATAAAGTTGAGTTGGGTCAGGAAGATTTAACAACGGAATTGGCGGATATTGATGCGACGTTTGTAACTGTAAATGAAAGTATTACGGCGGTTGAAAAAAGTGTCAGTGGTTTATCAGATGATTTTGCGGCTGAAAAGGCGGCGATGACAACTGTTGTTGAAAATATTAGAACGTCTATTGAAGAAGTTAAGAATAATTCTTCGACTGATTTTACAGATGTTCGTAATAATATTACAAATTTGCAGACGGATTTGACTGCGTTGACAGCGCGTGTTGCGAATTTGGAATCGGGTAAACAGGATGTTTTAAAAAGCACCAAGTATATCACTGTTACAGAAGATGATAATGTAGAATTGAATTTGGATGTTTTGACAGAAGAAATTAATTCTAAGATTGGTACTGGTGACATTGCGTCTGGTGTAACAATTGATTATGTTTACGAGACGAATTCGTTAGAATGGCGTTTCCCAGGTGAAGAAGCGGCGCATGTTGTCAGATTTGGTGACATATTTGTTGATCCAGATGAATTAAAGGTTGCAGATGACGCTGTTCGTGGTTTGATTGCTGGGATTGATGAACGTGTTAAGGTTCTGGAATCTAAGGTAGAGACACTGGAAGGTACTGTTGGAACAGGTGAAATGACTGTTGGTGGTACGGCAGTGTCAACGATTATCGATGCTGTAAAGGCATTAGATGTTCGTGCTGATAAGATTGCCAGCGACAGTGGTAAGGACAATCAACAAGTGTCAGAACGTGTAACGGCGCTGGAAACGACTGTTGATGATACGACCAGGGGGGTTTTGGCGACGTATCAGATTGCTACACAGAATGCAGCAGACATAGAAGCGGCTAATAATGCGATCGATGAAGTTGAGATCTATGGGCAAGAAACGCGTGAGATTGCAGATTCTGCGATACCAAATATTACAGAAGCAGCGGACGAGACAGATGGTAAATATGTCTTGACCGCAGAGGTTGCAGGGGACACAACCACGTATAAATGGGAAAAGATTGCGCGCGATTTGTTCGAAACGCAGTAAAAGTTTTGTGTTGTATGTGGATTGTTTGTTCATGTGCAATGCATAGTACCAGGTTTTAATTAAAACAAAACAAAACAAAACAAAAAAGGAAGGAAAACATGAAAAAAATATTAACAGTATCTTTGGTTGCAATGATGGCAGTATCTGCCGCACGTGCAGAAATCGCGTCAACAGCATACGTTGACAAATATGTTGGTGAAGCATCAACAGCTGCAACTGGTGCGTTGGATGCTTATAAAGCAGAAATGGTAACAACTGTTGGTAATTTGAATACTGCTATTTCAAACGAAGCGACACGTGCAGATGCAGCAGAAAAAGCAAATGCAAAAGCGTTGGAAGACTATAAAGCAGAAATGGTAACAACTGTTGGAGAGTTGAATGATGCTATTGATGATGCGGCTTCTGGTTCAAGTCAAGCATTGGAAGACTATAAA
>JAZRJE010000006.1:0-16782 GCA_045645645.1 Candidatus Enterousia sp.
TTTCATAGGTAAGGAAAGTAGTAGTAGTAAAGAAAAATAAAAGATAATAAAAATAAAAGATAAAGAAAAGGTAGTGAAAGTAGTAATGCACAAAAAATTGTTGAAAACTTACGTAAAACTGTTGATATGTTGTTAGTTATAACTAAATCATAAAATATCGTAAAATTTAACCTTAAATGTATCGTGGTGTATCTCTATGTATAAACGCTAAAATCCGCAGAAAATAAGGACTTTACAAACCTAAAAAAACAGTGCAAGATGGTGTTGTAAAGGAAAGGATTCAGTGTGAAAGTAACAGCTGCGATTTTTAGAAATGGTGATAATGTTCTGCTGATGCGACGTGGGGCAGACCAGCCATTGGCGGGCGAATGGGAATACCCTGGTGGTAAGTTTGAAGATGGCGAAGACGGCCCAACATGCCTGCATCGTGAACTCTACGAAGAGTTGGGCATTGATGCACAAATTGGCGACCTGATTACCATCGCAAAACATACAACAGATTCAGGCAAGGTTATCGAACTTCATACATACGAAATCACATCCTACACAGGCGAAATCCAACTGCGCGTCCACGACGACATGCACTGGGTGCCAGTCCAGGACTTACCCTCCCACCCACAACTCCCCGCCGACCAAATCGTATCTAAAACACTACAAGCCAAAGGAAAGTAATATGAGCGACGCTTTCTACAAAAACAGTATTTATAACTTTTTGCGCCAAAGCGATGATGAAATCTTTGGTATTATCGCCGCAGGAGACAGATACGACACAGTTGCGGCACAAAAAGACGCCTGGATGGAACAAATTCGCATGTTGAAATATGCGCTGGCATACGCGCCATCTGGCAGCATTCTGTTTGAATACACACTGCCACGTGTGGGCGGTCGCATAGATAACATCTTGCTGATAAACAATACTGTTTTTGTTTTAGAGTTCAAGGTTGGCGCAGAAACTTATGCCAGTGATGCAATCCGCCAGGTTCGCACATACGCATTTGATTTGCGAAACTATCACGAAGAAAGTCGTCGGTGTAAAATCGTTCCCGTCCTGGTGGCAACAGGTGTGCCGGATGACTACCGCAAACACGATGTCCCAGAAGACGTAATCCTGACCGATGGTGATGAATTGCGTAATATAATTATTCGCAACACAGATACTTCGTGCACAACAATCAATATGGATAAATGGGCAAATTCCAGATATGTCCCGACCCCAACGATTATTGAAGCCGCCAAAGCCCTATATAACACTCACTCTGTCGCAGATATTGCGCAAAATAGTGCCGCAGAAAACCTGACCAAGACATCAGATGCGGTTCAGCGTATAATCGAACAATCAAAGCAGAATAAACAAAAGTCTATTTGCTTTATCACGGGTGTACCTGGTGCGGGTAAAACCTTGGCCGGTCTGAACATTGTATTTGCAAATCAGAAAACAACGGGGCAAAGTTATTCGTGCTTTTTGACAGGTAATCAGCCATTGGTTTCGGTACTTAGCGAGGCTTTGGCTCTAGATGCATACAAGCAAAATGGTACGTCCAAATCTCTTACGCACAGCAAGATAAAATCTTCTATTCAGATAATTCATCACTTTCGTGATCGTTCCTTGAATGAGGCAGACGTTCCAACTGAAAATGTTGTCATATTTGACGAAGCACAGCGTGCATGGAACCAACGTATGTTATCAGACTTTATGCAAAAGAAGAAAGGGGCGATTCTTAACCGTCTAACTGATGATCAGCGTGCCCACTTCTTGGCTATGAGCGAGCCAGAGTTGTTAATTGACTATATGAACCGACACCAAGATTGGGCCGTAATTGTATGCCTTGTTGGTGGTGGTCAGGACATTAACACTGGCGAGGCCGGTATCCAAGAATGGTTTGCGTCATTAAAGCGTTCTTTCCCAGATTGGAATGTTTACGTGTCTGGTGATATAACCGCCAGTGAATACCTGGGCGACCAATCGTTTGCAGAACTAACTGATGGATTGAAATGCGAAACTATTAAAGAACTGCACCTGTCCGTATCATTGCGTGCACACAGAACATCTGATGTCGCGGGCTTTGTGGATTCTTTATTGGATAACGATGCTGCGGCCGCTGCGGAAAAATATAAACGATTGTCCGAAGTCTATCCAATTTATATGACGCGTGATTTGGCGCGTGCCAAACAATGGGTGCGTGAACAGACCGCCGGCAAGGCATTGCGTCATGGCTTGATTGCCAGTTCAAATGGCCGCAGATTGCGTGCAGATGGTATTTGGATAGAAAGTAAGTGCAAGCCGGAAAAGTGGTTCCTGGGCGAACGTGATGATATCAAGTCGTCATACTTTATGGAAGAAGCGGCCAGTGAATTTGATATCCAGGGCCTGGAAATAGATTATGCGGTTGTCGGCTGGGACGCAGATTACAGATATGTTGATGGTAAATTTGAGTATTTCAAACCAAGCGGCTCGCGCTGGTTGTCCATAAACCAAGAAGACAAGCGCCGTTACCTGAAAAATGCATATCGCGTATTACTAACACGTGCGCGCGAAGGCTTTGTAATATTTGTCCCACGCGGCGACATCTCCGACGCCACCCGCCAACCAAAATTCTATGACGAACTGTGGCAATACCTAACCGACATTGGGGTGGAGGAGTTGTAAAAAACATTAAAATAGATAGACATTTTAATTATTTACCACCCAGTTTAATATATTGTTTTTTCCAGGCTACAGATGGTTTTTTACATATCCCATCAGCCCTACAAAATGCGCATACTTTTTCTGTAAAAGCACGAGAGCAAATATTTGGGTTATTGGATCTGCAACCTTGCGTTTGTGTCAATGTATCATTTGGATTTAGAGGGGCATTAAAGCTGTAATGTTTCTTTTTGTCGTAATATGCCATTCTTTACCTTTTTATTTGTTAAATAATTTGTCTAATTCCTGCTCCAATGTTCCATTCTGGGCTGCTGGTAACGCATCGAATTGTCTAAAGTTATGTTTCTTTATATCAATGGTGTTATCAAAGCCCAAAATATACTCAGTAGCAATCTTGTATATAATTTCTGTTGGGGCCAGACCATATACCTGATGTTCAAAAATATGCTTTAATCTATCCTTGTCGTTTGGATACAGTTTTTGCATTTTTTTGCTTTGATACAGGCGTTTTACAATTTCTGTTATATACATCCCAGATTTCATATACAGGTCTATAAAGGTCTTTTCCGGGTCGTCAAAGCAACCGGGATTTTCCTGCTCCAGATAATCAACCATTTCTTTTACTACCTTTTTGGGGGTAAATATCTGATTGGTTTTCTGTGGTGGAATATAGTCAAATATATCTTCCTTGCTGCTTTCATCAAAATAGTTCGCCAACCGGTGTTTAAGGCTCAAGAATTCTTTGACAGAATCATTGAAAACCACAGGGTCAAACAGATGTCCCTCGAAGTGCTTTGTTTGTCCTGTTTCTGCATCGATATAGTCGCCACCATCACGCAAGAATATAAATTGGTCTAACGAAATACTGGTTACGTCCTTAAATACCTCGTCCGGTATGATTTGGTCAAAGTTTTCCAAAGTAGTATTTTCATCGCCATACGCCATTAAGAAAGAAGGTATCGTTCTTGAGAATCCACGTAAATGGGCACGAACAGATTCTTCTATGCTTTCTTTTTCTTTCTTGCGTTTTTCTGTTTCTATGGTTTTGACGATTTTTTCACCGGCACCTTGCACAACATCGTCAACTTTTTCTTTTATCTTCTCAACAAAAGTTGTATGTATTTCCTTTTTTCGTGTGTCGTATATGTTGTTTATTTTGTCTATTTCTTTTTGGGTGGCCGCTTGTTCAATTTCTTTTTGTCGTTCCAATTCGTTCTTTTTATCTTCAATTTGATAGTCATAAAACTCTTTGGTCAGCATTGTGTTGGCATCTGCTGCGATATTACGTGCCAAGTTTTGCTGTGCCGCCTTGCTAATTTCATTGCCGTATTCTTCTTTGGCGGTTTCTATCAGAGATGTTGTAACTTCCTTGAAGGCCTCACGATATTTTTCCAGTTCATCTGGCTGCGCCGGTGTCTGTTCGGTTATTTCTTCAACTTTATCTATCAAATCCTGGCTAAGACCATAAATTTTATCGCCAAATACTTCCTGGGCTTGACCTATAACTATGTCTTGTGGAATATCAACTTCACCATCTTCGTTAATTGCTAGGTCATTCTTGGTTTCTGGTGTGACTAATATTTGTTCTTTGGTTGGTTCTAGTTGTTTTATAACATCAATTATTTCAGCCGGTGCATTGAAGATATTGCTTATGTTTTGGAACAGGAAATTACTCATAAATCCACGTCTAACAACCTCTTGCGAGTGTATCTTGCGTGGAATTGATAAAACCTTTTCTGCATCCAAGGTTATCATTTCGCCATCTTCGTCTTCGCCATAGACAGGGAAGAAGTTTAACAATTCATACACGTGCTTTTTACGTACTGCAATATCGCCTTTGCCGGATGTGGTGTCAGGGCTAAGGTTATTTGCAAACTGTTCTACGATATTCAGGGTTCTGGCTGGGTCAAAGTCAAACACATAGGCATTTTCTTTTCTATAAAACTCGTTGCCAACCTTGAACAAACATGGATTTTGTGCACGAAATGCCGCCTGCATGTACAACGCCGGACTTTGAACATTGCTTAGCATCAATACAGCAGTCCATTCAGGGACGGTTATTCCTGTGGTTAATTGACCAACAGATAGCGTTATTGTCTTATCGTGTTCTGAGATGGCTTTTCTTACTTTGTCCAGCGCCTTCTGGTTTTCTTCTTCGTCATCAATTTTGCCGTTTCCTGCCGCTAAGACAATTTCATACTGTCCTTCACCAAATATGGGATGTTCCTTCAATTTCTTGGCCAACGCTTTGGCACTGTCGACACGATTTAACAACCAAAATGTGTGCTTTAGTTCATCACGCAATTCCGGTGTAGAAAATGGGAACTTGGTCTGACTTACCAAAGCATCCAAGAATTTATCAACTGCATCCTCGTATTTAAAAGTCCCATCTGATTTTGTGATAAAAAATTCGTTCAGGTCAAATGCGTATTCTTCTGTTTCGCCATCTGCATTGAAATCTGCACCTGTTTGCAATTTATCACGTATGATTTCTGACATTTGGTATGTGTACAGATTCAGTTGAGGTAAACTCTCGTATGGGTTTTCTGTTTCTAGGTTGTCTTGATTTTCATACCAATTACGTTTTGCCTTTTGCTCGTCTGCATAGGTCCAGTTAAATATTGCTTTTTCATCAAATTTATTATTCGCCAATGCTTTGAACGGTGTACCAGATAAGTGTAATGTAAATCTGCGTTTTATATGGTCAAACGCAACGTCTGTTTTGTATGTATCTACGCCTTCGTGTGCCTCGTCAATGACCAGCAAATCCCATTCCAGGTCGGCAACTTCACGCAATTTATCGTATTTGCCACCAAAGTAGATTGAGCCCTTCATGTCCTGTAATGAAACAAATTCAATACATCCTTTGTGGTTCGGGTCTGCCAGGTGATGCGTATATTGGTCACGTGTCAAAACATAGGCTTTGTTTTTCAATGCATCAACCTGGCTAACAAAGTAATATCCAGATTCTGTGCCCAAAAATTTCACGTAATCGTCATACCAGGAATTTGCAATCGCCGGCCTGTTCGTGACAATCAACACCTTTTGTGCCCCCAGTTGTTTGCACAAATCATACGTAGATAATGTTTTGCCAAATCTGGGTTTTGCATTCCACAAGAATTCAGGTTCATCATCTTGATTGGCGTTAAAGTATGATTTTGTATTACCAACCGCCGTATTTTGTTCATCACGTAATTTATATTCTATTGACCCAAGCGATTCCAAAATTCCACGATTTGATTTGAACTTTATAAAATGATTGTGGGAAGCATCTGGCTCTACATGAAACCACTCTGTTTTTTCAGTGTGTTCCTGGCCATTGGCATCCAAATATGTATGTGTTCCACGTTCAATATCATGTTTTTGCAGATATGCATGAAAATCTGTGTCACGGAATGTGTCGCCGGTACCATCGTCATAAATTGCAGTTCCCATCCATTCCAGTTTGTATTTTATATCGGCCGTTTGGGTCTGTTGGCGGATACGGGTTTCAACGTCTTGTTCTGTAAATCCAATCTTGGTCCATCCATGATGACGCGCAATTTCGGGCGTTGTGTATGCATAACACATCGGCACAACTTTTTTACTGGTATTGATATTCAGTTTTTTCATTGTAAATCCTTTGGTTATGCCCGAACCGATTTTACTTTATTTACGATATAAGCATGCTCATCATCGCTTAGTCCCATTTCATCACACAATTGTTTGTCGATGTCTTTAGAAAAATCGATAAACGATTTGTCGCTATAGTCCAAAATGTCTGGTACTAGCTTGGCAAAAGAGGTCAGATTCTCGTCCGTTAAAAGCATTGCGTATTTGATGATGTTTGAGTTTGCGTACCTAAAGAAATTTTTGGCCTCTTGTTCTGTTTTAAAAGACTTTAATGCAACTCTTGAACGACCAAACGCAGAATTATTGTCTATAATTTCTATTTGATTATCTCTCTTTTGTCCACCAGGACTCGCAGAAGATACTACTACCTGCCATTCGTTAATCAGATGTTGGTTTTGCTGAACTATATCTTTATTGGCGATGAACCAGGTCGCTCTGCCAGCTTTCCCAGCCTTGTCATTCGTAAACACCTTAATCTCATTCTTAATGTCAAAATTTTTGCAGAACGGTTTAACTTTGTCTGGATTATTTTCTACAAAATCACTTTCTATACCAAATAGCGAACGAGGAAGAACGTTTGTGTTTAGGTAGTCTGCTTTTTTGCGAATGATAAAGTTTTTAATTTTTGAGATAATTGCTATGTCATTTGGATCCATTGGGATCAGATCTTCGCCAGGATTTGCTAACATGGCTTCTTTTTGCGCGTCTCTATCCTTTAAAACATATAAAAATTCCGCGTTTTCCTTATCTTGACGCTTTATCACAATAGATATCCCATCGCCGATTTCTGTGGAAGGGAAAACGTCTTTTGAGGATTTGTATACAACCAATTTTTTCAGTCTTGTATCATTTATTTGAGAAAAACCAAAATCTCTCATCCCCTTGCCAGACCGATGTATCCAACGTGCGGCTGGGTATATCAACACACTAGAAACACTAGAAATATTGTCAGCTGCTATTTGAAAATAATGAAAAATGCTATGAGAGGTTTTCTGGCCGTTTTTTGTTTCTTTTTTTGCTGTTTCTTCCTGATACGGAGGATTTCCTATACAAAAATCAAACTTCATCGTTAGTCCTTTTTTAAATCTTTGAAGTACAACTGCAGGTTGTTTTCCCAGTCGATAACACGACACGAAATTGGGGCATTGCCAAACAAACCCATCTGGTAAAAATCATTGGTTTCTGAGCTGAATGGGGCACAATCGCTAAGCCCATCCATTTGCCATATGTTCCAGGCAATAATTTGTGCGATTTTCTTTTGTTTCTGGATGTTCGGCTCTTTGCCGAATTTGAATTTGTAATTATCTATGAATGTGTACAGCAGGTTTTCACGTGCCAATAACAGGTTGTCGCCTTGATATTCATATCCGTATGTGCTTTGAAATGCTTTTAGCACCCATTCAAACCAATAGCGTTCTGAATTCATATTTTCGTTAATGACACGCAATTTACGGTCCAGCTGACCAATACGTTGTTCGATTGGTATGATTTTCCCTGTTGTTGTGTCATATGGTGAAACTAGGTATGGTGCCTCGCCACAGGTAATTTCCAGGCGTTTAGACAACACATAAGCATGCCATTTTTTAGAGCCGGCCGGAAATATTGGTTCTGTTGTTGCTGTCCATGTATGGTCTGGATTAACTGTGTTAAATACGTCTTTGCGGCCAAACCATTCTTCGTCACAGTAGTTGTTCATTTCATTACATATCCAGGATGGTGTAAAAACCTCGGCATGGGTACGGGTGCGTTCTTTTTGATAACATTTTGCTTTCAAAATACGTGGCTGAATCAACATAGTGTTCTTTTTGCCTGCAATGGCTTTGTATGTAATTTCACAGCCAGATTTGTATGCATTACCATATTGTGCATATCCATCACATGCCCACAGGATGTTACGGCCTGTGCTCATATCCTTTAACAGAATCACCAATAACGATTTGGGTAGTTGTCGTTCAATAATGTCAATGCCGGCAATATCACAATCCGCATCCATTTCTGGGATTTCCTGCTTTTTGGCATAAAGATCTGATGAAGGGCAAATTTTGCTGTATTATTAACAGAATAGAACGATAAAAACTTGCAGAAAACAAACTGCGGTGTTATAATAATTTCCATGAAATTCAAGGGTTGGATTGAATTTTAGGAGTTTTTATCCAATTTATTATCATAAATATACTTGTTCAACGTCGGTATGCTAACTTTTAGTTGTTTGGAAAGTTTTGATTTTGTAATACCAGAATTTAATGCGTGCAATATTTTGGAAGTGGTACCATCAAGTTTGTGTTTTTTGTTTTTGCTGCCCCTTAATCTGCCAACGATCAGCCCGTTTGCTTTTCTGCGAGCCATGGCTTCTTTTGTGCGCTGGCTTATTAAGTCTCGTTCAATTTCGGCAGATAGTCCAAAGGCAAAAGCTAGACACTTTGATTGTATGTTATCGCCAAGTTCATAATTGTCTTTAACAGTGTATAACTTAGTTCCAGATTTCATACAAGTTTGCAAAATCTCCATGATCATGAACAGTTTACGGCCCAATCTAGATATTTCACTGCATATTATTATGTCGCCATTTTGTAATTTGCGCAACATACCCCCAAGAGCTCGTTCTTTGGGGGATTTAATGCCTGAAATTCCCGCGTCTTCAATGTATTTATCTATTTTTAATCCTAGTGCGCTGGCTTTGGATTCAATGCCCAGTTTTTGATTTTCGCAGTCCTGTTTGTCGGTAGAAACCCGAATATAACCATATATCACAATAAACTCCTTTGGTTTGTTGTTCTATATGCCGTATATTTCGTTTTATTCAAGTAAATAATAGATTAAGAAAACGACGTTTTGCGCTTAAAACACTTGAAAAACAAAGAATCATTACCTAAATAAACACCATCAAGAAAAAAGGTATAAACATGTATTTGGAAAAAATAAATATACAAAACTATGGTCCATTAAAACATTTTGTTTTGGATATGCCGTTTAATAAAGATAGTAACGGAAATAACACAACCCCAAAGCCATTGGTTATCGTCGGAAAAAATGGCACTGGAAAGACTATCGTTTTATCTCATATAGTCAATGGATTGATCGCAATGAAACAAAGTGTATACGACGATAATGAAGTTGAAAAAAATTTTGTGTATAAAATAAGATCGCCTTTTTACATAAATAATTCAAATTTTTATTATGCAAGATTGGATTATACAGATAGAGTGTATACTGTCGAGTATCAACTTAAAACGTCTCGGGAAAATCTAGAAAAACAAGAGGGATTTATTAAACCTAATGAAGATTGGGATAAGATTTCACCAAAAGATACAAATTGTTTTGTTTTTGAAACTGAAGATATTAAACAGGCAGCACATTTAATTGATAATAATGTATTAAAATATTTCCCATCAGATAGATCTGTTATGCCGGCATGGCTGAATATTGACGCTTTAATCAAACCGCAAAAATACAGCATGCTGCAACATTTTTCAAATATTTCAAATCGCAAAATATTGAGTGAAAATGATTTGGAAGAGAACAAATCTTGGATAATGGATTTGTTATTTGATAGAGAAGTGTTAGATAAGCAAATTTTTAATATTTCAATGCCAGAAGTTCGACAGTCTGATGGTAGTGTATTAAAAGTGATAAGGCAACGGTTAGCATACACAGGATTGACAGAAAGTCTGTACCAAGAACTATCTAAAATAATAAATATAATATTTGGACATACCGGTAAAAAGCAACATATTGGAATCAGTAGTAGAACAAATAGACATATATCAATACTAGATGATGAAACAAACCATATCATACTTCCAAATATCTCTCAATTGTCATTAGGAGAGTCTTTGCTGTTAAATTTGTTCTTATCCATAGTCAGAGATGCTGATTATAATAAATATAATTTCTCGTCTCTGGGTGAAATACAAGGAATCGTTTTAATAGACGAAATAGAAAATCATCTACACGGTTTCTTAGTGTCTCAAACACTGCCTAAGTTGATAAAACTATTTCCCAAAATACAATTCATCATCACGTCTCATTCCCCAATGTTTTTATTAGGAATGGATAAAGAGTTTAAAGATAAATATCAAATAATAGAATTAGACAAAAATTTAGATAATGGCTATGAAATAAAAAATGCAGAAGGATTTTCGGAGTTTAAAGAAGCATTCGATGTTTATCAAAACACGCATGCATTTTATACTCAGATCACTCAAAGTAATAAACCTGTTATATTGACAGAAGGAAAGACAGATCCTAAAATAATAAGTAAAGCATGGACAGAATTAAATCCTGGTATAGAAATGCCTTTTGATGTGGTGGGGCTATCTGATGATACGGGTGGTAGTGGCGCCAATGCACTGAGTAATTTGATGGCAAAAATGCCCGACATACCAAATAAAAAAATAATTGGAATATTTGATGCAGACTACGAAGGTAAGAAGGCGTTTGATGGGCTCGGTCAGAGACAAGGTTTTATAACAATACCAGAAGTTCCAGATGTAAAAACACAAAACAAAAACGTATATGTATTACAATTGCCCGTACCACAGTCTAAAATTCACATGAAAGATAAAGCAGATGGTTTTGAAATAGAAGATTATTTCCCTGATGATTTACTAGAATCGGTTGGCAAATCAGGCACGAGAGTAAATCTTATTAAAGATAATTTGGGCAATGTAACTGTAGATCCAAATTTACCGTCTTATAGAAAGTTTCAAGGGAATAAAGAACAATTTTCAGAAATGGTGACAAGTTTTAATAATACAGACAATAAATTTGATAACTTTAAATGTTTATTTGAAATAATTGATAAGGTTATAAAAAAACAGAGTTAAATTTGTTTTTTAAGAGGAAATACAAATAAATATAATGTTGAGCCAGCCTCGATGGCGATATATTGGCACGTGCATATATATTTCACTAGCTATTCTATTTTTTGTTGGCATTGTTGTATTAAAAAAACAAGATGTTCAACATGACAACGACAAATAAGCAACACAGATTCTACGACGCGCTCATGATTTGATCAATGTGTTTTTATCCAACATCAATGGTACATTTTTAAAATTGTTCTGTAACGTAGTATATACCACTGGGCCGTTTGGTGTGTTTTCAAGCTTGGGCTGGAAAACGGTAGTCCGGTTCCTTCTGTTTTTTACGAATTGCACCAATCCGTCATCCTTGTACGAAGAAATTACAAAACGTTCCGCGTTATAGATAGATTGTTCATTTATCCTGGAAACCAAACGCTGTGCATGTTTCCAATGTTTTGATATTTGCCCCCGAGTTATTGTGCCAGGTTGAATCTTCGTATAATCATTAAATCCTGGTTGATATACTTCAGGTTGTGTAACAGGTTTAGGAGTTATTCTCAAAAATGTTCCAGGGTCTAACACGATGCCAAATGGTTGGTGCATTGGCGGAATTATGTCATTTAGGCACAGGTAGTGCGCTGGGAAGTCACATGTTATAAATGGTGTGTCGCTAAAGTTATAAGTTAAGCACCAGTCATATGCGTATATCATATTTGCTATATGCTTTGCTTGTTCCAAATTACGTTGTTTTAAATTAAATTTAAGATCAGTAGATTTTGGGTCAACATTTTGTCCCAGCATTTGTAAGGATAAAAAATCATATTCATTGCGCTTTGGCGACAGTGCGAATATTATTGCTAACCATGTTGAAAAATAATACCTGTCCTTCGGTGATATGGGGCCATGTTTAAACCCCTCTAAAAATTGTTTTAAACAAGGTTCCAAAGCTTTTAGATGTTCTACCAAATAGGTATTATTGCCTTCTGCATCTAATTTATCCCAGCCAGGTTCAAAACAAATACGTTTGGTTGGTGCTTCAAACCAACGGTCTTCCTTGCGATCATAAACATGCAGCTTACTGATATTTGGATCAATAAATCTGCGTAAATAGACCTGTGGTACAAAATGGTCTTTGCAGTCCGGTTGGGATAAAGGTTGTTCGCTTTTATTCATATTCTACTATGTAGGTATAAAAAATATAAAAACAATGTCTATTTCACTAGCTATTCTATTTTTTGTTGGCATTGTTGTGTTGAAAAAACAAGAGGCACAACATGACAGCGATAAACAAGCAATACGGATTCTATGGTGCGCTGGCGGCACATTATGGCAGTCTAGACCACCGAAACGCAATCTGGGACGTGACGGTTAAACGCCTGGGCCAGATTTGCCCCGAAAAGTCCGCCGATGAAATCATGGAATTTCTGAACGGGCGTGCCGGGCGACACCTGGCCGATGAAATATTCGACGGCCCCGGCACCCTGAGTTATGGGGTGGCGATGCTGCGCGTGGCAATGCTGAACAAACTAAAAATGGCCAAGTGGTGGGCGTATCACACCGGTACAACACCATGCCCCGTCACGGTGGATAAACGCATGCTGTACCGGTCCGCAATCAAGAACGAAATGCGTAACCGTCGCATCCGCAAATTGGTAGAAAGTGCGCTGGCCTGTGCCCAGGACGACGTATGGCAGACCCCAGAAATGTGGCTAAAATCAGACCTGACGGGGCTGGACGAAATGGAATTGATGTGGGGGCAGATTCAGCAAGAACTAAAAACCAAAGGTGCCGCACATGGAAACGATTGAAGCGCTGAAACGGAAACTGCACGCCGCCCGGCGTGCGGCGCCGAACGCAAAATACCCAACGGGGCTGGTAATTGACCTAACCAGACCAGAGGGCAATATATTCTATCTTATGGGCGTGTGCAATCGCCTGGTGCGTGAACTTGGGTTGTCGGCACAACTAAAACACGAATACGAAACGGAAATCAACTCTGCGGGCGACTATCAATCCCGCCTGACCATCATGCAAAAATGGTTTGGCATTGTGTTTGTGGAGCGATAGTTGTAAACAATATGCAATGTGTGCTTGTGTTTGTAAAATAATTGTGTAATATCATCTTGATATCAAATATCGGAGAAAAAATATGAACCAGGAAAAGCAACAAGAAATTATAAAAATATTAAATGAAAAAATAGGCAGTGCGCCGTGTCCCATGTGCGGAAATAAGCATTTTATTTTAGCGGATGGATATTTCTGTAATTCTATTCAAGATAATTTTAATAACATAACAATTGGCGGAAAAAATGTCCCTGCCATAGCCGTCATTTGTCAAAATTGTGGTTTTATCAGTCAACATGCTCTGGGGATTCTAGGATTGTTACAACAGGGTGCGGAGGTTCAAGATGAAGTTCGTAAAAAATAATAAGCCAATAAAACCTTCCGTAAAGCTGAACACCCAGTTCTCAACATTTGTTCCTGCCAACAAATCACTTTATGTGGCAAATGGGGGAGCCAAATTCAGATTTTCTGAAGATACTATTAGACGAGTGTTGCATGAGCAGAAAGACAAATTATGTAAAAACAATAACTGGGTTGGTTTACTTTTCTCAACAGTGTCTATGTGGAGTATGTTGTTAGTTTCTGAATTTAAGCCGTTGTTAGGGGTCAGCGCCGATACGCTTCGTGGGGGTTTTATAGTTGTGTGTTTTGGTTTTTCTGTGTGGCTCGTTATATCGGCTGTAAGCGCTTGGTGTAATAGAAGTAAGGATCTGGTAACAGAAATCGTTGAGAAACTAAAAGAATATTCTGAATAATCCAAATAAAATCTTACCTATACATCCCCCACAACACCTCAAACCGTTTGTTGTATTCTTGCGCTTGGTGGATTAGAAAGATGCAGTTTTCACTGTTATACTTGGTGGCGGCGGTGGTCCAGTTATAAGAGCCGGTCACCATGCGCTGATTATCAAAGACAGCGAATTTATTATGTTCAATCTTGTGCCGGCGGTTGATGCGGACGGGTATACCGGCAGCGGCCAGTTCATCAATCATGGACGATTTATGCCCGGCCATAGTTCGGTCCGTGACGATGCGGACACGGGCGCCCCGACGGTGGGCGGCGATAATGGCATTCGTAATTTTCGGATTGGTTATAGAATAAACGGCAATGTCAATGGTTGTGGCCCGATTGATTTCTGCAATTATGCGGTCTTCGCATTCGGTGCCGGGGGTGAAATATGCTTCTATGTGTGCGGGTGCGCTGGCGGGCGGGGTGACCGTCCGTGTGGGCAATTGCACCCCAACGCCAACCCCAATGGCAAACGCAATTCCAATAACAAAAGTCCATTGTCTGACAAACATACAACCCCAAACAAAAGACCACTCAAACAAGAGTGGTCGGGAGTTCATCAGTTCAAGAACAGAACTCTGCGCCTTCAGGATAAACCTTATTATATAGCAACAGCATCCCGACCATTGTCGGGACATTAGAAGTTGTGGTTCTTGGGCGATGAAACCCGTTCGCACTTTTAATGTCGATCGTGCAATTACTTGCACACACATATTCTACACCATTTCCCACAAAAATCAAGGGTGGTGTTTATTTTGTCTTGTCTATGGGAGATTTAAAATAAGTCTTTATTTTACCTTCAAACAACCAATCAGGTATCTTTAGGTTTTGTTTCAGAATGGTGTTTTTTACATCTGGATGATTGGACAGTATAAGCCTAATCAGTCTTATAGACTTATATGCTTCTCGAATTGTTTTCTGATAAGTTTGGAATATTTGGACATCGTAATGATTTGCTCGTATATGATGTGATGCCTTACTTCTAATGGCTCTGATTCCTGTGCTTCGATTGTCCCAGATGTTAAAAATGTTTTTGAGCATTTCTTCATTAGAGCTAGGTTTAAAGTATGTATGTAAAAACAACTTAAGTAAAGCTATGCTGCCCATGTTAGGTTCGCCATTTTGTTTGTAATCTATTTGCATTTGGCCCCCATAAAGCTCATTTAATTTTAAAATAACCTTGATGTCCAAATTGTCTGAAAATAGCTTGTCTAATGTTTGGCAAAAACATTCAAAAGTTTTTTGTGTTGGTTTTAGAAAAGGATGAAAGTCGGTAAGTTTTTTTCTGTCTTCATCAGAAAATTCCTTCAAAAATAAATTTGCGTTACAAATTATGTTGGACATTTTGTTTATGATTTTTATTTCTTCTAGAAATGCCTCAAAAATAGAGTGTTCTTCAGCGTATTCCCCTAAAATCTGATTTTTAAAAAAGTTTTCTTCGGGGATAATGTTTGGGGCAGATTCTTCCATATATGAATAAAAATGATATTGATGTCTGGCATTTAGTTTGTGTAAGTCACATAATAATGCACATATAAGATTTTCACCCGTTGTTATATTGTAAGCTAAGCCAAAATACTTTAAATAGATGTCATCTGGGTGTTCGTCTGAAAATTCTTTAAAATAAATCCTTCCAAAATAATCATCGTAACTAACATAATATCTAGGGTCTTCTATATATCTATCGAGTACATCCACCCTAAAATACACCAAATCTAATTGACATTCTCCAAAGCATAGTTTCTTTGTAAAAGGTGGTGTCTCTAAATATTTTCGCTCATAGCCCACTTTTTCAGATAATAAACGTTTTGTTGGGTATAAACAAAACGAACCATATTTATTGCAGATTTCAATTTTTATATTTCCGCATGGTATAATTTCTTTTTTTAGGTCATCTGGTGTATTAAGCAACTCAGACAAAAATTGTTCCTGGTATGCAGAAAAATCAAATCCTTTAATGTGTGGGTTTGTGGTATTATAAATAATATCTATCGCCCCATCTTTTACAAGTCTTGCAATGGTCTCTTTCGCTTCACGGACCGTTTTAAATTTTTCTGCTAATACGTTAAAGGGCAAACCATTAAAATCGCCACTGTTTAAATATTTTTCCAAAACCTGTTCTTTAACAATATCGTCTAACATATTATTACATAATACTTTTAAGCCATTAAACCCATTATTAACAAAATAATAATTACATACAACAAGCCACAAATACGAGATAACATATGCGCCATGGCGTGTATATCTTCTGTGTTTTCAGCAATTTTGTTTATTGAGCGTTCGTTATTTAATGAAATACCTGCTTTTCTGTGGTGTTCAAACATGTCGTCTAATTGTGTTTTTTTCATTTGTTTTGCCCTTATATACAGTAAGTACAATTTATAATGAAGATTTTATAAACAAGAGGGATTTTAATCAATATAAAGTTTGGGCTAATAATCATTTTTTACAAATGCACAATTTCTATGTCTGGGAATTGTGATGCGATGTATTCGGCGGCGAGTCTTCGGTGGCATTGGTGTGCGGTCTTTTCTGTGCACATCAGGCATATGCGGTCCAATTCGTCCGGACTGCGCCCCGCCAATGGCGCACGCCCCGCAATCAGGCGTCTGTAAATCGGTTCGGCATCCGCCCAGGTTGCCTTTTTATCCTTGAACGCGGTCAGCATTTCAAATTCAGGTGCAAATTCCGGGTGGTATTCATATCGGTCCCCCAAAACAGTTGCCAGGTTTTCGCCACTGTAATATGGGACATACTTGCTGACCCGCCACAGGCGAATGTCCCACACGCAGCGAACACGCGCCGCATCCAGCACTTCCAGAAATGCGTCGGGGCTTTTACCACTAAAACCGATTGTAAATATT
>JAZRJE010000007.1:0-117175 GCA_045645645.1 Candidatus Enterousia sp.
TGATTAACGCTTATGGACAATTTTACATATACTAGACATCAACTATTACAAAACAAATGAAAGTGGCGGTTTTCTGCGGGGTGCGTGTGGGAAAATACTTTGTGCGCTGGTATATCATAATCCTTTGGTCGGGGGTCCGAATCCCTCCGCTGCTACCAAGATTTAAACCGCCCGCATGGGCGGTTTTGTTTTTATATAGCATATACCATACCTGTTGACTTTTTTTTATATATTTTCTATATTCAAAGAAATCTTAACGAAAGGGGAATTTATGCGAAAATTGATTGCAGCTTTATTTGCAACACTGCCGTTTGGTGCAATGGCTAATCCAGCGTGTCCAGTCTGTACAATTGCGATTGGCGCAGGTCTTGACATTGCACGCCGTCTGGGTGTTCCTGACAGTATCGTTGGACTGTGGGCTGGTGCATTGTTAACACTGGTAGGATACTGGACATTAAAGTTTATGGATAAAAAGAATTGGCATTTTCGTTATCGTGACACTATTGTAATACTGTTATCTGTTGCAATGATTGGTTTTGTTTATATTGGAACAGTTAAATACAGCCCAACATCTATTTGTGGTATGTTTACAATGGATCCAGTATTATTTGGAACACTCTGCGGTGCTTTAATATTCATTGGTACTGGCAAATTATACCAATGGATGAAGGCTAAAAATGGTGGGCATGCACATTTTCCATTTGAAAAAGTCATATTACCAATTGTTGCTTTGACATTAGCCAGTTGGGCAATGATAACATGTTTTTAATTTGGGAGTAAATCATGAAAAAAATAGATTCAGTCCAAGAATTTGTTGAAAAATTAGACGCAGCTAAAAAAGTTAATCCAAAAGACTTGTCATCAGACCAAGATTTAACAATTGCGATTATGAACCTTATCTCAATTGAAGAACATTTAATGTTTTCTGGCGCAAAAACTGGCAAACATGAATACTATGATTTAATCAACGAAGTACGCGAAATGCGTAAAAACGCAATGTTGAAAATTATCCCAGCATACGAAGGCGAAGTATGGTGTATATCTAAACATTTGCTGGCGGCATCCATGCGTGTTTTTGAAGTAGGAACCAAGGCATTAGGTGCTGGCGACAAAGAAACAGCTTATAATTTATTTGACCAATCATATGGATTATACTGCATGTTCTGGGGTTTAAACATGGGCATATTGAATGGCGAAGAATCAACAAAAAAAGTAATCAAAAAAAACAAAGAAAAAAATGTTGAACAAACTACCCCATCAACAAACACCCCTGTTCAAAAAGCTGGTGGTATTAAAAAGCTAAAAGCTTGGGTAAAAAATGCAGTAAATTGCTGTATTGAATAAAAACAACCCGCATAATGCGGGTTATTTTTATTCTTGCTTTTTTAAGTTATGCCCGTATAATTGGATACGTTTTATTGCCCTAATAGTCTAGTGGTAAAACACGTCCTTGGTAAGGACGAGTCGCAAGTCCGATTCTTGCTTAGGGCACCAGAAATATCTTTTTTACCATTCTATTGGATTTTTACCATTTTTTATTAGATATTCATTTGCCTTACTAAAATGCTTACAGCCAAAAAAACCTCTATAAGCAGACAACGGCGATGGATGCACACTTTTTAGAACTAAATTTTTATTTATATCAACAATAGATGCTTTTTTTTGTGCATAGCTGCCCCACAACATATATACAATATTTTCACGTGTTGCTACCGCACGAATAACGCTATCTGTAAATTCTTCCCAGCCATGCCCAGCATGTGATGCAGCAGCATGTGCACAAACTGTTAATGTAGAATTAAGCAACAAAACCCCCTGCTCTGCCCAATATGTTAAATCACCATTTGTAACAGATTTGCGTCCCAAATCAGATTCAATTTCTTTATAAATATTAACCAATGATGGTGGCACTGGCGTCGGCGGTAAAACAGAAAAACACAAACCATGTGCTTGCCCTGGTTCATGATATGGATCCTGACCAATAATAACAACTTTTACTTTATCAAGCGGACACAAATCAAACGCCTTAAATATATTTTTGGGTTCTGGATATACAATTTTTCCTGACAGATATTCATTACGGACAAATTCAGTCAATTTAATAAAATAATCTTTATTAAATTCTGCACTTAAAGCGTTTTTCCAAGACTCTTCAATTTTTACATTCATAATAAATCTTTTTCTATATTAATTTTTGTTGCATACTGCGCCACAATACAACATCTATATAACCTTTTGGCAAACCTGTAACAGCAACCATATGCGCAAACATATCATCACATACAGACTTAATTTCTGAATCTAAATTTCCATTATTTACTTTTTGTTCCAACATATTTTTTTTTGCAAACATAACTCCCAATCGCTGAATCCAAATATCATATTTTACTAAATCTTCACCCAGATTACGCGCCAAGTGATTTGCTGTTATTTTTCCGATATGTGGTAAAGTCGACAAATATTTTACACGCTCTTCTACATTTAAACACTTATAATAAGTATTACAAAAACAATTACGATTTTCCCAAATTTTACATACAGCTTTAATTTTATTTTTGTTATTAAAAATTTTTATTAATTCATCAAAATTTGCACCAAATTCATTTAACTTATCAATAATTTTCTGATGAATTTTTTTTGCTGTTTTCTGTGAAAATCCACCTGCTAAAATAACATACACACAATGCGATGCAAATTCATCAGCAGAATAAATTTTTGGATTTTTTAAATTATTCAAAATTTCATCGAAACTTTGCGCATCACTATCTAATCCACGTGACCGCAATTCTGAATCTAAAGCAAAAAACCATTCGCGCGTAAATTTCATATATTACATTTCCTGCCCTGTCATCATTTGCGCCATTTGCATATTATTCCTATTATCAAGATTTTGTTTTCCTGCTGCAAATGCGTCTTTTTTCTTTATTTTATGTTTTTGAATTGTTTCTTCCAACAGTTTCTTACGCGCCTGCATACGGGCAATTTCAGATGACGAATACATTTCTGTACGTTTCAACTTATCTACAATTTCATTAAGTTCTCTTTTCCATACAGCTTCCCAAGAATTATCAAAAATCTTTTCGTCATCCGCCATCTAAAATCCCTTTTGTTAAATATCCAGATTAGCATCCAATGCATTTTCAACAATAAAGTCACGACGCGGTTCAACAACATCACCCATCAACATAGATACCACTTCATCAGCCTTAGCTGCATCATCAATTTTTACTTGGAATAACGAACGATGGTTTGGATCCATTGTTGTTTCCCATAATTGTTCTGCATTCATTTCACCAAGACCTTTATATCGTTGAATTTTTAATCCTGTTTTTGCATATTCAAAAGCAGTTTCCAACAATGTTAATGCGCCCCAAATTTTTTGTGACTTAGACTTAACACGCAAAGTTGTTGGTTTACTAAAAGTTTCAATTAGTTCATTATGTCCATCCATTCGCAACCATGCACGAACTTCACCACCTGTGATTTTATCGCGTGGCAAAGTATGTGTCTCTGTAACACTGCGCAACGTACGTGTAATATGAATTCCGAATGCATCTGAAGAAATTTTCCAACCGCGTTCAAATTCTAATTCTTGCGCATCTAACATTTTTTCTGCTGCTGCAAATGTTTGTGTATTTTCATTTTCAAACACATTATTCAGTGCTAAAGCCTCAACAAATCTTAATGGTACAATATGATTCAACCCTTGTAACACATTACGCATATTCAGTATCAACCCCAGGACTCGCTTTAAATCAGCTCCACTAATTTGTGTACCATCAAACATTTCAACAACACCATCTGTTGCCAACTGTTCCATCAAATAATCATCCATTTCACGTTGATTTTGCAGATATATTTGTGTTTTACCACGTGTAACACCATACAAAGGTGGCTTAGCTACATAAATATATCCACGTTCAATTGCCTGTGGCATATGCCGATAAAAGAAAGTCATCAATAATGTCTGAATATGTTGACCGTCAACGTCAGCATCGGTCATAATAATAACCTTATGATATCTCATTTTTTCAATATCAAATTCATCTTTACCGATACCAGTACCCATTGTTGTAATAAGTGCACCAATTGTATCTGATCCCAACATTTTATCAAAACGAACACGTTCAACATTTAAAATCTTTCCACGTAAAGGCAAAATAGCCTGTGTTTTACGATCACGCCCCTGCTTTGCAGTACCACCAGCCGAATCCCCCTCAACAATAAACAATTCACACTTTGCTGGATCACGTTCAGAACACCCAGCCAATTTTCCTGGCAAACCACCTAATTCTGGTCCTGTTTTTTTACGCGATAATTCGCGTGCTTTACGTGCAGCTTCACGTGCTGTTGCTGCTTCAATAATCTTATCAATAATTGTTTTTGCAATTACTGGGTTTTCATCTAAAAATTCATACAGCATTTCAGATACTGTACTTTCAACAATTGGACGAACCTCACTTGACACCAATTTATCTTTAGTTTGTGAACCAAACTTTGGGTCTGGAATTTTTACACTAATAATGCTAGTCAACCCTTCACGGAAATCTTCACCAGATAAATTTATATCCTTCTTAGTTCCTTTTTCACCAATATACTTATTGATTGCGCGTGTTAACCCAGCACGAAATCCTGCCAGATGTGTTCCACCATCACGATTTGGAATATTATTTGTAAAACATAACGAAGTCTCTGTATAAGCTGTTGTCCATTGCAGAACAATTTCAATATAGTTATCATCAGACTGTTTAATCATCTGAATTGGTTCTTTATTCAACAATTCCTTAGATTTATCTAGATATGTTGCAAATCCTTTTAAACCGTCAACTGAATGGAATTCACGTTCTTTTTTTTCTGCTCCACGTAAATCTTCTAAAATAATACGCACATTTGCGTTCAAGAAAGATTGTTCACGCAACCATGTTTCTAATGTATCAAAACTAAATTCCGTACCTGTAAAAGTATCTGGTGACGGCAAGAAAGTAACTTCTGTTCCATGTTCATTACCAGATTTATTTTCAGTAACTTTCAAATCACACGTTGGCACACCATCTGCGAACGACATAAATGCTTCTTTATCCCCACGCCACACACGTACTTCCAACCATGTTGATAAAGCATTTACGACAGACACACCCACACCGTGTAAACCACCTGAAACCTTATACGCACCATTACTTTCGTTATCAAATTTACCACCTGCATGCAATTCACACATAATCAATTCCAGCGCACTACGACCTGTTTCATGATTAACATCAAATGGCATACCACGTCCATTATCACGGATAGTTGTACTACCATCTGGATTCAAAGAAACATATACGGTATCTGCATATCCAGCCATAGCCTCGTCAATAGAATTATTAACAACTTCATAAATCATATGATGCAGACCAGAACCACCTTCACCGACATCACCAATATACATTCCAGGGCGTTTTTTTACAGCTTCTAACCCCTTCAAAACCTTAATCGAATCACCAGTATATTCATTATTAACAGACATAAAAAATCCTTTCGTTTTTTTCAGTGTAAAACATAGCAATTTCTGCTATAATTATCAAGAAAAAAGGGATAAAACAAATGACAACAAAACAAACTACTAATTTTAAAAAAAGTGATTTTTTAAACGCAATTCAACTGGTTGAAAAATTAAACAAACCTGTTGAAGAAATCCATAAAATCATGCTGCACGAATATAAAAAGGGCACACAAATCACAATTGGTAACACATACAGACCAATGGTATTCTTAGATAAAACAAAACATGTTGCATTAACCAACCCAAAACGGTTATTACTGCACCCGATGGCATTATCAAAATTACAAGAAATTTTAGAAAAAGGTAAATAAGATGAAATTTAAACTACTATATTTTGGTGATATTTTAATTAATCCTAAAAAACGTGCCCAACACATTGCTGACATCCGTATGCAATTTCATCCACAACTAAAAAAATTAATAGAACACAGTCCATGGAACAATTTAACACAATACATGGTACCAAATCCAACAAAAAGCCCAATAACCACAAGACACGTTGGTGGTATTGATTGGAACCCTATTATTACCCCAAACTTAAAATTAATTGCAGAATTAGATATTCAAATGTTACACCCAGAAATTGTTGGTGTTCCACGTTCTGACATTGACAATCGTGTAAAAACAATTATGGACGGTCTGCGTTGTCCTCAAAACGAACATGAAATTGGCGCAAATACGCCACGTGATATTGGTCCGATATACACACTTTTAGATGACGACCATTTGATTACCAAATTATCTGTTAACACCAGTCACTTGCTAGACTCATCTATATTCGCCGACCACGCCCAACGCACACCAGATTCAATCTTTATGATGATTGATGTTAACGTACGTGTCGCCGAAGGAACATTGGAAAACTTACCTTTTATGGTTTAAAAATATAGACAACATAAACACAAAAGAAAGAGGTGTAATAACAACACCTCTTTTTTATTAATTTATTTTTTAAGAAAGCGCAGCAGTTATTTGATCTTGCATACCAAAAGTACCCAAAACGACCCATGCAATTATCGCAGAAACCAATAGAATTCCAACACTATTCATTATATTTGATATAGCTTCCATTTTACGTACAGATTCCGCCAAATAATCATTTGCGACACGATTTAAATTTTCATCAAACCCATTCATATCAGCATAAATAATCAAATCGCCTACAATATCAGAATCTGGGAAATCAGCCCCTGTATTATTAAGTGCCACACCTAAATTATCACCATTAGCAATATAATGAAGCGCATTTTCCAATATTGAACGTAAATACCTATTTGCATTATCAGCCAACATTCTCATTGCATCTGGGATTGTAACACCCGAACCAACCATAGCCGACAACGCCATCATCCAACCCACACCAATATGAATTTTATAAACACTCCATGGTGGCAATTTATCAAACACCGCACGTATACGCCCAGACCAATTAGCAAAACTTATCCACACTACAAAAACCACTAACAAAAAACCACCTATAATCCACGGCCAATAAGCTATTGAGAAATCAGACAAACTAATCAGAGAACGTGCAGCCCCCCGCCAAACAATATTGCCCCCAGCAACATCAGCTAACGGCGGCACTAAATAAATACCAACCATCAAAATAATACCAAAAGTCAACGCCAATAAAAACAGCGGATACATAATAGCACTACGCATCGCACGTGAAATACGTTGTGTACCATCAACAACACGACCAACATTCTCTAATGCTAAGACAAGATTTGATATATTACCACTGGTCACCAACAACGTTTCATTTGGTGGCACCCATCCACGTGTTGCATCAGAAAAACTCATACCACGTTCCAGATTTTTTTGCCATTGACGCATAACAATAGCAAATGGTTCATTTGGTTTTTTACCGCCTTTTGACTCAATCATCTCCATACGTCCCAAGGCATCCATCAAAGTAAAATCATTTCGTAACAACGACGCTAATTTACGACAAATCGCCATACGCTTTTCTGTATTAAGCCTGAATACCAGTTTTGCATACAGCATTTCCAGTTTATTCATATTAATACACCCCCGGCTGATCCAGTTGTCCAACCCATCTTTCTAATTCATCAACACCAATAATTCCCTGCAACATCAATGAAACAGCGGCCTCCTTTAATGTACGACCATCCATTTCTTCTAACCAATATCGAACTGCACCATCTGTATCCCCAGACAATGCCAAACGTAAAAATTCACTATTGGTTATAATAATCTCACCAGCCTTAATACGTCCCAACGTTCCTGCACCATTACAATGTTCACACCCCAAACCACGAGTATAAACCTGATTCAAGCCGATATCACCAAACGCATCACGAACACGACGATATGCTGGTTTATTTGGATTATCAATTAATTTCTGACGACAATGTGGACACAACTTCTTAAACAATCGCATTGACACCAAACCACGCATCAAAGTTTCTTCTTTTAATTTAAAAGATTCTATACCTAAATCCAACAAACGTGTTAAGGCCGCCAATGCGGAATTTGCATGTAATGTTGTCCAAACATTATGACCAGATAATGCACCACGAACAGTTAATTCTGCGGCTGCCAATGTACGTATTTCCCCGACCATCAATGTATCTGGGTCACTTCGTAGCGCAGCTGCCAAAGCTTCTACATATTTTGCATCACGTTGTTCTTCATTAGTAGTATTAACAACAGGCATCTGACGCGCACCAAAAATTTTCTGTTCAACAGGATTTTCCACCGTAATCATATTAATTTCATAATTACGTTCTTTTAACATCATCGACATATTACGAACCAAAGTCGTAGATTTACCAGAACTTGTTGGTCCTGCAACAATAACTAAACCTGTTGGGAATGAACGCAATCTAGACAACAACCTTTGCTCATAAGGTCCAAATTCTTGTTCTGTTTTAATACCTTCCGACGGATTATCATACAACAATCGCATAACCACATATCGTGATCCAAATGCAATTGGGTTAAATTGCATACGAACACCCAAGACACCTGATGGTAAATATAAATCCTTGGTTCCACGTAATGGTGTACGCCCATCTTTTTGTGCTGACTGATACTCGTTTTGCGCATAATTTGCATTTGACATATCCGCAGATGCAAATGCTGCACGAACAAAAGATTCCCCCCATCCAGAATTATATTCCAACACAGGTTGCATACTTCCATCAACACGGAAATAAATTGTTGTTTGATCTGCCACTTCGATATGCACATCAGAAACCTTTTGTGCAGCCGCTCTGGCTATGATATCAACAAAATCCTTTTGCATCTGATTATCATAATCATGTCGTGAACGTATTCCACCACCCAACTGTATTTCATAAGTTTTATAAATAGCAGAAACCAATCCCATATCAGAATAAAAAGGTTCACGTATAACACGTCTATACCTTTTCAACAACTCAATAAAAGCCAACACCCGCCCATCATATTGATGTGTACGCGATATAATTAATTCTCCACCAGAAAAATAAGCAATTATTCCCTGTGTATCACGTGGTAGTTCAAATTCGGCTCCTGTTGCAGTAAGTAATTTGTTATTATTTTCAAACAAATAATCGATAATATCTTTTGGTTCAGAATTTTCTAAACCAAACGGTACAGATAACTTTACCGCCTGTGTATTTTTATCCAAGATATTATTTTCTTCTAATGCCATTTTATCCAACTGTTTTATTTAGCCGATCCAACATTTAAAGTTTGTGTTTTACCATCTTTAACAAACACAACGCCTTCATCTAAAGATATAGATTTAACAACAAAACCATCTAATGATTTACCAACACCAATACGTTTTGTTTGTCCACTTTTCAAATCAGAAATTGTTGCCTGTAACTGATTACCAGCCCCAATAACATTTACCAATTTATATCTATCTGATAAATTTATATCACTATCTGAATTTTCTGTATTATCAATCACAGAATAGCTAACTTTTTTCTGAACAGGTTCTGCTTCTGCCGCCAAAATTCTTTCTTTTTCACGTTCCAAACGAGCTGCTTCAGCCTCTAACTTTGCTTTTTCTGTTTCAATCTGCTGTTGCTGCTGCTCTGCACGCCCCGACAAAGTATCAATTTCCATATGCAGTTTTATTTTTTCCGCTGCCAATCTATCTAATTCCAAATCTAATTGTGCACGTTCTTTCTCTAATTGCATCAAAATCTTTTCTTGTTCCAAATCTGTAATCTGTTGAAACAAAGACCCCTCTACTTGATATTGCGCAACTGCATCTGCCGACATATCTTCTATTTCAACAACATCTATATCTGCAGCCCATGCCCCAGATACAAAAGCAACCAAACCAAAAAACAATAATATTTTTTTATTTTGCATAGATTATCACCTCATAGTTCCAAATACGTCGAGCCACATCCCATGTACAACTGGTCATATAAACCCCACCAAAATTTTCAAATATTTTCATAAACTGCATCGGCACCAACTTAGAAGAAACAGCTATTTCAACCACATTAACAACGGCAACATCCACACCATTTGTCAATGTATCCACAACAATATTTGTTTCCACACTGGTATCTAATGATTGAAATATTGTTGTTACATCACGCACAATAGTTTCTGCATCACGTTCATCTTGCGAAGCATATGATTGAACACTTGGCAAAGTCGCTTGAACATTTAAAAAATCTTCTGACTGTTCTTGAACTAAAATTCCTGGCATTAATTCAGATGCAATATTATAAAAATCCCCCAATGTACCAAAAGTACGTTGCAATTCAGCATCCACAGTTTTCAAATCACATGTTGCACTTAATTGATTCCAACCAACAATTGGTTGCATAAGAAAACCAATCGCCTGATAACAAACTTGTGCACGCATTATAGGATCAGGCAAACTTTCATACGGCATAACAATAGGTTCTGGTGGTAAAGTTTTTTCAATTTCAAATTGTTTATCTAATTCTTTATTTTTTTCTTCTATTTGACGCTTATATTCCTCTATTAATTCAGGATTAACATCTGCAATTTGTGGTCGTGGTGCAATCATTTTTGCAATAGGATCCTTCAAAACATACAACAAGACAGCTAAAAACCCCAACAACATCAATACAGATGTCAAACGCGACCCCATTCGACTAATAGTATGTAACACAGCATGCGATCCATGCGACAGAACATCAATTAAATTACGTTCAACTGCACGTGGCATTCCCCAGCTACCTGGTGCAATCAAAGCCCCCCAATCTGGAATTTCAGATAATTTAACATACTCTTCCCTAGCCTGTGCTTCTGTATCAAAAACACTATCCTCTAAAATAACACCATTACGAACAGCAACAACAATAAAACGTTTATCAGCTGCAAAAGCCCCCAAAAAAGACGTATATTCAGCCAGTGCTTCCATAACCTCTGCTGCGATTGATGACATACCAACCCGATGACCTACACGACTTGACCCCAATCCAATCATTCCGCGATATTCTGTAAACAAATTTAATTTTTTATCCACTGACTTCGCTAAATTTCGCGCATATGCACGTGCAACAAATGCCGCCCCTATTGGTTGCCAAAACAAACCAGCAGCATACTTTTTATGATTAATATATATAACTTGATTTGCCAATTTCTCTCTCTGACTAGTCCTATGACAAAATTATAACACAAAAATCCCACCCCCCGCAAGACGGTATTTTAATAAATATACAGATAAAAAAAATAAAATCCCTAAACGGGATTTATTTAATACGATACAGTCACAGATCCACCATCACGAGCCGTACGAATATTTTGTAAATTCGGACAATCATATACATTAGCTGTCAAAACAAAAGCACGTTCTGGACCAAAAATTACCCACTCGTTTGGTTTAGTACGCTGACTAACAATCCAATAAGAATTTCCTGGACGAACCTGATCAACGATACGATTTTCCAGGTATCTACGTGCATCATCAGCATCATAAACAGAAACCTCTGATTCTAATTTATACAAAAAAGTACACCCAATTGGTTCTGCATCTAATTGCACCAGATATTGACTTCCATTTTCATTTTTTATCAACCCACCACATGCAGCCAACAACAAAATTGTAAAAATTGCAAAAAAACACTTCATCTCTCTTTCCTTTTCTTATTTTTATTCAACTATATCATAATTATCAGGATTACTAAACAGTTTTCTAATCACAATATTATTCAATGCATGACTTCCTTTATAACTTATCAAATCGGCACAAACCATGGCACCAGTTGTATACATATCACCAATAGCATCAACAATTTTATGACGCACAAATTCATCAGACCATTTTAATTCATTTAAAGTACCATCACCAGAATCATTTAAAGCAATAACATTTGTTTCATTTGCACCACGCCCCATACCATGAGCTTTCAAATATTCCCATTCAGAATATTTTCCAAAAGTACGTGCAGCAGCAACATTATCAACAAAATTATTTATAGATTTTTCTGTACCATCGTAAATATATTCAAAAGTCTGTTTACCAATAATTTTTTCTGGATAAACAAGTGTTGCGACAATTTTTAATTCTTTTCCATTATTTGGGTCAAGCCTAACAAAACCATCAGATTTTTTTCCTGTAATCTTATTAAACAACCATATTTTAAGACGCAATAAAAATGGTAACTGTTTAAAAACCTCATTTGCATACGCAACAACAGGCCTACGTACAATAATTTTTTTTAATATTTTTTTATTATCTACTACCTCAGATAATTTTTTATAAAACAACGCTGCACTTCCATCTAATATTGGTGTTTCTGCCCCATTTATTTCTATTACAGCAGAATCAATACCGCACATAAACAGTGCCGCCATTAAATGTTCAATTGTTTGTACATGCGCACCATTAATTTTTCCAATTGTTGTATTACGCATTTTTGTTTCACCAACATTATCAAAATTAGATGAAATCAAATCAGATTTATCCAAATCAACACGTTTAAAAAATATTCCAGTTTTATCAGACGGTTTAACAACCATACGTACAGGTAATCCCGAATGAATCCCCACACCATCAAAAATAACTTCTTTTAAAATAGTGTTCATTTTAATTTATCCTTTATCCAATCAAAAAAACTTTCATCTATTTTTGTTTCTAATTTAGCGTATTTTATTTTTTTCTGAATATCTTTTGGCAGTCGAACCCAATCTTTTTCAGTTGTAACCAGTTTTGCGTTATATTTTTTTGCTAAATCAAACAACTTTTTTAAATCTTCATCTGTATAATCCCAATGATCTGGGAAAGCACGTGTTTCAACAACATTTTTAAGTGCTGCAAAAAATTTTTTTGGATATCCAATCCCTGCAAAAGCCACTAACTTTTCATCTTCATCATATGGTGATAATGTTTTATTGTTTGCATAAAAGACAGGCACCCCAACACGCAAAGAAAAATTCTTTTTAAAATTATTATTTCTTATAACAATTACAGCATCAGCCTTTTTAACGGCGAATTTTGGTTCACGTAATGGTCCAGCTGGTAACAACAAACCGTTTCCAACCCCAACACCTTCATCAAACACCAACACGGAAATATCTTTTTTTATAGATGGATTTTGAAAACCGTCATCCATAACAATAGGGGTATTATCAGATTGTTTATTTAATAAAATAATATTACTTTTTCTATCTCCGACATGTACAGCCAAACCATTTTTAGATAACATAAACGCTTCGTCACCTGCCCCTGATGTTTTTTCACTTTTCTTATACCCCCGCATAACAACAGGCGCATCTAACATAGTAGCAATTTCACGCACGACAGGCGTTTTTCCAACACCACCTGCCAATATATTACCAATACAAACAATTTTCCTGCGTGAAATCAAGGGGTTAACAGCACGTATTTTATAAACAATTCGTCCACACAAATAATACACCCAAGATACAGGTATTAACAACAAAGCTAATAAAGTTTTCTTTAAAAACCATTTTGGTGTTTTCATTTTTTACCAACTTATTTATACTTTTTTTTAAAAATATCAGCTGTCATATCTTGTTCTACATGAAACAATCCAAATTCAGAATCTAAATCACGTAATTGTTTAACCATTACATCCTCAATATTCTTTCGAATATCTTCAAATTCATCTTCTGACAATTTTGGTTTAACAAATATAGGCTTACCAATAACACACTTTATTTTAGAAAAATGCAATGCGACTAAATACCTATCCCACCTATTTTGTATCCATGCACGCGATGCTGAATAACAAACAGGAATAATTGGCGCCCCTGTCATTTTCGCAAAATACAAAGCCCCATCTTGAACACGCAAAGAAGGTCCCCCAGGTCCATCTGGTGACATACATAACGCATACTTACCAGTGCGCAACACACGAACCCCCTGACGTAAAACAGAAATTCCCCCTTCACTTGTTGACCCATAAATCGCTTTTAAACCGAACAAACGCTGTAATTTAGCCATCATACGTCCATCTTTATGTCGACTTGCGACAGCATATGCACGCATTCCCCGCATTCTAATTATTGGACTTAACATCATAGATCTACCATGCCAAAAAACAAAAATAGCTGGTTTTTTACGATATTGTTTAAAATATTCCAATCCAATAATTTGTTTACGTGACGTAAGATAAACAGTCCACATCGGCACAGACAAACAAACAGCTACCACCCACTGAATTAATTGACATCCCAGGATAGGATTCCAGAATTTTTTCCATGCTTTTCTAAATTTTTTATTATGTATCACTATATATTCCTTATATACTTTCGTAACAGTTTAGCAATAAAAAACCCATAATTCAAGATATGACTGGGATAAAAATCATTAAAAAAATTAATGTATTTATTTTTTTATTTGACTATTTCTTTAAATAGTATATAATAATCAGGCTTTTCAAGTGACGCGGGGTAGAGCAGTCCGGTAGCTCGTCAGGCTCATAACCTGAAGGTCAGTGGTTCAAATCCATTCCCCGCAACCAAGATTTCGCCCAGTTTTCTGGGCTTTTTTAATACTTTTTTCACCCCTAAAAACCGCCCCATTTTCACCCTTTTGCTACCTATTTGCTACCAAGGATATAAACAACTATTCTTGATTATGAATAAATATTTATTATGATTTAATCATAAAAACCGGTAAAAACAATGAAAAGATACAATCCTTTTTTACATTTTAAACAACCTTGGGGGTATTTTATACACTACAACCCCACAAGCGATGATTTTGCATTAAAAGAAATTATTGTAAGCTCCGGATTAGTTTATGACGATATATGGATTTACTACGAATATCAAGAAATCGCATTAGACATAATATTTAAAGACATTGAACGTTCAGATGAAAAAAAATTATTAAACCATTTGAATAAACTTGTAAAAAAACTAATTACAAAAACAAACAAAAAAGAAAGATGCACAATGCATGATATATTGTCATTAGAACCTTCTGATTTTACAAAAAACACAACCCTAGAAACTATAAAAAACACCGAAAAGCTATGGAATCAACAAAACAAAGATATATCCTTTAGAGAATATCAAGCTATTTGCTTACTATTATTAATAGACCAAATGATAAACGATTGCAAACACCTGTATTTAACTCAAGTAATCGCCGATGCATACTGCCTTGATAATATCACTTATAAATTGCAAACGCATTATGCAAAATACAAAATAGAATCTTTCAAGGATTATGCTATTTCCATCAAAGGTCAATATATGGCTAATAAAAAACAAGAAAACATTTATATCCCGCTTAAAAATTACGCCACAGACTATTATACAAAAGCAAAAAAAGAATCCCCAAAAAGAACAGATAAAAATATAGCTGAACAAATTGCATCAGAAATTGAAAATGGTGCCGTAAAAAATCAGAACGGACAAATATTACGTCTTGCCACAAAAAATCCTACAGAAAGAATCCTAAAATGGATATACCAATATAAAAAGTGCTTCTGCTAGCAGAGACTCTATCTTTTATACAGACTATATATAAATATTATTTCAACCTAATGAAGGAAGAAATATGTTTAATAAAATTTTACTTTCACAAAAAGAAGCAGCCGAATATCTTGGCACAACAGTCGGAACATTAAACAGTTGGCGACACTATGGTCGCAACACTATTCCTTATGTGCGCTGGGGTAATCGTATCAGATACCGTAAAGAAGACCTTGATGCTTGGATTGCATCACAAATGCGACAGGCATAGGGGGGGACTAGACAATACAAACAAGCCACCCAACCCCTTTTTGACGTCAACTGGGGCGGTGATAATAATAACAACCATACAGATGTGTTCTTGCCATAGTTATATCTGTATATCAATCAAATTTAAGAATAGACAATAGGCATTTATAAAAAATGTCAGGTCTATTTTACACAAAATTTTAGGAGAACAACATGGATAAAAATTATATTAAAACCAGAAAACTACACACTGTAATAACTGATTGGGTTTATACATTTAAACCAACACATCTATTAACTATACGACTGCCAATACCTGCAACAAACGCAGAACAAGCCAGCGCACATAAAATTCTATATCGTACAATAAAACAATTTGAAAAGAATGCCCTTAAATCACATTGGAACAAGAAAACACTACATTTTATCGGCGTGGCAGAACGTGGCAAGACAAAATCATGGCATTGGCATTTACTGCTAATCGCACCAAATCATCATACAAATAAATTAAAAGTAGCTGCAAATAAAACTATAAAAAACATGAAGTTAAGTGAAGAAACAATACATATAACCCCAATAAAAAATAATCCACAATATGTTATTGGGTATTGCTTAAAAGAATTAGATGCAGATAAAAACACCCGCTTTGATAGCGACAGACTGATATTTTCATGGGACTTATTTGATTTAAAATACAAATCACATAAACCGCATAAACCTAAGGTTTTAAATAAACAAAATCATTAAAAAACCACATTTTCTGCATAATACAAGAAAAACACAGCAATAAAACAGCCGATTGACGTTCCGTCAATCGGTTTTTTCTTATTACCTTGTCGGTAATATTATACCATAATCAATGAGTTATTTCAACAAAGTTTATATAAACACTATAAAACCAGTACTTATATCAAACATACCGGCTATATAATCTGAAAAAGGGTGTACAGGGCATTATTTAACCAAACCAACACCCCCTATCCCCTATATTAAAAAACATATTTCAAGGATAAACCACCCGTATGACTAACCATATCTGTATGTAATCTTAAATCATAATTTAAGCGTAAATTTATGCCACCGATATTATATTCAGTCCAAATACCAAGTTCTACCCCCAGCGGTCGTTCTGTATCTTCTATGTCAAAATTATATTTATACCCCAATACATCTAAATCTACTTTATTGTCTGGTTGTGTAACATCATATTCAACCAACGCACGGCCACCCAACACAAAATCACCCAGTTCATGTTCATAAGCCGCCCCTGCAACAACACTATAAAAATCACTTTTTGATTTTTTTAAGTATTCACTGTTTTGATTTAATTCTATATTTGTGTATCTGATGCCAATCTCTGGGCTTATACCATATTCTGTTTTATATCCCGCCATAACCGATGCAAACAAACCAGACACATCGCCATTATTCAATTCACTATCTATATACTCATAATCTGCAAAGTTATACGCAACCAACCCATTTACATAGAATTTGTTCGGTTGCCATTTTGAATATAAAAATACACTGCTTGTATCAAACAATATATCAGACGGATTTATATTTATATCAACATTTGAATAACTATATCCCGCGCCAAATAAAACACTATCTGACAACTGTAAATCCACCCCAAAAACAACCCCCAGTCCATTTGTTGAATAATCATATTTACCAGACTTATTAATTGAATTAAATAATGTTGTCCCCCAAACAGAAAACTTATCTTTATTAAACCTTGTATTACTAAACACAGAATTATAAATATCAATATTGTGTTGTTTTACAACGTTTCTTGAAATTCCAATTACAGATAAGTCCGCCAATTCAGAAACATTATTCACAACCCAATTATCAAATTGATTTTTAATCTGAGTAAATGGATACTCGTTACCTATATAATCAGTAAAATACGATTTTAACCAATCAAATGTTATATCCGTATAATTAAAAACATATGGGCTATTCGGGTCTTCATATTCGCCACCACTACCATCCCCCAACCAATGAATCGCAGTAATTGTTAACGTCTTATCAAATGGCTTAAAATAATACCGTTCATCTGAAATACTTGTTAAATCATCTCTCTTTGCTATATATGGGTCTTCTATAAAATAACTGGTATTATCATAATACTCTAAAGTTAAATCCACCGCATGTGCAGAAATTACACAAAATATACCAATAAAACCAAATATTATCTTTTTCATACCACACCCCTTGTAAAAAAACACCGCCAATAAGAGATATTGACGGTCGGGCGTTTCCAAAAATCATACTGTAAATGACTCCCATTGCGTTCAGGTTGCCCTTATTGTATTACAACAGGTGGCCCGACCAAAGGTCAGGCATAACGATGCGAATGCACCATTTGCAAAAGTGGATAACGATGCATATCGCACCGTACAGTATGGGCTTTTGGAACCCGAACCCGCTAGTCCCCTATCGGATTCAATACTTATAATAACAGTAAATACCCATAAATGCAAAAAATAAAAAAACGACTAAATTGTTTCATAAACAAGCTTAGATATAAAATCTACAAAATCACTGGAAAATTTTATATCCAAATTTTCATTACAAGAGATTAAATTTTTAATATTTTCTATATTTTGGAAATCTAGCCAACATTCATCACCTGTTTTACATGGGATAATCCTATCAGCCTCACCTTTATAAAAGGCAGCAACCATAGGATTAATAAAATGATTATTTTGTTCACAAAAATCCTGCCACAACATAACAACATCGCCTCCATGACACATAGATAAAAAATCTTCACCATTCATGTAATTAAAACATAATTTTACGGGCAAATTAGCAACCCTTAAACCACGAGGCAAATTTACAAGAGCACGATTTATTTCTTGCTGACACATTTCTTTTATTTCTTCTAAAGATAAGTTATTATATTTTCTCTTAAATAGATCTACATCTAACCAAATACACAGCTCATCAAAATCACCCTTTACAGATTTTAAAGCATCCCTTATTCTTGATATATAATTACTTACTGTTATACCGCCACATAAATTACTAGACATTATAGTAACAATTTGCTTATCTGTATATTCTCTAAAAAACTTTTTCAATACTTTTATATACCTTTCTTCGCTTCCACCCTCACAAACCACCAAAATATATTTATATACACACATGCCAAACCCCTAATCCAAAATAATAGGCTGCCCCCTATACATCCCAGAAACATACCTATCTCTGAAATTAACCTCATTCCTTTTTTCTATAGAAGATAATCTAACCAAGACAGAACCGTTTTTTTTGTTTTTATTAACAAAGGCAAATTCATCTGTTTTATAAATCTTATTTTCTAAAATATCAGTTGTATGCAAAGTAGCTATTAGCTGTGCTCCATTCTTATTAAAATTTTTATATTTAAACCTTTTAATTAAACCTTCTAAAACTTTTGGATGTATAGAACGATCCATTTCATCTATTATAATCAAAACACCTTTTTCAACTGCCCCTAATATTAAACCAGCCAATTTAAATATTTCTTGAGTACCAACAGATAATTCATTATGAAAATTAAAAGGAATATCTTTTCCTGTATCATCTTCTAAATAAGGAATAATATCATCAACATAAACCTTGTCTTCATCAAAATTTTTTATAAAATCAAAAGGAATTTCAACATTCATCAAACTCTCTTGAGAATACTCTTTATATTTATGCTCAAAACGTTTAACATCTACATCAAACATCTGAATAAACTTTGATATTTTATCTAAACTAACACATATATCTTCATCCTTATCAGAATCAGCTAAATATCTAATAGAAGAAAATGCTCTTAAACTATCTTTTGCTGAAATTATTTTTATATTATTAGAAATATAATAAAAAACATCCGATAACCTACTATCTAAGTTAGGAAATTGCCAAACAAATTTTTCTAAAAAAGTATTTTTTTGATAATCTTGTCCATCCTTACCACGAACAATAGCGGCAGTTTCGTATATTTTATCTAACAAAACATAATCAAAACCATCACAGTTAATATTATCAAAATAAGTTTTTTGATTTTCTATTTTATATATAGATATATTATTAGTTAAATCAATTAATTCTTCATAAACAATGGAATTCTCATCAAAAGCCAAAATATAACTATACTTACGTGAATTAACAAAAAACTCTATACTAAAACACGTTGGTTCTTTTATAAAACGCAATTTGTTTGGTTGATACGAAGAAAAAACCAAACCATCTACTACAATCTCACGAAAAACTTTTATCGCCTTAACTATATTACTTTTACCACTAGCATTAGGACCATATATACATTCCACAGGAACAACCCTGTCAGCAATTTTTTTTGTTGGTTCCAATGCATAAATTACATCTTTCTCAACCAATCTTTTTTGGCCAAAAGACATATCCAACGTCAAATCAACAATGGATTTAAAATTTTTTATATTTAATCTATACAACATGTTCTTTACCTTAGGCGAGCATATTATACCATAAAAAAGAAAAAAATTCAACAATAAACAACTTTTTTGTTTATATTATAAAAAACAAACACAATAAACACAAAAACACATACAATAATATTATTATAAACAAAAAAATTGTTTATAATACCACAAACCCTAGCATTTTATCTGTGGCGGTTTGCATTGAATCACGAATTGGGTCAACCGTCAGGCGGCTATAAACCTGTGTTGCGCTGGTGGATTTATGGCCAAGTGATTTACCAATAACCGGCAAACTGGCACCTGATATAGCCTGCCACGAACCCATTGTTCGCCGCAGGTCATGAATCCGCATATCTGTGATGTTTGCCACCCGCAACAACGATTGCCACGGACGCTTCGGGTCTTCCAGATGTCCACTGGCACTTTTATTACTTGGTAATACCCAGCCCTTTTTCTTGCCTTGGTTGATTTTTAACAGCAATTCACGCAACTGATTGACTATTGGAATCTGCAACGGTTGTCCACCCTTGGAATCAGGCACATATATCAACCCCGACGTAAAATCCACATGTTCCCAGCGCATAGTCAGCACATTATTCCGCCGCATTCCGGTCATCAGTGATATCATCACATAATTCCTGAACACATCGTTTTTACATTCTGCCAAGGCAGTCCAAAACCGCTTTAATTCATCGCCGTTCAAGAATCTGTCCCGACTTTTTTCTGTAAATTTCCGAATTCCGCCGGCTGGATTGCCACGCACCCCCATCAGGCCTTTCTTCACTGCAATCACATAAATATGCTTAATCAGCGACAACACCCGATTGGCCGTATATGGACTGTGTGTTTTACAAGTTTCCGCATGCAGGCGTTCAATCTCGTCCACCTTAATACTTAATAACTTGCGATTATGGAATTGATTTAACCTGTGCTTGAACACACTGTCATCATTTACAACAGAATGTTGTTTTTTATAGATTGTGGAATATTCGGGTTTATAGATATTTTCATAAAACTGGCGCAACGTCGTGTCATTCAGATTTTCCCGTCTTTGAACACTGGGGTCTGTGCCATTGGTCGCCATTTCTTTTAAGCTATGTGCCTGCCGACGGGCATCACACAGTTTAATCTGCCCCACACGACCGATTTTTACACGCTTTGGTGTGCCTTGGAACTTCATATATGCATAATATGTCTTTGCCCCACCATAGGTCACAATAACACACAGGCCATCATGGCTGCCGGTATCATAATACACCGCCTGACCCGATGTGGGAATACTCAGGTTTTCCAACGCCCGTTCTGTAAAATTGATACGATTAGAAGACATTTATTCTTTATCCACACGCTTTAACAATTTTGAATTTGCACCCGACACAACCTTTTTACCGGTTTCTTGTTCCAACTGTAATCGTGCCTGACGGGCGACATTGCCACCACGCTTGGCTACCGCCATATTTTCAGCCAACCCCATTGGATTTTCATTTTTTGCAATTTCGGTTGCAGACAATTCCGCCAACATATTCAAAACCAGTTCGGCATTCGTCATATTATCACGCAAGGATTCTTTCTTTAACCCCTTGTGCTGTTTATATTCTTTGGTCTTCATACCCGACCAAGAACGTGTAATTTCATCGGTCAGCAAAGCATATTCCAGCCCCTGTTTAATCCCCCCCCTGTCCCATTGATTAGTCAGGTCTTTACGAATTTCAATAGAACGCAACCGCTGGGCAATCCATTCATCCGAATATCCCAACCGTTGATAGTAATTTAATGCACGTTGTATTGCGATTTCAGGGTCTGATATTTCATCAATTCTTTCACTGCCAACACTGGCCAACCACAACTTAAATGGTTCTGCTTTCTTAGATGGGATTGATTGAATCAAACGCAACAACTGTTCTGTGTCCGCCACATCAGTACTATAAAACTTACCATCGGACGATTGTAATTTCAGTTGTACGATTTTTTCGTACAACTCACTACCTTCCTGAGTTAACTTGCGTTTTAAGTCAGACCAATAACGTCTTGGGTTGTCTGTGCCGGTTAATGCCGCAATAACATCAACAATGGAAAAATACCACTTTTCAGCATCAACATCCCATTGGGTTCTGATATTTGTATCTTGGAACAGTTTTAGTGTCGTATCCGTCATTTTTTACCCCTGTAAATTTGACCCGTTATCTTTTTTGTTTTGCTACCTATTTGCTACTGATATCACAAATTTTCACATTTTGCTACCAATTTTTATTAAATCTTGTTAAAGTTATTATGCGACACAATACGCAGAAAATCAAGAAAAAATTAAACAATATTAAACATTATTAAACACTTGACCTATTAACTGAAGGTCAATAGTTCAAATCCATTCCCCGCAACCAAGATTTAAAAAAAATTGCCAAAATTGGCAATTTTTTTTATTAAAGTTGTTTCAGACAACACTCTAAGCTTTTTTTCCAGTGTTGAATTTTTATATCTTTAAAAACTCTTTGAATCTTAGATTTATCTAATACGCTATAATGTGGACGTTCTGCACGTGTTGGATATTCGTCTGTTTTAATTGGATTCACATTACATTTAAGTCCTGATTTTTCCATAATTTCTACAGCAAAATCATACCATGAACAAATCCCCATATTTGTAAAATGATAAATACCCGAATTACTTTTATTCATCTGTGGTATAATTTTAACAATTGTATCAGCTAAATCACCAGCATACGTAGGTGTACCAACTTGATCAGCTACAACATTTATAGATTCTTTTTCAGCACCTAATTTACGCATAGTTTTAACAAAATTGTTACCATATGGACTATATAACCACGCTGTACGAATAATAATTGGATAATTTGCATTTTCTAAAACTGCAACCTCACCTGCCAGTTTTGTTTTACCATACACAGACATAGGATTTGTAAAATCAGTTGTTGTATACGGTTTACGGCCTTTACCATCAAAAACATAATCTGTTGATATATGAATTATTTTTGCCCCAGTTTTTGATAAATTCAAAGGACCATCTACATTAATTTTTGTTGCCAAATCTACATTATCTTCTGCCTTATCTACCGCTGTATAAGCAGCACAATTAATAATTAAATCTATATTATTATTCTTCACAAATTTATTTACAGCCGCTTCATTTGTAATATCTAAAACATCTACATCCGCACAAACTGCATTTGGTAATCTTTTTTTTAATTCTGTTCCCAACTGTCCATTAACACCAGTTATCAGATACATTTTTTACCCCTTTAATATATTTATTATATATTTTATATAGCAATATAAAAATTGAAAAATCAACATAAAATATTGTATAATACGACATAAAAAATACATCTAAATCAAAGGTTAAACAAATATTAAATATTACACTTTTTTATTGCAATCCCAGCCTCATTTTGATCAATTTTTTTATTACGAATCTCTTCAGCAGCCTTTATTTTTTGTTTTATAATAACCATTTCTGGATGCGACTGAAGTTTATCATTTAATTGTTCAACAGCAAAATCTATATCTTCACTATCACGAACAAATATAGGCATTACAGAATTCGCAGCAACAAACAAAGCATCATGTAAAGACACTTTAAAATCATCAAAAACAGATAAGTATTCACGAATATGTTGATCTTCATGACTTAAAACAGCATCATATTCACAAGTATTTGGTTTATGACGAATATCAACCTGCACTAAAAAATTTGAATAACCTATTTCAGCATCAACTTGTTTTACCCCGACACAAAATCCATCTTCAATTGATGTAATATCAGCAACAATATCATAATTATCAACCATTGTCGCAATAACATTTCCATGCCACAAATCCATATATTCCAGTGGTTGTACAACTTCTTTAGTCCAAGATGGATTATTAACCGTAATTTTGGGTGTTATTTTATAAGAAACACAGTCGTTCGCAAATACCGAAAAAGACATAAAAATAAATAAACAAAAAAAACAAAAACGTCCAAGCACTATTCCAAAGCCCCTTGTTTTTTAAGGTATTCATTAACAAAATTAGTACCATACATTTTATACAACTCTTCTGCTAACAACACAGATGGACGTCCAGACTCAAATAATCTCAATAAATTTCCCAAACCACCTAATTCTGTATTTAAAACAACAGATTCACCTGTAACGGGTCGCGATAATAACACAGCTCTTTTAAGATTTGGATATGCCTTACCTTGTATAAAGGCCATTTCCAGTGGGTTTAAATTCCAATGTTCATAATCCCGCGCATCTGCTGCTGGATTACGGAAAAATATTACAGTCTGTGCTTGTCCACGAACAACATCTCCGATTCCCAGTTTATCTAAAACATTTGCCCGTTGAAAAGCAGCCATATAAGCCTGACGATTTTTACGTCCTTCTTGTAATCCCGCTATAAAATTATCGCGGAACATTTTATTTTCTAACATTGGCGCTGTTTCATCTATCATTATTAAAGATGGATTTCCACCTGAAACAGTTGTGTTATTAATACGATGTAAAATATAAGAAATCACCGCTGGCGACAAAATTTCATCCTGTAATATTTCTGTAAAATCAAAAGTTGTCAGTCTTGATTGTAAATCCAACGTATCTTCTTTTTCATTAAACATATATCCATACTGTAATGGATCCACCCATTTTTTCAATGCTGGTCGCATTTTTCCACTTGAAGAAAAACAACTTTCCCAAAGATTTGTTAATAATCTATCTTTATCAGATAGATAATCAAAGTTAACAGATACAGCCCGCGCAATTTCGTCCATAGACGCAGCATCATTTTGCCCAGTTATAATCGAAAACCAACGACGCAAAAACGCACGATTAGCTGCACTATCTGGCATTTTTAATGGATTTAAATGCGTCTGGAAAGAATTTTCAAATTTATCAGAATTTTTTTCTTTTCCCTGCATTGTGATATATTTTCCACCGACAGCCAGTGTAAATATTTCGGCACCTTTGTTTCTATCAAAGAAGAATGCTTTTAATTTAGGATAACGTAAACTTTGTGCAATCAAGAAAGAGAACAACGTTGTTTTACCACCACCAGTTGGACCAATTGTTAATGTATGCGCCACAGCAGCAGGTTTGTCAGACACATGAAATTGGAATTGATATGGTGTCCCCTGTGCTGTCGGGAAAATAACCAAAGGTCCCTGTCCCCAGTCTGAATTTTCGACCCCACGCGGCGTACTGGACATAGGAATACTGATTGCTGCTGTTTTTGAAAGCAACTTAAAACTACGCGGAAAAACATTAAATCCTGGTATTAAAGAGAACCAAGCAACCTTACTTGCAAACGTTTCAACAACTGGTGATATTCCAAACGATGCTGCAATTTTCTTAAATTCTGCAACATATTTTTGTAGTTCTTCTACTGTTGCACCAAAAATCAAGAACAAAGGATAATAATTAACCAAGGTCTGATTTCCAGAAATATTTTCATCCATTGCAGATTCAACTGCATAAATTTGTTCTTCTGTTGATTTTTGAACTTTTTCATCAGCAGTTGAACGCCGTTGACGAATAATCGACTCAATATCTGCCGATCCCATAACATCAAATCCATTCATAGAAATCATCTCTGTCTGGATTGTAGAAACAGTATCAAAAAATTCTTCATCTAAATAATCTGGTGCAACTTTAAAAGATAAAGCCGCAGCAAAAGACTGTGTCCCGCCACTTACATAACGAATAATACCATCACGCAAGAATTCAACATCATCTGTTGTAACCAAATTATTAATAGCGTTATTACAAGTTTTTGGTTGCGGTTTTGTAATTGGTGACAAAATACGTCCAAAAAATCGTGCCATGTTATCTGGTGTATTATTTTTCAAAACTGTTGGTTTATATGCAGCCAATATAGATTCAATATAATTACCATATTGGTTTAATTTTGCACGCGCATCTCCACCTGCAACTGAAATAACAATATAATAATTATTAAGAAATATTCTTAACCCCTGACTTTTCCACTTGTTATAAATACGCTGTAATGTTGGTTGATTAAATTCATAATCTGTATTTTCATCCATTGCATCACGTATTGTATAAAAACGCAAAGTTACATTAGGATCACGTATTTGATTAAATAATTGTGTACGTAAATCCAAGAATTTTTCTTTTGTTTTATCATCTTGCATACTGGTTTGAACACCCTGAATACGATATACTCTAATAAGCGAACCATCTGTTAATTCTATTGAATTATCAGAAAAAACCGTTTTAAAAGGTAAATAAGATGCATACTTTGCATATCCAAACTTTGGAAATATACGTTTTGTCAGTGCTGGCACATACATCATCATAATAATAAACACAGCCACCACCACCATGACCAGCACAGTTGTTGTCACTGTAAATCTTCCACCTGCAAAATATTCAAAAAAGTTATTCATTTTTTATGCCGCCAACCTGTTTGGTATTTTTTTCTTTAATAATTGTATTTTAGCAGTAATAATTTGCCCAATTTGTGGATCACGCTTTGAATATATCGCCAAAATTGAATGAACTAAAATAACAGATAACAAAAAATACAGCGGACTAACCTGTGTATCCGTACCACGAATAAGCAAATCAACTACAAAAACAATGATAAAGATTATGAACTGTATAGCAAAGTTTAAAACGGCCAACGAATATGGCACATAAAATATGCGCGATGGATTTGCCAAAGCCTTTAAAACTTGCTGTTTCATCTCTCTTTCACCCTAGGTAATAGAATTATAACAATTTCAACAATTTTCAACAAGCACAAAAACAATTCTTAAATTTTTGTTAAAAGTGTTAAAAAGTTATAACTTATCAACTGTTAATTTAACCGCTATAGTTATCAACAAATCCCATTACAGACCGCAGAAAACCAGGAATTAATTGTTAAAAACTTGTTAAGAAAAAGTGAATAATAATTTTCAACAAAATAAACAGGCCCTACAAAAACAACAAAAAATTAATATTAATATTTGATTTTTCACAAAAAGTGTTTATAATACCCACCGTACCAAAGGATTAAGACATGAAATTTTTAAGTTCATTAAAGGCTTGGAAGAAACGCGGAAACGTAAAACAGATCCGTCGTGGCAAGCAGGTTATCTTAATCGATCCTGATAATCCAAAGTTCAAAGCGAAACAGGGTTTCAAAAGAAAATAATATTAATTTCTGATTAAGATTAATAAAAATCCCCGATTGGGGTTTTTTATTTTTTTAGTTCAATAAGAAAAAAGTAAAAAAAAAGAACCTAAAAAGGTTCTAAAAAAAAAAAACAGGGAGTAACCTCTTGCAAAATAATCTGCATTGTAGGCGTCCCCAAAAAATATTTTTATCAACGCCTCGTTAATTGTTACTACTGAGCTTTCAGTATAACCGAATTAAAAATCAATTGCAACAAAAAAATAAGATTTTTTTAATTATTAAACAAGAAATGGCATATATCACCATTTTGCATGATATAATCACGTCCAACCAGTCGCATTTTACCTGCTTCTTTTACGGCAACTTCACCGCCCAGCCCAATATAATCAGCAGGGCTAATAACTTCGGCACGAATAAAACCTTTTTCAAAATCAGTATGAATTTTACCAGCGGCCTGGGGTGCGGTCATACCAACGGTGATGGTCCATGCGTGTGCTTCCTTGGGGCCGATTGTGTAAAATGTTTGCAGGCCCAATGTTTTATACCCGGTCTTAATAACCTGGTCCAGGCCGGATTCAGCCAATCCCAAATCATCCAGGAACATTTTTCTTTCGTCCACATCCACAATTTGTGAAATTTCCATCTCTATCTTTGATGAAATAACCAATACATCAGCCACAGAACCAAATTTTTCACGAACCATATCTGAATATTTGTTACCTGTTGCTGCTGCGGTTTCTTCTACATTACAAACATATATAACAGGTTTAGATGTTAATAAGTTAAAAGGTGCGGCATCAATATCACCATCGCGTGCCGGAATTGATTTTTCTAGATTGGATTTAATTGCATTTGCATCCGCCAATAATTTTGCCGCATCTTTGTCCAGTCCCCTGGCCTTTTTTTCCAGGTTTTTTATTTGTTTTTCCAGACTTTCTATATCTGCTAACATTAATTCTGTTTCAATTGTTTCTATATCACCTAATGGGTCGATACGACCATTTACGTGAACAATATCATCGTTTTCAAAACAACGTACAACATGAATAATTGCATCTGTTGATAAAATATTTCCTAAAAATTTATTACCTAAACCTTCGCCTGCGGATGCGCCTTTTACCAGTCCAGCAATATCAACTATTTCCAACTGTGTTGGAATAATTTTCTGAGAACCAGCCACGCGCGCCAATTCATGCAGTGTTGCATCAGGTACAACAACCCGCCCTGTATTAGGCTCAATCGTACAAAATGGATAATTTTGTGCATCTGCTGCTGCACTTTGTGTTAACGCATTAAACAAAGTAGATTTACCGACATTTGGTAATCCGACAATTCCGCAATTGAATCCCATATTTAAATCCTTTATAATGCGAATAATATGTCATACATGTGGAATGAATTCAATATAAAAACATTTCCAGCGGAAACAATTGTTTACCGTGATGGTAATTTTTGTCCAGAACTGTCGACAATCAGTAATAACAAAATAGAAACCAAATATGATTTACCAGTACATATAATATATGTTGGTGAAATTGCTGGGAAAAAAGAATTAAAAATAGAAATTAATGTTGAAAATCAACCAGTATTTTTATCGGTAAATATAAAAAATAAAAAGTCGGCTATTTTTGATATTTTTATAAAAAACACTGGAAAAAACTCTGTGTTAAAAGGACATATTTTTATTGAGAATTTCAAAGATATAAATTTTACGGTAAAAGCCGATTATTTTAAGGAAAATACCGGTATATTATTGAATACCAAATTGATATGTCATAAAAAAACATACTCAAAATTAACTGGAATTGCCGACATTGAAACCAATTGTCCAGGATGTATATCAGATATCAGTTTTTCTGCAATTACAGATGAAGAGGCAAAAATAGAGTTTTTACCAATTCAACGCATAAAGTCAGAGCCAAAATCAGCTGATCACAGCGCATCAATTTATCGGCAAACACCGGTACAAATCCAATATCTAAGAATGGCTGGTTTATCTACCGAAGAAATACGTAATATTGCATATGAATCATTTAAAAATGAATATTCTTTATTTTGATTTTGTTAATAAATTATCGGCTTTTTTTGATAAAATATTAAAAAAAGCCGAAGAAATCACAATATCATTTTTTGTAAATTCATAAATATTACCATCTAAATTATATATACAATTGTTGTGTATTGTTCCCATCGTGTAAATATTATTGTACCATTTAATATAAGATTCACCATCTTTTATAATATTAACCCCAATCTGGAAGCGATAAGGTTTTGCAATAGGCATTTTATAACGCATTAAAAAAAACAATTCATCAATTGACATTGGTGATGCATGTAAACCAATAATATATCTGATGATATTTTTGGTTTCTGGATTTCTAAGCATATAAATATAACGTACAGACATACTTGATTATTTCATACATATACAGATAATCAAGTTTTTTTACATAGATATTAATTGTTCTAATTTTTCATGTGTGCGCATAATCTCTACATCATTATTCATAATTTCTTCACGTACACTTTCATCGCCTGATAATAATTTAGTGGTTAATTCTTTTTTTTGTATATTTAATCTATCTATATATCTTTTCAGTTTTAAAGATACTATGTATTTTTCAGCGTCATTAAGTGATAAATCTAAATCCGCTGCATTACCATCAAAATCAATATTAAGTGTTGCTAAAAAATCACCATGACGTTCAACTGTTTCAGGATATTTATTTACAATATATACAAGAGTACTTTTTGTAATATTATCAATATCAGGCAATTTTATTTTTATAATATTATTATCACGTTTCCATTTACGCCAGTTTTCATATTTACGTTTTTCATATTCTTTATTCATTTCGATTTTCAGGTCGTTATCTGTAATTTTATCTAATTCAGCTTTTAAAAACTTTTCAGCTTGAACCCTGCCCCCTGGTGTTGATACAACATAGTTGTTATTAGCCAACCCCCATAAAAAATCCACCAGTGGTATTGCATCATTTATTATTTTTCGCATAGCTTCAATACCACTATTTTTTAAAACTTCATCAGGGTCTTTTCCACCAGAAACAAAAGCAAATTTAACATCAGAATTATCGCGTAAAAATTGCATAACGATACTACATGCTCGTGCAGCCGCTTTTTGTCCAGCATTATCACCATCAAAACAAAAAATAATATTTCTGTTTGATTTACATAATAAACTAATATGATCTTCTGTCAATGCTGTTCCCAAAGGAGCAACTGTTTCAGGAAAACCATTAACTTGCATTTTTATAGCATCTATTTGCCCTTCAACAACGATACTTCTATTATTTCTATAAATTGCATCACGTGCAAAATTAAAACCAAAAACAGTTTTTCTTTTGTGGAAAATTTCAGTATCACTTGTGTTAATATATTTTGGTTCTGAGCCATCTAAAGAACGTCCTGAAAAAGCAATAATTTTTCCACGTGGATTAAAAATAGGAAACATTAGTTTGTCACGAAAAAAATCATATAATCCATAATCCCCACGGCGACATAATCCAGTTGCTATTAAATTTTCCTGTTTTTCATTTATAAACTTATTTGAAATAAAATTTTTCTTTGGCGCATATCCAATACGATATTTTTTTATCATATCATCACTAAAACCGCGTTTACGCACGTATTCCAAAGCATGTACACCGTCTTCCGAAAAAAGTTTTTCATGATAAGCATTCGCAGCATCATCACATATTTGAAAATAAGAATTTTCCTTGTTAATAATTTCAATTGGTTTTGGATTTTTTTCAGGTATTTTTACGCCAGCCATTTTTGCTAATTCTTCCATGGCCTGCATAAAATTCATATGTTGTGTTTCCATAACAAATGAAAATATATCACCATGTTTTCCGCAACCAAAGCAATGATAAAATCCTTTTTGTTCATTAACAGAAAAACTTGGTGTTTTTTCATTATGAAATGGGCAACATCCCCAATAATTTTCACCTTTTTTATTCAGTGGCACCGTTCTTCCAACAACATCAACCACCGACAGGCGTTCACGAATTTCATCTGTAAAATTGCGACCAAAATTAGTCATTACTTCTTTTTATTTTTGTTATTAATAAGTTTTATAGCAGTTTCTAAATCTGGTATTTCTTTTACTGAAACATTAACACGATTAGAAGAAATATATGGACCATATCTTCCTGTTGGATAAAAGAAAATCATTTTTTTTGTTTCTGGATTTTCACCAATTTTAACAGGTTCAGATTTTTTTCCTGCATTTGTTAATAATTCACGTGCAATATCCAATGTAATTGTATCTGCAGTATATTGTTTTGCTGCAACATTTTTTACACCATCTGTCACATAAGGACCAAATTTACCAATACGAAATTCTATACCGTCACCCAATTCAACTGCGTCGGAAATATTGTGCTGTACGCTGGTTTCTGTGGTGTCTGCAATTTTTTCATTTTTATTTAACTGTTTTGTATATTTACAATTAGGATAATTTTCACAGCCGATAAAAGGTCCAAATTTAGATAATTTTATACCTAATTTTTTTCCACAGTCTGGACAAATATCACCTGTTTCACGGAACAAATGATTATACATAAATTGATTTATAGCATCAATAATTTCAGATGTTTTTATACCACGTGCACCGTCAATCATTTCATTAGTTGGTTTCCAGAAATTTTCCAATGCGGTTAATTTTTTTACTTTACCGTTTGAAACATCGTCCAATGTATCTTCTGTTTTTGCTGTAAAGTTTACATCAACTAAATCAGAAAAATATTTATTTAAATAAGATGCAATAACCCATCCACCATTTGTTGGGTGAAAACGACGTTGTTTATCTTGTTCTACATAATTTCTATCAACAATAGTTGACATAATCGTAGCGTATGTTGATGGGCGCCCAATTCCTAATTCTTCTAATTTTTTGACCAGCGATGCTTCTGTGTATCTTGGTGGTGCCTGTGTAAAATGTTGTTCAGGTATTAATTCAGAAATTTTAATATTATCACCAACATTTAATACTGGTAATTTTGATTCTTGTTTATCATCTTCATCATCTTTATCTTCTGTATAAACCTTCATAAATCCATCGAATGTACGTGTTGAACCAACAGCATGAAAAACAGCGACTTTGTTTTCTGTTTCTATATCAGCTGCGACAGAATCAAATTCTGCATTTGTCATTTGACATGCAATTGTACGTTTCCAAATTAAATCATATAATTTGGCTTCATCACCAGACAGATTTTTAGCAGGTTTGTCAAAGTGTGTTGGACGAATTGCTTCGTGTGCTTCTTGGGCATTTTTAGATTTTGTTGCATAAACAGTAGGATTTTTTGGAACAAAATTTTCACCATATGTATTTGCAATATAGTTACGAATTTCATTAACAGCATCAGCGTTTAAATTTGTAGCATCTGTACGCATATATGTTATTAACCCTTGTTCATACAGGTGTTGTGCAGCGCTCATAGTGCGTTTAGAAGCAAAATATAACTTACGTGCAGCCTCTTGTTGAAGTGTAGATGTTGTAAATGGTGCGGCTGGTTTTCTTTGTGTTTTTTTCTTATCTATATTAACAACAGACGCATTAATAACAGGGGTTCCTATTTTATTTAAAATATTATCGACTTGATTATTATTTTCAATAGTCATTTTTTCGATTTTTTGACCATCAAATTTGTTTAAATAGGCCTTAAAATCAGAATTGTTAATTTTACAAACAGATTCAACAGACCAGTATTCAACAGGCTTAAATTCTTCGATTTCTTTTTCTCTATCAACGACAAGTTTTACGGCAACAGATTGAACACGTCCAGCAGATTTACCTAAATTTCTGCGCCATAAAAGTGGAGATATACTAAATCCAATTAGATAATCCAATGCACGTCTAACTAAATACGCATCAACCAGATTAGAATCTATTTCGCGTGGTGTTTCGATAGCGGCTTGTACAGCTTTTTTTGTAATTTCATGAAAAGCGACACGATAAACTTTTTTATCTGATAATAATTTCTTTGATTTTAAAATGTCTAATAAATGCCATGCTATGGCCTCACCTTCGCGATCAGGGTCGCTTGCCAGATAAACAGCATCAGCTTTTTTCAATTCATCAGTAATTAATTTTATCTGTTTTTCTTTACCTGGCATAATTTGCCAGCGCATTTTAAATTTATTTTCAGTATCAACACTGCCGTTTTCTGGTACTAAATCACGTACATGCCCAACAGATGCAATAACACGCCAACCTGCACCCAGGTATTTTTCAATAGTTTTCGCTTTTGACGGTGATTCCACGATAAGCAAATTCATTTTTTAACTTCCCCTTGCCGATAGTTGTTGATCTTTATGAATATGTGCGTTTTGTGCTAAACCAAAACCAAACATCAGTGATAACAAACTGCTGCCACCAAAAGACATTAATGGTAACGGCACCCCCACTGTTGGCATCAGACCCAAAACCATGGCAATATTTATAAAATAATAAATAAAAAAGTTCAACATAAAACCAAAGCAAATTAATTGACCAAATCTATTACGACATGTTTTTGCGGCCCAAAACAATACGATAATTATCCAAGAATAAATCATTAATAATCCAAAAGCACCAATAAAACCAAATTCTTCGCCCAGCATTGTAAATATAAAATCAGTATGTTTTTCAGGCAGAAAAGATTGTTGTGATTGTGTTCCAGACATATATCCTTTTCCCAACATTCCTCCGCTACCAAAAGCTATTTTTGCTTGATTAATTTGATAACCTGCTCCTTGGACATCGCTATCTGGGTTAAGAAAAGTAACTATACGTCCTCGTTGATAATCATGAAGCCCACCGTACCATATAGCTGGCGCAGCCATGATACCTAATATTGCAGCTATAATAAACCATTTTTTATTTGCGCCAACAATATAAAAAAACCCGACAGTAATCATGCCTAATGATAATGCTGTACCTAAATCGGGTTGTGCAACAATTAATACAAATGGAACCAATAGCATCAAAGCAGGTATTAAATAATTTTTTAATTTACTTAGTTCTACAGAATTCATCCATGCAAAATATCGTGCCAAAGCTAACACAAGCGCAATTTTAATAAGTTCAGAAGGTTGGATATGAATAATCCCCAGGTTTAACCAGCGTTGCGCACCCATACCAGTGTGTCCAACAAAAGTGACCATAATTATCATAATTAGTGCGATTGCATAAATAATATATGCAGATTTAATCCAAGTTTTTATATTAGAAAAAGCTGCAACAAAAAATACAATTAATCCCAGAAAAATTTTAGTTAATTGTGAAAATGCGAATGGTTTCCATGCGCCCCCAGCAGCTGAATATAAAACTACAATAGATAAAGCTAAAACGATACACATTGGAACAAATAATCCCCATGAAAAACGTGAAAGTTTTTCAGATAGACTCATCATAGATGCATTTGAAACACGTGTTTGTTTAGCCATTATTTAGCATCCCTAATTAATAATTCTTTTATTATTGCAGAAGCAGTTTTTGCAGCTGGTCCACTGGAACCAGAATGTTCTGTGACAACACAAACGGCATATTTGGGGTTATCTAATGGTGCGTATCCAACGAATAAGCCATGGTTACGCATATTCCATTTTAATTGTTCATTAGTTAATACGCCACTTTCGCGTTCTTTTTTAGATATACTACGAACCTGAGAGGTTCCTGTTTTACCTCCCATTTTCTTACCTTTTACATTAATTGCACTTCCTGCTGCTGTACCACCTTGTTGTAATACTTGTTCTAATCCAGTTAACACATGTTTAATATTTTTTTCACGCAGCCTCAAATTACTAAAACGTGGATTTCGTCCATTGTCCATGATTCTTGGAATAACAACTTTATTTGATGCGACACGTGACATCATAGTTGCCAGTTGCAAACAATTAGCCAATATAAAACCTTGTCCTATACCAGAAATAATAGTATCACCATGAACCCATTTGGCTCCTATTTGTTTTTCTTTCCATTTTCTATCTGGCATAACCCCTGGCATTTCTCGTGCTAAAATATCGTCCATAAACTTTTCAGTAAATCCTAATTTTGTAGCCATTGACTTAATTGCATCAATGCCAATACGCAATGCGATTTGATAAAAATATATATCACAAGAATGTTTTAATGCACCATACAGGTCAACATGACCATGACCATCATCTTCCCAGCAATGATATCGTCTATCTCCGTAATCCCAATGACCTGGGCAATATATTTTTTCTTTAGTTGTAATTGCGCCTGATTCTAATCCAGCCAGTGCAACGACAATTTTGAATGTAGAACCAGGTGGATAAAGTCCTTCAATAGCCTTGTTCATAAAAGGTTTTGCATAATCTTCACGCAGGTTACTTATGTATTCTTCACCATCGTTTGTTCTAAATATATTTGGGTCAAAACTTGGTGTTGAAACCATTGCTATAATATTTCCTGTTTTTATATCTAATACGACACCAGTGCCAGAACGATGTTGTGTTAATGCATCATATAATTTACGTTGAATATCAGAATCAATAGTGGTTTTTATATTGTCACCTGGTATAGAAGGTATATATTGTGATTTATCTTCACCAGTCACCCTTCCTACAGCGTTTGTAATCATAACAGTTTGTCCAGGGACACCAGCCAGATCTGGATTAAATCTTTTTTCTAACCCTGTTATACCAGTTGTAAAAAATGGCGCATTGGCTACAGATTTATTAGGTGCCCCGACATAACCGAAAACTTGGGCCCCAGCAGGTCCTAATTCATAAACCCGTCCATAACCGCTTTCAACATGTAATCCTGGCAGATTTTTAGCCTGTAATTTTGCAAGTGTTTTCCAATCAGTATTTTCACTAACTAAAACAGGTTGAAATTTTTGCTGTTTAAATATTTTTTTACGAATATTTTTTATGTTTTTTTCTTTTAAGTTTAAGTCTTTTGCAACAATATTAATTAAATTGTCTATGTCAGATGTTTCTTCTGGTATTATGTATATTCTATAAATTGGCACATCACGTGATATTGGTGTTCCATTTGCAGACAGGATTTGACCACGTATTGCCATATCCAGTTGAGTTCTGTATGAATTATTCTCACTTTTTTCAGTATATTCACGATAATTAAACAACTGCATCTGCAACATACGTATAACTAATACAGATGTCAGTATTACTCCCCCTGTTAAAAACAATGCGCTACGTCTATCAAATAAGCGGGCAACTTCTTTATCAATCATATTGTTACCCTTTTAATTAAATTAGTTATTGGTATATATAATAAACCTAACCAGATTAATAACCATATTGTTTGCAACAAATTATAAAAAGTAAAACTAGACAATAATAATAAAATAAACCCGATAAATATAAATATCATAAATATATGCCATGCATTTTTATCTATTTTTGTTAAATCAAAAAAAGTTTGGAATCCATTAACAGCATAAAACAAGCAATATAAAGAAGTCCAAAATACTAAAGTTTCAAACTTATAATCGATTAAAAAGCAGAAAATAACAGCAAATGGTGCAAACCAACATGTTGGTCTAACAAAAGAACAATAAAAAATAGGTATTAAAGCTAAAATACCAGCTGGATTCCAAAAAGATAAAGATAATCTCCACAGTATTAAGACAGATAACCATGGTGTTAAAATTTGCAAAAAATTTATTAATTTATTTTTCATTTATTTATATTCGCCCAGATTATCAAAACTCAATACCATAACCCTGCTTAATTGTTTATAGTTCAATATTTGCACTTCTTCTTCATTGATCATTTTACCAACAATAATACCATTTGGTAAAACGCCACTAATATTACTTGTTGTTAATATTAAACCAGGAGTTGCTTGAAATTGTGGATCGCTAAAAAAGCCAATAGTTGGTGTTTTTGTGCCGTTTCCTGCTAAGAATCCATAAACACCAGACCCTGAAATTCGTACGGCAATATTTGTGTCTGCGTCATTTAATGCGCGCACACGTGCAAAGTTTCCACCAGAATCTATAACAATACCAACCAGCTGATTTGTCATTGAAACAACGACTTGTCCTTTTTTTACCCCATTATCCGCACCACGATTAATGATAAATGTAGAATGATGCATTGCATTATTGTCAAACATCACATCAGCAATTATTGTTTTACGAGGTTGTGCAGATACCATGTTTAATTCGTTGTTTAATTTTTTATTTTCAGCAATTGCAACATCACACTTAAATTTATCACTTAAAGCTTGCTCTAATCTAACACGTAACTCCTCATTTTCTTCGCGCAGATTTGACAGTTCATAGATGTTATTTATTGTGTTTCCGACGGCTCTAACTGGCCAAGTAACAATATTTCCAACAGTGTTTGCAACAGGTAACACAATATGTGCCAGTCCATTTAATATGGTATAGTCAGGCTTTGCGACCATGATATAAATAAACAAAACGGGCAAAACCGCGGCAGCGGTGGCAGATTTTATAATCATATATACCCTGGAAGATAGTTTATTTTTATTCATCATGGCTACTTTATACGTAAAAAAAAGGATATTCAATAAAAACTTGATTTTTCCATAAAATATGCCAAAATATGCATCAGTCAAAGTGGCAGGCATTGCCACCAGACTGTAAAACACCTAAAAATAAAAGGATATAAAATGCCAAAATTAAAAACAAAGTCATACTTGAAAAAGCGTGCGTCTATGACAGCAACAGGTAAGATCCGCGTTGCTCGTAACGCCCATAAGAAACTGTTGCGTAAAAAATCTGCACGTGCAAACAATGCAGGTTCAAAACCACAGTATTTGAACGATAACATGGTTGGTCAGGCTAAAATCTTGGCTCCATATGGTTTGAAATAATAAGGGGGTTATGATATGGCAAGAGTTAAACGTGGAACAACCGTAAAACAAAAACATAACAAGATTTTGGCGCGTGCCAAGGGGTATTTGGGCCGTCATCATTCAACATATCGTGCCGCACGTGAAAAAACAGAAAAAGCGGGTCAGTATGCATATCGTGATCGTCGCGTAAAAAAACGCGAATTTCGTGGTTTGTGGATTGTCCGTATTAATGCTGCGGTACGTCAAAATGGTATGACATACAGCCAATTTATGAACGGCTTGAAAAAGGCTGGTATTGCATTAGATCGTAAAGTATTAGCTGAAATGGCATATGCTGGCGATGCAAACTTTGTTAAATTGGTTGATACAGCAAAACGATTTAGCGCCGGGGAATCTAAATAATCCCTTGTCGGCGGGGTATTTGTTTTGTAAGATAAAGGTCGTCGACAGACGACCTTTATTCATATAAAGAAAAAAAGTTTTAGGGTAAATGTTATGCAAAAACAAATAAAGAACATAAATACACTGGATGAATTACAGTCTTTGTATACTGCAACATTCGGAAAAAATGGGACTATGACCGCGCGTTTGAAAGAAATGAAAAATCTGGATAACGAAGCGCGTGCTGCATTAAATCGTGAAAACAGCGAATTGCGTCAGTTGTTTAAAACACGTCAGATAGAAATTGAAAATGCTGTATTAATGGCTGGACTACAGAAACAAAAATTGGATGTTTCATTAAATGCATCGTCTGAAAATCGTGGATCTTTACATCCAATGACACAAAGTTTGATTGAAATTTCGCAAATTTTGGAATCTTTTGGTTATACCCCATATACAGGTCCAGAAATAGAAGATGATTGGCATAATTTTACCGCATTAAATACACCTGATTATCATCCAGCACGTGATATGCAGGATACATTTTTCTTAGAAAATGGTAATGTTATGCGTACTCAGACATCTGCGATTCAAATTCGCACAATGGAAAAAACTGGGGCGCCAATAAAAATGTTTGGTATTGGTTCTACATATCGTAAAGAAATGGACGCAACGCATGCACCTATGTTTGGTCAAATAGAAGGCTTATATGTTAATAAAAATGTAACAATGTCTGAATTGATTGGTGATATTCGTGCTTTTTTAAAGCGTTTTTTTGAAATTGATAATGTTGAGTTGCGTATTCGTCCGTCTTATTTTCCATTTACAGACCCATCGATTGAGGTTGATTTAAAATGGAAAAATGGTCGTTGGTTGGAAATTATGGGGGCTGGTATGGTGCATCCTAATGTTTTGCGAAATTGTGGTATTGATCCAGAAGAATACCAAGGTTTTGCATTTGGATTTGGGTGGGATAGATTGGCAATGTTGAAGTATGGTTTACCAGATTTGCGTGATTTTCGTGGTAATGATATCAGATGGTTAAAAAGTGCAGGATTTTAATTTTGGGGGTATTGATATGAAATGGACATATGATTGGTTAACAGATTATTTAGATACAAATTTATCGCCCGAACAAATTGCTGATGAATTAACACGTGTTGGCTTAGAAGTAGAAGAATTAGTAACACCTGTTGCCCCAATTGCGGCGCGTATTGTTGAATGTGTGGCGCATGAAAACAGCGACCATCTGCACGTGTTAAAGGTTGATGATGGGTCTGGCACTTTGCGCCAGGTTGTGTGTGGTGCGCCAAATGCACGTGTGGGGCTTGTTTCTGCATTAGCAGTGCCTGGGTGTATTATTGATGGTCATGAAATTACATCTGGAAAACTGCGTGGTGTTATATCTGATGGTATGATGTGTTCTGGCAAAGAGCTGGGGATTAGTGACGACCACAGTGGAATTATTGAATTAGATGAAAATACAAAAATTGGATCATCGGTATTAGATGTAAAAACGATATTTGATGCTGGAATCACACCAAATCGCCCTGATTATTTGTCTGTACGTGGCATTGCACGTGATTTGTCGGCCGCTGGTGCTGGCAAATATATTGTTCCGATTGATAATAAATTTAAGACTGTTTCTGGTACACGTCGTGTGGTTATTAAAACTGATAAATGTGCGACATATAAATTGCTGGAAATTAGTAATTTACAAATGACTAAAAGTTGTGAAAAAATCGCATCACGTCTGCGTGCAATTGGTATAAATCCTAAAAACGCTGCAATTGATGCAACAAACTATATTTGTTATGATATGGCACAACCTATGCATTGTTTTGATGCAGATGAAATTCATGGTGATATTGTTGTACGTATGGCAACGCCTGGTGAAAAATTCACTGATTTATTTGGTACAGAACACGAATTAACCGATGCGGATATGGTTATTGCCGACGATATGGGGATTTTAGCTTTAGCTGGTGTAATCGGTGGGGCACGTGGTGCAACAACTGATAGCACAAAAAATATAATCCTAGAATCTGCATATTTTGATCCTGTATCTGTTCGTAAATCTGCAAAAAGAATTGGTATGTCAACAGATGCGTCATATCGTTATGAACGTGGTATTGATCCAACAATTACTGGTATAGCTGTAATGAAAGCTGCTGAAATAATAATGGATAGATGCGGTGGTAAAATTACTAATGCGTATATTGCAGGTTCGGACATCATTCCAGAAGTAAAAATCAATTATAATCCAAAAATATTTGCCAAAAAAACAGGCGCCGAAATGGATGAAAAAATCCAGCGTGATATATTAGAAAAATTGGGCTATACGCTGGAAACAAAGGGGGATAAATGGATTCTTACCCCACCAAGTCGTCGTGTGGATGTTAATATCCCAGAAACAGTTGTGGCAGATTTGTTGCGTATATATGGATATGAAAAATTAGCCTTGGTTGCTGTGCATACAATTGGGGATGTGGATAAAAAATATAATCACGAATTATATTTAAAAGAACATATGGCGTCACGTGGTTTAAATGAATGTTGTTCTTATGCGTTTGGCAATTCGATTGTTGAAAAAATGCTGTCGGATAAGCCAGTTGTAAAGATTGCAAATCCAATCACAACAGATATGGATACAGCACGTAATAGTTTACTGGGTGGATTATTGCAAACAGTATCAAATAATGAAAAACGTGGATATCCAGATTTAAATTTGTTTGAACTGGGAACTGTGTTTGATGGTGATGCGCCAAGGCAACAACATACATCATTGTGTATTGTTCGTACTGGTTGCACTGGTCCAAAGCATTGGCAATCACGCACACGTGAAGTTGATATATATGATGTAAAAAATGATATTATATCAATGTTAAATGGTCAGAAATTTACGGTATCAACAGAAAATGTACCTAATTGGGCGCATCCATATCGTTATGGTAAGGTGGTTCAGGGTAAACGTGTATTGGCCGAATTTGGTGAGTTGCATCCATCAATCGCAAAGCAGTTGCGTATAAAAACAAATGTTGTAATTGCAATTGTTGATGATGTTAACAGTATGCCGAAAAAGCGTATTGGAAAAAATATAACACTATCTGAATTTCAACCGATTTCGCGCGACTTTGCCTTTGTTGTTGATTCTGATATGCCTGCTGAAAAATTAACAGGTGCGGCCATGGCTGCAGATGCACGTATTACAGATGTGGTTGTGTTTGATGCGTTTGATTTATCAGATGGTAAAAAGTCAATTGCGTTTACAATCACAATTGCACCACGTGAAAACATGTCAGATACAGATTTATTAAAAATCCAGGATTTGGTGATAAAATCTGTTGAAAAGAAATGCGATGCAAAAATACGTGATAAATAATAGTAAAAAATAAAAAAACACCGGTAAAAGCCGGTGTTTTTTTTATTCTAGTATTTTTATTTCCTTGGTTGCTGGATAGTAAATCTTTGGTTTTCCAGTGAACCCCAGCGCACGATGGTGTGACGCTACCAAGAATTCAGGCAGTGGTGGTGCTTCACCCATTGCAAGAAGTTTTGATAGTCTAGGATCTTTGTATGCCATTTGTTTGTCTGCTTCAATTGGACGATGATACCACCCTTGGAATATAACAAGTTGTTTGTCACTACTTAATCTTAAAATATCCATTGGTGTGTATAACAAAGATTCTTTTGTGACCTCTTTACCATCTGCACCCTTTTCTTTTTTCATTTTCATACCCATCATATTTGAGAAGCTTTCCGCAGTACCTGGGTCATTTTGGCGCATAACAATTTTTGCAGCCGTTGTAGAAATGATTGTTTTTGCAGCTTCTGGACCATATTTTTCAGCAATCTGGTTTAAATCCTGGCCGATTAACAGATATGATATTTTTTGTCCACGTCCCAAATCAGGCCCCTGAATAACGGCTTGCATCTTTTGCATTTTTGGCATTTCGTCCAATACAAACAATACTGGATATTCGCCCAGTTTTTGACCGTTGTGTTCGGCACCTGGCGGATTTGCAAGCAAGAAGTTTGACATCAGTTCAATAAATATCGCTGTAATTGGGTTTAGTGCTTGGGCGTCAACCATGTTAATAGATAGATATACTGTCACTGGCTTAACCTTGCCGTCACGTGGGTCACGAATTCCGCGCAGATCAGAAAAATGAAAATCTGAATGAGATGTACGATTTCTTACCGCTGCATTACGGAATATAGTCAGCCCCGACAACGCTGTTGACATGATTGACCCACGTTCTTTATCAGGTGTATTCGCTAATTGTGTTAATTCTTGAACCGCACGGTGTGAATATGCGTATTGTCGTGCTTCGTCTACCGCATTTTGCAACAAATCTTTCATAGGGTCTGCCATTGCAACCATCTGGTCCCCTGCCCTGCGTCGTTCTTCCATTTGCTGGGCGATTGCGATTTGACTGGATGTTAACCAGTCTAAAATCATGGGCAACGATGCTTCTTTCCCACGCCATGCATCTGGGATGTTTGCCCATGTACCAACATGTACATAATTCATCGCGTTTAATTCACCACGTTGCAGCATTGCGTGCGCAGCGTATGCGTTTGGATCTGTCATCATTGACAGATAATAATCAGATAACACCGCTGCGTCTTCTGCGTTAAATGTGCCATTAACCATACGAGCGTAGAAATAATCGTCTGCTTTGGCACGTTCTACCTTGGATACAATATATTGAACGAATCCAGTCAGTGCTGCGCGTCCCGTAATTGTCCAGTGTGGGTCAGCAGATGATCCAGTCCTGTCTGGAATAAGCGTGTTGCAAATTGAATCGATATATAAATCACGCTGTTCTGTATTAAACGGTACATGTTCTGGGGATAGTGGATTCCATGATGGATAATATATACCACGTGCCGGATCGTCCTGACCCGCCCAGTTCATAATAAACACCGGCCCAACAGTTGCACGATATGCACTGGTATTTTGTTTTAATTCTGGCTTTGGGTCGTTAATAATCATCGAAACATCATTGCAATCCAAAATTGTCGGGATAACAACCCCTTGTGTTTTACCTGTTCCCGGGGGGGCAACACATAATGCAGATAAACATTCATCCATCATTAATGGTTTTTTCTTAAAGTATCCTAAAACCATCATAAAACCACCAAGTAGCCCCATCTTTTTTATATCTGCTTCACTGGCCTTGTTTGATGATTTTTCATCAAATTTATCTTTACCATGTGGGTTAAATTCGTCTGTAAATGTTCCATCTGACAGGAAATAGTATGCGATAATTGGTAATATTGGCACCATACACGCCAAGTCAGTGCGATATACGCACCGCCAAACCCACGCTGGTAATTCTGCCAGTGATGATAAGCCGCCACTGGTTAACAGGTTCATTAAATATGTTTTGGTCCATACGGATGTAGCGGGACTCCACCCATATCGCCAAATATGTTCAATAATAAAAGCAGATGCAAATGCTATCGCACAAACAATCCATATTCCACACCCCCAGCGAATTCGCCAGAATATTTGTGCCATTGGGGTTTTTTCATGTTCTTTGTACGAACCAGATTTAAAAATCCCCAGACCTTTTCCTTTGCCAGATGCGGATAAGATGTTGAACTTCTTTGCCATTGTGTTATGATTATACCAGAAAAAAGCAATCGGATAAATCAGGAAATATGAATTTATGAAAAATATTCCAAGAATTTTTGCAGGTTCTAACCTTGAAACAGGTATTCAGATACCATTATCGCGTGAAATTATGCATTATTTGACACGTGTTATGCGTACAAGACAGTGTTTGGTTTTTGGTGGTGGAAATGAATACAATGCAACTATTTCTGATGATGACAAAGGGTTAATTATTGGTGATAAGACATCGCATGTTGATCCATCAAACAATATAACACTGATGTTTTCACCTATTAAGCATACAGATGACTTGATAAATATGGCGACACAAATGGGTGTGGCGAAATTGTTGCCAGTTATAACTGCGCGTACGGTTGCGCATCATATAAATTGGGAACGTATGCGCAAGATAGCTGTTGAAGCATCTGAACAATCAAACCGCAATTCTGTTCCTGAAATTTTACCGACTGTAAAATTTTCAGATTTAGATTTATCAAATGTTGTGTTTGCAGACGAACGTGCTGCATATGGTAAAGAAATGTCAAATGATTTTAATACAGACAAAATTTTAATTGGACCAGAAGGCGGATTTTCTGACGAAGAATTTTCTGCGCTGGACACATCTGGGGCGCGTGGAATTAGTTTAGGTAAGACAATATTGCGTGCTGAAACAGCGGCGATTGTCGCGCTAAGTAAAATAATAAAGTAAAAAATGACTGTTAGAATTGCGAAGTTTTTAGCAGATAAAGGTGTGTCATCACGACGTGGTGCAGAAAAGTTGATTTCCGATGGGTTGGTTACAATAAATGGTACTATCATAGATAGTCCGCTAAATTTTGTTGATGAAAACGATGTTGTAGCAGTACGTGGGCATAAGGTTAATAGGAAAAAAGAAACCGAATTATATGCATTTTATAAACCAATTAATACAATGACAACAACATGTGATCCAATGGGGCGAAAAACGATATATGATGTTATTCCGAAAAAATATCACAGTTTAAAATATGTTGGTCGTTTGGATTTTAAAACGACTGGATTATTGTTGTTAACAAATGATGGTGATTTGGCGCGTCGTCTAACATTGCCATCATCAAAAATACCGCGTGTATATATTGTGGACGTTGCTGGTGATACAAAAAACATAGAACGTGCGCGCAGTGGGATAACTGTTGATGGTGTAAGATATGCGCCAATGAAAATAGATATCTTAGAACCAAGTGTTTTGCGTATTGAGATATGTGAAGGAAAAAAGAATGAAATTCGTATAGTTATGCGTGCGTGTGGGTGTCCTGTAAAAAAATTACACCGCATATCTTATGGGAAAATAAGTTTGGGAAAATTAACCAGTGGTCAAATTGCTAAGATCTCACAGAAAACAATTGACGAAATGTTAAAAACTCTCTAATATTCTATTAACGGAAGGGAGATTTATATGAAAAAAACATCTGTAAAAAATACAAAAAAAGCCCAAGTTTCTGGAGTAAAACCAGTTGTGAATGTTGCAAAAACTAAAACATGTGTTAATCCATGGTCTTTGTCGATTTATGTATATTGGTTTATTATTTTGTTCTTCATTGCGGCAACATTTTACATTTTAGGTCGCAGTCATAATGCAATATATACACCGAATAATGGTATTGCAGAAGAAGCGTTGATGCAGGCATCGGATTATTATGATAATGGCAAAGCTAAGTTGTTGGCTGGTAATATTGATGAAGCTGTTGCAGATTTAACAACAGCAATCGATACAGGTTCTGCATCTGTCGATACGTATATATTACGTGGCGAAGCGTATATGCAATCTGGTGATTATCGTAATGCGATGGATGATTTTAATGCGGCGCTGGAACGTGATCCACAAAATGCAGTTGCTTTTTATGATCGTGCATTGTTAAACACAAGATTAGAAGATTACAGTGCGGCATTAAACGATATTAATAACTCTATGGCGTCAAATGCACAAAATCCAACACCTGTTTTGCAATTACGTGATTTGTATGCAAAGCGTGGTCAGTTAAATCTGTGGTTAAAGAATTGGGAAGGTGCAATTGCAGATTATACAAATTCTTTGGCAAGACCAGAAGGTATTGTGAATCCAACTGTTTACGCCGAACGTGCTGAGGCATACACAGCCTTGGGTAATTATGCCGAAGCTGTTAATGATTATTCTTCTGCTGTACGTGTAATTTCTGAACAGATTCAAGGTGCTACAACAATGGCAGAACGTGAAAGTTTATCGACGCGTGCGATGAATTATTTTGAAAAATCGGCAGCTTTAAATGTAAACTTGGGTAATATGGATGCGGCACGTGCCGATTTAGAATCTGCGCGAACAATTGGTGCTGCATTGGGAGATACAGAAACTGTTGAACGATTGGATGTATTGCTGTCCGATATGAACGCAATGTAATTAAGTTTGTGTATATAAAAAAATCCCGCAACAGCGGGATTTTTAATTGCAAATTTACATTTGTTTTTGTATTGTATTTCTGTATATCACAGGGGTGTATTATGGAAGAAAATAAATTAACGTTTGAAGAAGCTTATAAACAGTTAATGGAATTGGTAAAGAAAATGGAATCTGGCGAATTACCATTGGCAGATTCTGTTTCTGCGTACGAACAGGGGGTAAAATTAAAAGCGTATTGTGAACAATTATTAAAAGAAGCGGAATTAAAAATAGAAACATTGAAAGTAAACAATTAACAGTATTAGCGGATTTTATCGTGGCAGAAAAAAGTAAATTAACCCCTGTTATGCAACAATATGTTGATATGAAGGCGGAAAATCCAGACGCTTTGTTGATGTTTCGTCTGGGCGATTTTTATGAATCTTTTTTTGAAGATGCAAAAACAATCAGTTCTAATTTGGGATTGGTTTTAACTGCGCGCGGTACAGATGGTGATGGTGAATCTATACCCATGTGTGGTATTCCATGGCATGCTGCAGATAACTATTTTGGGCGTTTGGTTCGTGCTGGTTTTTCTGTGGCATTGGTTGAACAAATGGAAACCCCAGCAGAAGCCAAGGTTCGTGGTCATAAATATATTGAACGAAAGGTTGTTCGTGTTTTAACACCTGGAACACTAACTGATGAAAATTTATTAACGCCTAAAAGTTCAAATTTTTTAGTATCTGTTATGCCGCTATCAAATGATGAATTTGATATTGCTGGTTGTGACATATCAACAGGTGAATTTTTTATAGGTAAAACATCAGAAATTATTGATGATTTAGTCAGATTAAATCCTGCAGAAATAATTTATCCTGCGTTCAGTGCTGAACAGGAAAAAATTATGCAGCTGCGTGATATTTTTAAAACAACCGCAGTATTTGAAAAGTTATATCATCGTACTGATATTGATCAAATAGTATCACGTGTATTTGGTGGTGTTGTTCGTATGGATACGATATCTACGAATATTGATAATGCGATATGTTTATTGGCTGGCTACTTGTTTAATACTCAACGAGAAGCGTCGATAACATTTCGTGCGCCACACATGTTTAAGTCAGGGGCGCAGTTGTTAATAGATTCTGCTACGTGGAAAAGTTTGGAAATAGATGCCTCGATAAATGATGGTGGTGTGTCATTGATTGATGTTTTAGATAATACCAGAACCGCGGCAGGTGCACGAAAATTGCGTGGATATCTGCGTGCTTTATCAGCAGATATAGATGAAATAAAGATACGTCAATCACATATTGCGCATTTTATTTCAAATCCAGATATTATGTCATCTGTGCAACGTATATTATCAACTGTGCCAGATGTTGGACGTTGTTTGTCGCGTTTATTATCTGGTCGCGGCACGCCACGTGATATGCGAAATATATCAGATTTTATAAATATATTACCTAATGCAAAGATGTTATCGGGTCGGCTAGATGCAAATTTATCTGCTAAATTTGCAGATATTTCTACGCATGATGAAATTGGAATAATGTTACGTAATGCCTTGTCAGATCAATTACCTACTTTTTTTCGTGATGGTAATGTGATACGTGAAGGTTTTGATGCTGGGCTTGATGCGATGCGAAATCTTGCCAACGGTGCAAAGGAAACAATTGCTGCATTGCAATCAGAATATGTTAATACCACAGGTATAAATACATTAAAAATTAAATATAATAATATCTTGGGGTATTTTATAGAAGTTCCATCGTCACGTGCGGATATAATGATGAAACCAGAAAATGGTTTTATTCATCGTCAGACAATGGCTGGCAATATGCGCTTTACAACGTCACGTTTGATTGATTTAGACAATGATGTTCGCAGTGCAGCAGAAAAAGCATCTGGTTTAGAATCAGAAATTATAAATACATTGATTGCACACATACGTGACATTGCAGATGATTTGTTGTCGACATCAGATTTATTAGCAGATGCGGATGTTTGGTGTTCTTTATCATACTGTGCAGATATTTATGATTGGACATGTCCACTTGTGACATCAGATTGTTCTTTTGATGTTGTTGGTGGTCGTCATCCAGTGATTGAATCGGTCTTGCGTTCACGTGGTGATAATTTTGTAAAGAACGATTGTAATTTAAATGCGCGTGCAATTGCATTATTGACTGGACCAAATATGGCGGGTAAGTCGACATATCTACGTCAGAATGCGATAATTGTTGTATTGACACATTTGGGGTCTTTTGTGCCGGCAACGCGTGCAACGATTGGTATTTGTGACCAATTATTTAGTCGTGTTGGTGCATCAGACAATTTGGCAGCAGGACAATCTACGTTTATGGTTGAAATGGCCGAGACTGCAAATATTCTAAATCGTGCGACATCTAAATCATTTATTATTTTCGATGAAATTGGACGTGGTACAGCAACATATGATGGTATGGCGATTGCCCAAGCTGTGTTGGAATTTTTAAATGATATGCAGCCAAGAACATTATTTGCAACGCATTATCATGAACTGACGCAGTTGGTGTCTAACGGCAGTCTGCAGAATGTATCATGTCTAACAATTGATGTTCGTGAACATAATAATGAAATAATATTTATGCACAAAATTATATCAGGGGTTGCAAACAGATCATATGGTATTCATGTTGCGCGCATGGCAGGTATGCCGTCAACAGTTGTGGCACGTGCAGAAACAGTTTTATCTGGGTTGGAATCACATGAACCAGTTGCAAAGACGAATATAAGTGTAAAAAATGAATCCAAGAAGCCTTTGTGTGTATCATCGCCTGGGCGTTCGCAATTAAATCTGTTTGGGGAATAAATATGGCAGACGGATTTATAATCTTAGACAAAGAATCTGGATTATTTTCGAGAACGGCTGGTGGTCGCATTGCACGTATGTTTGAAACTAAGAAATTCGGACATATTGGTACACTGGATCCAATGGCGTCAGGTGTTTTACCTATTGCAATTGGTGGTGCAACGAAAATGATACCGTTTATCGAAGATGTAAATTCGAATAAAAAAGAATATTTGTTTTCGTGTCAATTTGGTTTTGAAACAGATACCCTTGATATAACTGGTCATGAAATTGCCCGCAATAATATTATACCAAGCATAGAAGATGTTATATCTGTTTTGCCGAAAATGACTGGTAAAATCATGCAAACGCCACCTGTATATTCAGCAGTGCACGTTGATGGTGTTCGTGCATATGATGCAGCGCGTCGTGGACGTGAAATTGAAATACCGCCACGAGAAATAGAAATTTATGAGCTAGAATTTTTATCTGTACGCAATGAATCTTGGTGTTTTCGCGTGTTATGCAGTCGTGGTACATATGTACGCAGTATTGCACGTGATATTGCCAAAAAGTGTGGTGCATATGCGACTGTTGATATGATACGTCGAACCCAAACCAATGGTTTTACTATAAAAAATGCAGTAAAACTTGATTTTTTAGAAAATCTGGTTAATAATGGTGGCGATTTCAAGAAATACTTGGAACCAATTGATTCAGGACTGGGGGACATTCCGGTTATGAATCTGGACGGCACGACGGCTGAATTTTATAAAAACGGCGGTTTTGTCGCGACAACGGGTGCGGACGGTCTGCGTCGTGTATATTCTGGTGATGAATTCATCGGAATTGGTACGGTAGCAGACGGAAAATTGCGCCCAAAACGAACAATATAAAAAACAAAAGGAAAAACAAATGTCCGTTACAAAAGAACAGATTGCCGAAGTAGTGGCAAATTTCAAAACGACTGAAAAAGACAATGGTGGTTCTGCGGCAGCCCAGGTTGCAGGTTTGACATTGCGTATTCGCAATTTGACAGAACACATGAAGGCTAATCACAAAGACAAACACTCAAAACGTGGTTTGTTGTTGATGGTTAACCGTCGTAAGAAATTATTGGCATACATCAAGAAAAATGATGTTGCTGAATACGAAGAACTGATTAAGAAATTAGGTCTGCGTAAATAATAAAAAAATCCCCGATTGGGGATTTTTTTATTCATTGTTTTGCTGGACACCATTTTGCGACGGGACACCTTTCGCATTCTGGACGCAACGCTTTGCATACATATCGTCCATGTAAAACCATTACATGGTTTACAATTGGATGATATTTTTTTGGGATTTTTTGTAGCAGTTTTTCTTCTACTTTTTCAGGTGTATTGTCTGTATCATCAACCCATCCATATCGATGAGCGTTGCGAAAAACATGTGTATCAACGCCAATATTTGGCGCACCCCATAAAACATTACATATAACGTTCGCTGTTTTTTGACCAATTCCTGGTAATTTCATTAAAGTATCACGATTGCGATATTTATCAGGAAAATTATCTGTCATCTTTTCTGCGACCAAACGTTCGGCCAGCGCAATTATATTTTTTGCCTTGTTGTTAAAGAAAGAAATAACACGTATGTGTTCTTTTAATCCATCAATTCCCAAATCTAACATTTTTTGTGGTGTTGGTGCGATGCGGAATAATTCAGGCGTTACCTCATTTACTTTTTTGTCTGTCGCCTGAGCTGATAAAATAACCGCCACCGCAAAGTTAAATTCATTGGTATGATACAACTCTGACCGTATAGTCATATCGACTGTATCAGGGACTAATTCAAAATATCTTTGTGGCGTCAGCATTATTTCTGCTTTTGTAACAGTTCCAGAATTTTTGCGTTTTGTTGTTTTACAATTCGCAAATTGTCCAGTATTGTATATTCTTCACGTGTTAAATTTAACTTACGTGAACATAACGATTCTCTTTTGCAAAGACCGTTTGCACGAAAATCAGGACATTGGCAACCATAATCATTTTCTGGATAAAAAAATTCTTTACAATATTTTCCTGCCATTTTTTAATTCCTTATTTTTGATTTTCTTTATCACGATGAACAAACTGTAACAGACGTGTAATCAATTCCATTTCTTCTGTCAAATAGATTTCATGGTCGCATCCACCCTCTCCTGGCATGTTTTCATGTTTTTTGCATTTACCACCTGGGGTCTGATGCGGACAATGTTTATCAATTTGACCACAATACAGATTATTCGGATATGTCTGCATCGGTTTAAGTGTTGTGGAAATAATACGTGGACCAGAATTGTATATGTGATACAGATATTTAATCAAAAATCCACTTTCTGGATTTTCAACCACAACAGAATCAGGACAACGTTCTTGCTTATCCAACCTTTCTGTCAATTTGCATCGTCCATCTGGCAATTTTTCGGGACATTTTGTCCCGATGTTGCCACAGTATAAATATGGATATTTTAGATTCATATTTTATCCTTATGCCTTATTTACAGATACATTCAAATTATATCCTTCGATATCAGTTGTGTATTCACCGTCACCAGATTTCATTTCGACAATCAATGCTTCGTGCATAATACGTTTTTTATGTACTTCGATTGCATTAACGATTGCTGGATCACCCGAATACGTCAGGGTTATTCTATCAGAAACATCCAAACCTGCTGTCTTGCGTGTATCCTGGATGAAACGCAATGCGTCATTTGCCAACCCTTCTGCGACCAGGTCTGCTGTCACTTCTGTATCCAGAACAACCACCGCTGTATTGTCTGGCAATGCCGCACCTGAAACCCCAGTCTTGACGGTTAAGCGGTTTTCAAATTCGTCTGCATTCATCTCGTGTCCACCAGCAACTAATTTGTCACCAACTAATTCATATTCGCCACGTTTGACGGCTGGAATAATTTCTTTTAAAGCCCCACCCAGACGTGCGCCAATTTTTGGTGTAATCAAATAGATAAAGCTATCTGCAACTTCATCGATATTTTCAATGAATTTAATTTCTTTAACATTTAATTCATCACGAATGATGTCAGCGTATGCACTTAAATCTGGGCCTGCAACGGTCATATTAGCCAACGGCAAACGATTACGTAATTTGTATTGTTCACGCAATTGTTTTCCAGTAGATACGACCATTTGTACACGTCGCATATCATCGACAATTTTTTTATCGAAGATTTCCGCAGTTGGAAAATCTGTTAGATGTACAGATTCTGCATCCGTTAAGTTGCGATAGATGTATTCGGAAACAAATGGTGCGAACGGTGCCAGAACACGACACAATGTTGTCATCACTGTGTACAGTGTATCAAAAGCATCTTGTTCTTCGTCCCAGAAACGTGCACGACCACGACGAATGTACCAGTTGTTCAAGATGTCCAAGAATCGAACAAATTCTTTGATTGCAACATCTGGCTTGTATTCATCCAGTGCTGATTTTACAACACCAATCAAGACGTTTAATTCTGCCAAGATATATTTATCCAGTGCATTTGTTGGATTTTGCATTTCTTTTGCAACGATATTTCCAGCATTTGCATACAGTGTAAAGAAATGATACGCATTCCACAATGGTGTTAAGATAGTTTTTGTAGATTCAACGAACACTTTACCTTCTTTATCAACTGGCACTGGTTCAGCTTTCATAAAGTTTGACCCCAGCACGAACAAACGAATAGCATCTGCGCCATATTGTTCTATTTGCTGTTCAGGGTTAACAAAGTTCTTTAATGATTTAGAAAATTTCTTTTTATTTTCATCAACAACCATACCATTTGCAGAAACATTCTTAAACGCAGGTTTATCAAACAACGCTGTTGCCAGCACCATCAGTGCATAGAACCATCCACGTGTTTGGTCTTGTCCTTCGATAATATAATCAGCTGGGAAAGTTGCTTCAAAGCGTTCCTTGTTTTCAAATGGATAATGCAATGATGCCCATGGCATAGAACCAGATTCAACCCAACAATCCAAAACATCTGGTATACGTTTCCATCCATCCTTTTCCAGTTTATCTAATGTTGGACGATGCAGGTCAGATACTTCTACACCAAAGAATTCTTCTAATTCAGCAATTGAGCCAAACACTTTGTATTCACCGTCTTTTTCCCAAATTGGTAATGGCATCCCCCAGAAACGATTACGTGAAATTGACCATGGACGTGCCCCTTCTATCCAGGTACGGAAACGTTCGCCAGCACTTGTCCAATTAACCAGATTATTATTTGCAATCAGTTTATCCTTGATTTTTGGTACGTCAATATACCAAGAATCTGTTGCACGATAAATTAACTTTTCTTTTGAACGATCGCCAAATGGATAGTTGTGTTTGTATTGTTCTTTCTTAACCAAACGACCATTTGATTTTAACCAATCCAGTATCGCTGGTGTTGCTACAAATATATTTTGACCTGCAAAATCAACAACTGTTTCATCAAAGTTACCATATGTATCAACGTTTAATAACACTGGGAATTTTGGATCAATATTTTTTGCTGCCCAAAAGTCATCTGCACCGTATGCAGGTGCGATATGAACAATACCTGTACCATCACCATCGGAAACATAGTCCGCTGGAATTATTTGGAACAGTAAATCAGATTGTCCCGCATAGTATGGAAACAACGGCGTGTAATGCATGCCAGCTAATTCAGCACCTGTTAAGCGCCCTATTTCCGTTGCATTTGCGAATTGTTTTTCATATGCCTTTAAGCGACTTTCTGCAACAACATAAACTGCGCCATCATTATCCTGCATACGCAGATATGTCATATTTGGATTAACAGCCAGCGCACTATTTGCAGGCAATGTCCATGGTGTTGTTGTCCATGCAATTGCACGATCACCATTTTCTAATTCAAACCAAACTGTGACTGCATCATCAACAATTTCACGATAATCACTGGATGCTTCGGAATTTGAAATTACCGTACCATTAACCCAGTCATATGGATTAACGCTGTAGTCTTTGTACAACAGACCTTTTTCATACAAAGACTTTAATGTCCACAACATTGATTCCATATAATCTTTATTCATGGTTTTATAACCATATCCATCGCCAATATCAACCCAGCGACCCATACGTGCAATAAATGCGTTCCATTCATTTGTATATGTCATAACATCGCTGCGACACATATCGCAAAATGCCGCAATACCATCATCTGCAACAATATCTTTGGCAGATTTACCAACCTTTTTTTCAACAGAATTTTCGGCTGGCAAGCCATGACAATCCCAACCTAACTCACGTCTGACATAGCGACCCGACATTGTCTGGAATCGTGAAACCATATCTTTGACCACAGACACCCCTAAATGTCCCCAATGTGGCAAACCATTAGCAAATGGTGGGCCGTCATAGAAACTAAATGGATGTCCCAACTTTGTTTTTTCTAATGTTTTATGAAACGTGTCGTTTGCACGCCAATAGGCTAATAATTCATGTTCTAATTCTGGGAAATTAGCACGTGGGTCTGTTTTTGGATATGACATAATTTACTACTCCGTATTTTATTATTAAAAAAAGGCGCATATGCGCCCCAGCCACCGCCAAAGCGCAGTCAGCCATTATTTAATAATAATTATTGTTACCTGTTTCATTTTTTAACTTAATTTCTGGTGCCGGTGATAGGACTTGAACCTACGACCCCCTCATTACGAATGAGATGCTCTACCAGCTGAGCTACACCGGCACAACGCCCATGACTATAGACTATATTTATCACAATTTCCAGTGGTTTTTAGTTTGGTTTATTAATTTTTAATCTTACGCAATACAACCATAATGCCTGCTGGTGTCATACCAGGAATACGCGATAAATCTGCAATGTTTTCTGGACGTGTGGCACTTAACTTTTCAATCAGTTCATTTGTTAATCCTGGTAATCCAGTATAGTCAAAATTACTGGGGATTTTCATGTTTGCGTCACGTTTATATGCAGCGATTTCGCGCTCATTGCGTGCAATATATCCAGCATAAAATTTATCGTTTTCTGCAAATATATCTTTTTTTAGATTGTATAACAGTTTGTATTTTTCTGCAGATAATAATCCTAAGTTAACAGCAGTTTTACCCAGTCGTTTTATTGCGTTGTCTGCGCGCAGATTTAATCTGTATTCTGCACGTGATGTGAACATACGATATGGTTCATCAACCCCCAGTGTGGTTATATCATCAATTAAAACCCCAATCATAGCATTGGTTCTGTCCAGAATTAAAAATTCCTGATTTAAAGCGAATGCGGCGGCATTTGCCCCTGCGACTAATCCTTGGGCTGCGGCTTCTTCGTACCCAGATGTGCCGTTAATTTGTCCTGCAAAGAACAAGTGAGGTATATCTTTGCTTTGTAGCTTATCATTTAATGCGCGTGCATCAATAGCGTTGTATTCAATTGCATATCCGTATCGTGCAATACGTGCATTTTCCAAGCCTGGAATGGTACGAATCCATTTGTCTTGGATTTCTGCCCCAAAACTGGTTGATATGCCATTTGGATAAATTATATCACTGTTATAACCTTCTGGTTCCAAGAAAACATGATGAGATGTATGTTCTGGAAATCGCATAACTTTATCTTCCAGACTTGGACAATATCTGGGGCCTGTACCGACAATATCACCATTATACATAGGTGCATTTTTTATATTTTCACGAATTATATTATGTGTTATTTCATTTGTATGTGTAATGTAACATGGACAGTGAAAATTATTATCATTGTCACCTGTGTCAAACCAATCATGTGGTGTGTCTGGTTCTTGAATTTCACATACAGACCAGTCAATAGAATCACGGTAAATACGCGCAGGTGTTCCTGTTTTTAAACGCAGAATTTTAAAGCCGTTTTTAAGCAATACATCTGAAATGTTTTTATCTGCAGCTTGGTATGTTCCGTCATCTTGTAAGCGGCCAGATGAGATTTTTTCATCACCACGTGTCACGACGCCATCTAAAAAAGTCCCAGTTGTTAACACGATAGATTTAGTTAAATATTCATTGTTAACAAGTTTTTTTTCAATATCTAATTTTGTAACAGGTTCATATTTTATTTCCAGATTTTCATATTCTGATAAAATATCAAGTATTGCATTATGATATAAATCGCGATCAATTTGCGCACGCAGTGCTTGTGTTGCGGCACCATGTGTTGCGTTTAAAGTTCGCCAATGGATACCTGCTTTATCTGCGGCGCGCCCCATAACGCCCCCCAGTGCAGTCATTTCTGCCACCATTTGTGATTTACCAGGTCCCCCAATACTTGGGTTGCAAGACAATGCCCCCAGATCACTTTCAGTTTGGGTTATCAGTAATGTTTTTGCCCCACGTCTAGCAGATGCTGCTGCGGCCTCAACCCCAGCATGTCCGCCACCAATAATGATTACATCATAATTTTTCATTGCTTAGAAACGTCCCATACCACCGTTTACATGTAATGTTTGTCCGTTTATATACGCCGCTTCATCTGATGCTAAGAACACACATGCGTTTGCAATATCTTCTGGTTCACCAAATCTGCCTGCTGGTATTTGTGCCAGATATGTTTTCTTTAATTCTTCTGGCAAAACATCTGTCATTGGTGTTTTGATAAATCCTGGTGCGATTGCATTAGCGGTGATACCACGTGAAGCAACTTCAGCTGCAATAGATTTTGTCATGGCAATCATACCACCTTTACTTGCAGCATAGTTTGCCTGACCTGGTCCCCCGATTGTACCGATAATTGATGCCATATTGATAATACGACCAAAACGATTTTTCATCATTGGCATAATTGCAGCACGACACATTTTAAAGCATGAACGCAGATTGGTATTTATTACTTCGTCAAATTGTTCGTCGCTCATGCGCATCAGTAATGTATCACGTGTAATACCTGCGTTATTTATCAAGATATCAATCTTTCCGCATTTTTCTATTGTATTCATGACCAGTTCAACAGCCCCGCCATCTGCCGCCAGATCGCATGGAATTTTGATATACTCATCGCCAAATTCTGTATCCATTTTTTTTGTGTTTCGACCAGATACAACAACTGTTGCCCCAGCATCTTTCATTTTACGTGCAATTGCCCCACCGATTCCTCCTGTTGCGCCAGTTATCAATGCAACTTTACCTGATAGATCAAACATAATTAAATCTCCAATTTTTTAGGTGTTATTTTATCTGTAATACGTGAACACAGTCCCGTCAATACGTTTCCTGGTCCAACTTCAATCTGTTCTGTAATGCCAAGCTCTACCATATTTAAAACACTTTCACGCCAGCGAACATCATGTGTCATTTGGTAAACAAGTGCTTCTTTTATTTCATCAATATTTTGTGTTGGATTACATGTTTTATTCAAAATAATTGGCACGACGGGTTTTTTAAATTCAACAGTGTCTAGTGCATCACGGATTTTATCTGCTGCTGGTGATTGAACACGACAGTGCACAGGAACAGACAGTGCCAGTGGCATTGCACGTTTTGCGCCCTGCTCTTTTGCAAGTACCATGGTTTTTTCAACCACGTCGCGCAGTCCTGAAATCACAACTTGTCCAGGACTATTATCATTTGCGACATCACAGCCTGTTTCAGAACAAATTTTACGTAGTGTGTCAATTTCCAGTCCTAAAATAACAGCGGTAAGTCCTGTCCCAACTGGTACAGCGTTTTGCATTGCATTTCCACGTATGCGTAATAATTTTGCTGTGTCGCCAATTGTCAGTGCGCCTGCAGCACACAGGGCTGTGTATTCACCCAAAGAATGTCCTGCAACAAATTCAGGTAAATTTACATTGCTTGCGCGCAACATTGCAATTGATGTAGCCATAATAGCAGGTTGAACATTTGCAGTCAGTGTCAAAGTATCTGCTGGTCCATCAAATATAATATCTGACAGTTTTTCACCCAGTGCTTCATCAACTGCGTCAAATATCGCACGTGCGTCCGCATTTGTTTCATACAGTTCTTTTCCCATACCAACGGATTGTGCACCCTGTCCTGGGAATACAAAAATAGATGACATTTATTGTCCTTTATTAAATCACAAGGATATTATACTTTGCGAATACTGAATTCGCAACCGCAATAATTCTGACGATAAAAATCAGATTCACGATTGATTTGCAGCCGCAGATTTTCGTCCCATTTTATTGGCATGTATTCGATGTTTTTACATACTTTTTGTGCGGATGTGTTAACCTGGTTTTGGTCTTTGTGTCTGGATACGCCTAATACGCTTGCAATTGCGTTGTATCCGTTTTCTTTTGCGAATTTTACTGCGCGACGAAATCGATATTCAAAGCATAGCGAACATCGTGTCCCACGTTCTGGTTCTTTTTCTAATCCGCGTACTGCATCGCGCCATGCGTCATGATCATATTCTAAAACAGCGTATTTAACCCCAATATTTTCACAGTATTTAATTTGTTCGTGCATACGCTTTGTATATTCTGTTTCTGGGAAAATATTTGGATTATAGAATAAAACAATAAAATCATCAATGTTATCAATTGCACCATCTGCTAATTGTTTAATCGCACCCGCAGAACATGGGGCACAACAAGACAATAACACAAGACGTATTTTATCATGAATCATTTATTTTGTTTTTTTCTTGCCTTTGTTACTTAACAAATTCTGTGCCAACTGCTGTATCGTTACTTAATTCAATAATATTTTTATCGTCGTTCCCAATCCCCAGTTCTGCTGTGCCACACATCATTCCAAAAGATTCGATTCCTGCAACAGTACGCTGATTAATTGGTTTTTTTGCAGTTGGTAATACGCAACCAACTGGTGCGATAACACTTATCATATTTTTACGAACATTTGGTGCTGCGCACACAATCTGTGCTGGTTTTTCTGCGCCATATTCAACAGACAGAATATGTAAATCGTCACGTGTCGGATGTTTTTGAACTGACATAATTTTTGCAACTGTCGGTTTTGGTGACGTGTTTTCTTTTTTTGGTGTATACTTTTCTGTCAATCGTGTAACTGTTTCATCATCGATGCGATTAAATAGATTTTCAGGTACAATAAATTCTGCACCATCATCAATACGATGTTCATATTTTTCTGGCCAAGACAAATCATGTGTATTCACAAAAACATTTTGCATTTTTTCAGCAGCTGCTGGAATAAACGGCATCGACACACGTGCGTATAAGTCTATTAATTGGAAACATTCGTTCAATACAGCACCAGCGGTGTCAATTTCACCATTTTTAACCAATGCCCATGGTTCATGTGCGGTCATATATTCGTTACCAATAGCGTACAGTCCGCGCAATGCCGCAATTGCGTTGCGGAATTCGCATGCGTCTAATGCAGCAGTTAATTCTGACAGCTTTTCATTGATTTTTGATTTTAATTCAGAATTCACTGTGCCAGATTTTGGAACATTATTTCCAAAGTTCTTTGCAGTCAGTTTGCATACGCGTGATACAAAATTTCCCAGCATACCATTCAAATCTTTATTTACAATATCTGCAAATCGTGTAATTGTAAAATCAGTGTCATCTGTTTCAGGGGCGCTGGCCATTAATGCATACCGCCAATAGTCCGCAGGCAGTTCTTGTACTGCATCGTTCAAGAAAACGCCATTACCAGTAGATTTTGAAATTTTTGCACCATTCATATTCAAAAAGTTCATACCCTTTAACACGTCAACAGTTTTCCAATTGTCATCCATTGCCAGTTCTTGGGATGGAAAAAATATAGAATGGAATGAAATATTATCTTTGCCCATAAATTGTGTATAGTGCACATCATCGCCACCATGCCACCAATCAGCCCAGTTTTTATTTGCCGCCTGTGATATAGAAACGTATCCCCATGGTGCATCAAACCATACATAAAAAACTTTGTTTTCGTATCCAGGTTTATTAACAGGAATTCCCCATTTTAAATCACGCGTAATTGGGCTGTCGTGTAAGCCTTCTTCTAACCATTTATTCGCAATGGCCAGTGCTGTTTTTGGCCACCCTTTACGAGAATCAATCCATTGGCGTAGTTTGTTCTGCATTTCGCTTGATTTAAAATACATATGTTTTGTTTCACGCATTTCCACTGGTGAGTCTGGTGTAATTGCGCTGTGTGGATTGATTAGTTGTTCTGGTTCTAATGTTGTATCGCAATTTCCACATTCATTTCCATAAGCTTTTTCATAACCGCATTTTGGACATGTTCCGACAACAAATCTGTCTGCCAAGAACATTTTATCTTTGATTGAATATGGCTGAACAGATGTTTTTTCGACCAGCATATTCTGCTCTTGCAGACGGTCAAATAGCCGTTGGATTAATTGCTCATGCAGTTTTGTATGTGTTCGTCCATATGTATCAAAAGATAAATTAAAATCACGTACAGACTGTTCATGTGCGGCACGATATTTATCAACGTATTCTTCAACAGGAATCCCCTCTTTCATAGCGCCGATTTCACTGGCTGTTCCATGTTCGTCGGAACCACAAACAAACAAAACATCACGTCCCATTGCGCGACAAAAACGTGCATAAACATCACTTGGTAACCAGCAACCGACTAAATGACCAATATGCAAATTATTGTTAACATATGGCAAAGCCGACGTAATTAAGTATTTTTTAGCCATTTTCAACCTCACAAATAAATCGTGCAAATTATAAACTATATTTTATACAAATCAATATTTATAAAGAAAACAAAAAATACCGGCAGGTGCCGGTAAAGATTTCTGGTGGGTGGTATTGGACTCGAACCAACGACCTTTACGATGTCAACGTAACGCTCTAACCAACTGAGCTAACCACCCATAAAGCCAACGCATTATAACAGACAATTTTTCAAATGCAAATGATAAATACAATGAGGTTTCAAAAAAAATCCCCAAATCGGGGATTTTTTATTCACTTTTCAAAAATTCTTCCAGCCAATGGTTGTCAAAATTTAATTGTTTTACATCTTTGTTTTTTAATAACTTTTGCTGTAACGGAATTGTTGTTTTTACACCTTCTATTACGAATTCATCCAATGCACGTGCTGCACGCATAATACATGCAGGACGGTTTGGTGCATGGACAATCAATTTTGCAATCATTGAATCGTATGTTGCTGGGATTGTGTATCCAGTATAAATTGCGCTGTCTACGCGAACACCCATTCCACCAGCTGGCGCATACATAGTAATTTTTCCAGGGTTTGGAATAAATGTTTCTGGGTCTTCTGCATTAATACGAAACTCAATAGCATGTCCATTTGGAATTACGTTTGATTGATTGTAGCCTAACTTTTCACCAGCGGCGATACGGATTTGTTCACGAACCAAGTCAACCCCATAAACCATTTCTGTAACAGGGTGTTCAACCTGTAAACGTGTGTTCATTTCCAAGAAATAGAATTTTCCGTCTTCAAACATAAATTCAAATGTTCCAGCATTTGTATATCCCATTTTCTTAGCGGCAGATTTACATATTTCTATCATGTCATCGCGCTGCTTCTGTGTCAGAATTGCTGCGGGACATTCTTCCATAACTTTTTGATTACGTCTTTGTAGCGAACAATCACGTTCACCAAAAATGACGACATTACCATGGGTGTCACCCAATACCTGAAATTCAATGTGTCGTGGGTGCATTAACAATTTTTCCATATATAATGTATCGTCACCAAATCCCGATAAGGCTTCTTGTTTTGTAATTTGAAAAGCGTCATGCATTTCGTCTGCTGACATTACAGCGCGCATACCACGCCCACCACCGCCAGCGGCTGCTTTTAACATAACTGGGTATCCGATTTTTTTAGCCCACTCTAAGGCGCTTTCCAGTGTGTCTACAGCCCCATCAGAACCTGGAACAACAGGCAATCCGCATCCAATAGCGGTACGTTTGGCATTAACCTTGTCTCCCATTTTTTCAATTATGTCTGGGGACGGTCCAATCCATATCATTTTATGCTGTTCGACCTTGCGCGCAAAGTCTGCACGTTCAGATAAAAAACCGTATCCTGGGTGGATTGCATCGGCATTTGTCAGTAATGCTGCTGTCAAAATTGCAGATTCGTTTAGGTATGAATCACGTGCGATTGCAGGACCAATGCATACAGATTCATCAGCTAATTGAACGTGCATAGCATCATGATCAGCGGTTGAATAAACTGCTACTGTACGAATTCCCATGTCACGACACGCACGAATTATACGCAGTGCGATTTCACCACGATTTGCGATTAAAACTTTTTTTATTTGTGGCATATCTTATTCAATAATAACAAGTGGTTGATCAAATTCAACAGCCTGACTGTCAGACACCAAAATTTCTTTTATGATACCGTCTTTGTCAGATTTAATTGGGTTAAATGTCTTCATTGCTTCTACCAGTGCGACAGTATCACCTTCTTTAACAGATGTTCCGACTGTAACAAACTGTTTTGCGCCAGGTTCTGGTGCCAGATACACAACGCCAACCATTGGTGATTTTAACGTATGCCCAGAAATAATTTTTTCAGATTTTGCACAAGTCTGGTTTTTGTTTGAATCTGTTGCAGGAACAGCGACAGTCGCTGTTTGTTGTTTTGATAAATGAATATGTTTACGATATACGCCAAACAAAAACTGACGTTCTAAGTTTAATTCAGTAATCCCCATATCGTCCATGATCTTTGACATAGATTCAACGGTTGCACGAAATGACATTTTTTTTAATCCTTTTTAAAATTTTCATATCATATCTTTAATATTTTATCACAATGTAATTAGTTGTCAAGTATATCAGGGCACAGGATCGAAACCGAAACCACCCCCAGGTCTGCATCTGGATATGCGTTTAATTCCCAGCCAAGTTCCACGAAAAACACCATATTTTTCAATAGATTGTCGTGTGTATTCACTGCAGGTTGGTGTAAAACGGCATGCCGCACGTCCACCAATAAATGGCGAAATTGCGGATTGGTATATACGTACGGCACCAATTGCGATGCGTTTAGATAAGCTAGTGGTTTTCGTTTGCATTTTTATGCATTTTTTTAATCCAGTGCAATGCTTTGCACATGGCGTCCAGTCCTTGATCATATGTTGCGTCCAAGATTTTATGACGTGCAACAAAAACGTAATCAAGATCTGCCAGCATCATGTCGTCATATTTTCGAATCCATTCACGCAGCAGCCTTTTTGCACGATTGCGATCAACAGCATGTTTAAAAGTCTTTTTTGTGACAATCAAACCGTATCTTGCATCATCTTGATATTTAGCTGGTTTTGCCCGAACGATAAAATAAGCAGACATACCCGATAAATCATCGGGAGTCATTGCAAAATCGTCATGTTTTTTTATTGTTTCACGCATGTTCCTTATAATAGCATATAAAACAAATAGTCAAACTTTTTTTATTGCCTTACCTTGATTTTTGCAAATCCCCGTTTTATAGTGTTACGAACGTATTTATGAATTAATATTCTTAGGGGCAAAAAATGTACAATTGGTTAATGAAATTCTTTTCTGCGGACATGGCGATTGATTTGGGAACAGCGAACACCCTGATTTATGTAAAGGGTCGTGGAATTGTTCTGAATGAACCCTCTGTTGTTGCGGTTGCTGAAAACCGTTTGTTGGGTCGTAAAGAAATCTTAGCAGTCGGGACTGAGGCTAAACAAATGTTTGGTCGAACCCCTGGTACAATTTCAGCGGTTCGTCCCCTGCGTGATGGTGTTATCGCTGACTTTGAAGTTGCCGAAGAGATGATAAAATACTTTATCCGCAAGGTACATCATAAAAACCCACTTGCTGCGCCATTGATTATTATTTGTGTACCATCATGTGCAACCCAGGTAGAACGTCGTGCTATCCAAGAAGCTGCCGATGCTGCAGGCGCCCGCAAGGTATTTATTGTCGAAGAATCAACTGCTGCTGCGATTGGTGCAGGTTTGCCTGTTGAAAAGCCAGTTGGTTCTATGGTTTTGGATATTGGTGGTGGTACAACAGAGGTTGCAGTTATGTCCTTAGGTGGTATCGTATATTCAAATGCGGTCCGTACTGCTGGCGACCAGATGGATGTAGATATTATTGATTTTGTGCGCAAAAACAAGAATTTGTTAATTGGCGAAAACACAGCCGAAGAAATTAAAAAGAAAATCGGTACTGCGATTATGCCCAAAGATAAAGCAAATGAATTAACCATGAAGATAAAGGGGCGTGACCTGTTGTCTGGTACACCGCGTGAAACGGTTATTACGGAATCTCAGATTGCGTCGGCCTTGGCACAGACTGTTTCAAAGATTGTTGATACAGTACGTCAGGCATTGGAATTAACGCCGCCTGAATTGTCTGCCGATATTGCGGACTTGGGTATTGCGATGACAGGTGGTGGTTCAATGTTACGTGGACTAGATGCGGCAATTCGTGCAGCAACGGGATTGCCTGTGTTCTTGGTTGATAACCCATTGGCATGTGTTGCTTGTGGAAGTGGTAAAATGTTATCCAGTCTGGATAAAAACCGTCACATTTTGCAGACAATGTACTAAAAATGTTAAAAAAAACACCGGTATTTACCGGTGTTTTTTTTATTCTTCAATATGTTTCTTTAACTTTTTACGTGTATTGCTGTCTAATTCTTTTTTGCGCAGACGAATTGTATCTGGTGTTACTTCGACCAATTCGTCATCCAAGATATAAGACAATGCTTCTTCCAGTGAAATGCGACGTGGTGGGGCCAAGAATAATTTTTCATCAGCTGTCACCGAACGCATATTGGTTAATTCTTTACCCTTGATTGGATTTACTTCCAAATCATTTTCTTTGCTGTGTTCACCGATAATCATACCTGAATAAACCTCAGTTTGTGGATCGATAAACAGTGTGCCACGTGGTTGCAGGTTAAATAATGCATATGTTGCTGCACTGCCCTTTTCCATAGATACCAGCACGCCAGGGCGATACTGTTGGATTGCCCCACGATATGTGTCATATTTATCAAATACGCGGTTCATGATACCAGTGCCACGTGTATCTGTTCTGAATTCTGATAAGTAACCAATCAGGCCACGTGATGGTGCAGAAAATACGATGCGTGTTTTTCCACCACCCGATGCTTTCATTTCTGTAATTGTTGCTTTGCGTTTGGTCATTTTTTCAATAACGACACCGCTAAATTCATCATCAACGTCGATTACAACGTCTTCGATTGGTTCTAATTTTTCACCGTTTTCACCTTCTATCATAACGACGCGCGGACGTGAAACAGATAATTCAAAGCCTTCACGACGCATTGTTTCAATTAAGATACCCAGTTGTAATTCACCACGACCAGACACTTCGAACGCTTCATTATTTTCGCTTTGTTCTACTTTCAGTGCAATGTTTGTTTCGGCTTCTTTAAACAGGCGTTCACCAATCATGCGTGAAGTCAGTTTTTTACCAGATTTACCAGCCAATGGCGATGTATTTACAAAGAAAGTCATGGTCAAGGTTGGTGGATCAATTGGCATTGCTGGTATTGGTTCTGTGACGCTTGGATCACACAATGTATCTGCCACTGTTGCTTTTGAAAAACCAGCGACAACAACAATGTCCCCTGCGGATGCAGTGTCACGTGAAACTTTTTCAATCCCACGATGTTCAATGATTTTTGTAATTTTAGCGTTTTCAATAAATTCGCCCTTCATATTAATAGCTTTTACAGACTGACCAACTTTTACTGTGCCAGATTCAATCTTACCAGTCAGAATTCGTCCAACATATGGATCTGCTTCCAGTGTTGTGGCCAACATTTTAAAAGGTGCATCCAGCTGGCAACGTTCACCGTTGCAATCTGGTGCAGGTACATGATCAACAATCAATTGGAACAGTGGCGTCAGGTCTTTACGTTCGTCATTTAAGTCACGAACCGCCCAACCATCACGTCCAACAGAATACAGGTATGGAAAATCCAGCTGTGAATCTGTTGCGCCCAATTTGTCGAATAAATCAAATGTTTCTGTTAAAACTTCGTCTGGACGTGCGTCACTGCGGTCAACTTTGTTGATGCAAACGATTGGTCGCAATCCTAATTTTAATGCTTTGGATAATACAAATTTAGTTTGTGGTAATGGTCCTTCGGCGCTATCAACCAGCAAAACCACCCCATCAACCATAGATAAAATACGTTCAACTTCGCCACCAAAATCTGCGTGTCCAGGTGTGTCAACGATGTTAATTTTATAATCGCCCCACTGAATAGATGTTGGTTTTGCAGAAATTGTAATGCCGCGTTCACGTTCAATATCACCGCTATCCATGACGCGGTCATCAACACGTTCGTTTTCGCGGAAAGTCCCAGCCTGTTTTAGCATGTTATCAACCAATGTTGTTTTACCATGGTCGACGTGCGCAATAATTGCAATGTTGCGAATTTTCATATGTATTATCCTATATTTTTAAGTTTATCTGCATCAGAGTACACCCAAAAACGCAAGATTTCAACTTTTTTATATAAAAATATTGACATTTGTTTTATTTTGTCTATATTATCTTCATAAAGAATAAGGTAAATATTGGAGGTAGAAATGATAGATTACAATGCTACATTACAGGATTTTTTTAGTGAAATAATCAATTTTTTAAATAAACAACTAGAAAGTGCCAAAGACGAAATTTGTTTTTCCAGAATAGAAGAAGCTATTAACATAGTGCGCAAGATTTCTAGTAATCCTGTTAAATATGCGGATTATAATACACGTGTCAAAGAAAATTTGGTTGCAGATGTAAATGCGTTTATGTTATCAGAACGTGATAATTCTGTTTATTTATTGTATCGAGATGTTTTGTGCTCAATAGAAAATTTAAACAGTCAATATGATTGGAAACGCGGACAAGCACAAGAAAAACTTTTGCAATCATTACGTAAAATCAAATATAAAAATTCTAATAATTTATTAAAAAAGATAGAATATTTATTTAAATCATCAGATAAATTTGCAGTACAGAAACAGAAATAAGAAAAGCCAGCATTTGCTGGCTTTAAGTTTATTCGTATCGCAAACTATCAATTGGGTTTAGTTTAGCCGCTTTCATAGCTGGCATAACACCTGATGATAACCCAACAATAACAGCAACAGAAACAGATAAAACCACCGGCCATATGCTAAATGGTACACTGTATCCTAAAATACCGCGCCCTACCCCTTGGGACAAACCTACGCCTATTATTAATCCAATCATAGAGCCTAGGAAAGAAATCATAATAGATTCCGCCAGGAATTGAATAATAATATGTCGTTCACGTGCACCAATTGCTTTGCGGATACCAATTTCTCGTGTACGTTCTGCAACAGATACCAACATCATATTCATGATACCAATTGCACCTACTAACAATGATACAGCTGCGATTGCAATTAATAGCAGTTTCATGTACCCAGTTACAGTGTTCATTGTTTCCATAATTTGTTTCATATCCATGATTTGAAAATCATCAACGGCATCATCCTTTAATCTGTGGCGTTGACGCAACAGAGTTGTTATTTGTTCAATTGCCAGCGCATTGTCAGCATCAGGATACAGTTTTAGTGCAATCATTTGAACGGCGTTCGGGAATCGAGAACCTTGTAATCGTTTTTTTAGTGTTGTAATTGGAATTAGAACCATGTCGTCCTGACTGCCCATTGCAGAATCACCCTTTGCCTTGGTTACTCCAATAATGGTCATTGGTGTGTTCATAATTCGTATAACTGATCCGATTGGGTTTTGTGGCAAACCTAATTCTTCGGCTGTTTCTGGGCCAATTACAGCATACGTAGATGCGTTACGTACTGCGGACATGTCAAAGAAAGTACCTTTTTCCATTTCTACATTTTGTACTGTTGTATAATCTGGATACACGCCAATCATCGAAGTTCCCCAGTTTTTATTGCCATAAATAATTTGTGCAGAACCGTTTTGAATTGGTGATACTGCCATAACGTCAGGTAATTTTGCAATGAATTGTGCGTCATCGATTGTCAATGTTTGTCTGCTACCAGTTCGAACACCTGATGTTTGTGCGGCTCCAGCACGTATCATAATGGTGTTTGTTCCCAGTGAAGAAAATTGGTCAGTTATTTCTTTTTGTACTGTTTCGCCAACAGCAACCATAATAACCACTGCCATAACACCAATAATAATACCAAGAACGGTCAAAAAAGAACGAATTTTATTGCCACTAATTGATAACCAAGATTCTTTTAATATATCGTTTATACTCATTTTTGTCCCCCTGCCCCAGATTTACAAATTATGATCGTTTTTAGGTATTTTGCCATCGTAATTTATTTTTCCATCACGAATGTGGATCAGTCTATCTGCATATTTTGCGATATCAAATTCGTGTGTGATCATGACAATAGTTATTCCCATATCTTTATTTAGTTCTCTAAAGAATTTTAAAATTTCATTTCCCATTTTACTATCAAGTGCACCAGTTGGTTCGTCAGCCAGAATTAGTTTTGGATCTCCTGCCAATGCACGTGCAATAGCAACGCGTTGTTTCATTCCACCAGACAATTGTGTTGGCAAATATGATTCAAATTTTTCTAATCCGACGCGTTTCAGCATTTCACGTGCGCGTCGTTGTCTTTCATCCATTGTCATGCCGCGATACATAAGTGGTAACATGACGTTATCCAGTACACTACGCTTAGGTAACAAATTAAATTGTTGAAAAACAAACCCTATATATTCATTACGAACTAATGCTAATTCATCTGCTGTCATTCCTGTTATGTCACGACCATATAATTCATAAACACCGCTTGTTGGTGTGTCTAATGCCCCGATTATGTTCATGCAGGTTGATTTACCTGATCCAGATGGTCCCATAATAGCAACAAATTCGCCGGCTTTTACCGTAAAATTAATGTCAAACAGTACTTGTTGTTCGCCACCTAATTCCATCGGAAAGCTTTTGTTTATCTCTTTTAAAGAAATAATAATGTCAGATGATTTTTTCATATTTGTATTCCTGTTGTATCAGGTATTATTATATCACAAAAAACGATATACAAAAAATGGAATTTAATTCATAAAAAAAAAGCCGATATTTATCGGCCTTTTTTTAGGATAATTTTTCTATTAATTCGTTTAATTGTATTCGTGTTGAAAAAGAAATAATAATTTGACCAGCCCCACCACGACGCTCGACGATTTTAACTGGGGCCCCGATGGATTTTTCAATGTTATTTTCCATTACTTTTAATTGTTTTTTGTCGATTGTTTTTGATGAAAAAGACCGGCATTTGCCAGCACGTGTTCCAGCCTTAACGGCACTTTGTGTTTCGGCAACGGACATTTTTTTGCTGATAATTTTGTGCGCCAGTTCTTCTGGGTTTTCAGCTACGGCAATTGTGCGTGCGTGTGATGCAGAAATCTCCCCAGATTCGACTAAATTTTGTACAGATTTTGGTAATGTTGTTAATCGCATTATATTGCGAATATAACTTTCGGACTTTCCAATCAGACGAACAACATCTGTTAATTCATAGTTACATTGTTCCATCAGGTTTTTGTATGCATTTGCCTCTTCGATTGGGTTCAAGTTTTCACGTTGTACGTTTTCTATTAATGCAATTTCCATTGCGTTTTCATTGCTAATCGTTTTAACCAGTGCGGGTATCTCGTTAAGACCAGCTAGTTTACTTGCACGGTATCTGCGTTCACCAGCGACGATTTCGTACATATATGGTTGACCTTTTACGGTTCGTAGCAATATAGGCTGCAGTACTCCTTTTTCACGAATAGACGCAGCCAATTCGTTTAATTCTTCGTCATTAAAGGTTTTGCGTGGCTGATCTGGATTTGTCCCAATTTGCATCAGTGGTATAGATTTAACGACGACACGTTCTGTGCCAGCTAAAACAGATATGTTTGGTATAGTGCCTTTTGCTTGATTAAGATCTGCTAATCCGCGTCCTAATCCAAATTTATTTGCTGACATTTTCTAGTCCTTCGGTTTTTTCAATTATCTCTGTGGCCACGCGCAAGTATGCCTGTGCGCCTGGGGATTTAAAATCGTAGAATAGGGCAGGTTTTCCATGGCTTGGTGCTTCTGATACACGTACATTGCGCGGAATGACTGTTTTAAAAACAGTGTCGCCAAAAGCGTTTCTAACATCATCTTCGACGGCGCGTGTCAGACCATATTGTTTGTTGTACATTGTTAAAACTATACCCAGTATTTCTAAGTTTGAATTCCATTTTTCTCGCACAGCTGTAATTGTGTCGATTAGTTGTGTCAGACCTTCCAGTGCATAAAATTCGCACTGCAAAGGAATTATTAGTGAATCCGCAGCTGTTAATGCGTTTACAGTTAAATAACCTAGTGCGGGTGGGCAATCCAGCAGGATGTAATCATAATGATCTGAAATTGATGCTAATGCATTGCGTAAACGAAATTCAGGGTTTTCCATGCCTAGTAAATCGATTTCTAGTCCTGCCAATGCTTGTGAAGAAGGTAATAAGTGTAATCCTGGTACTGCAGTTGATAAAATGTTGTCTGTAATATTTGCAGTTCCCATTATGACGCCATATGCGCTTTGTTGGTGGTTTGCACGAACGAACCCTAAGCCCGTTCCAGCGTTACCTTGGGAATCTAGGTCAACCAGTAAAACACGTTTTTTTATTGCTGCCAATGATGCACCAATGTTTATTGCGGTGGTTGTTTTTCCAACGCCGCCTTTTTGATTTGCAAAAGCAATGATTTTTACCATTTTTCCCTTTCCCGATAAAATTGTTTAAATTCTTGATAACTTTATAAAAATCGTTCGATTCGGTCAAGGTATTAAAAAAACAAAACAAAAAACATAGTAAAAATAAAGAGTTGTTTTTTGTTTCATGTGAAATGGTTGTTTTTGTAAAAAGTAAAAAAATATCGGTAAAAGTCGGTGTTTTTTATATAATAGTCTAAAAACAATATGTTGATTGTTGTTTCGTGTGAAATTATCGGTCAAAATGTACAGAAATAACGTATCCATCACCAGTTTTTGATGGTGTTAATTCATAGTTGAATTTGTATTTTTGCTTTGCTTCGTTGATTTCTGTTTCAATTTCTCGGCCTTTTAATAAAAAAAGCCGGCATTTTTTATGTGCGACATAGTCTAATATCTTTTTTAGTGATGCAAAAGCACGAGCGGTGAATACTAAATTGTCGTTTTTTGCTGGTAATTGCCGAACAAAATCTTCTAATCTTCCGTGGTATATTTCAAGATTTTTTAATCCCAGCTCTTCTTTTACGGCACGCAGGAAAGAAACTTTTTTTCCAATAGATTCGATACATGTTACTTTCCAGCCTATTATTGCCAGTACGACCGCTGGAAATCCAGCTCCGCTGCCCATGTCAGCGATTTGTACGTTCTTTGGTAATATGTCTGCCAGTTGGGCTGAATCAGCTATGTGACGATTTTTTATGTCGTTTAGTGTGCTTGGGGCGACCAAATTCATTCGTGTCGACCATTCGCGTAACAGTTTTTCGTATTGTTCAAATTTGACATTATTGCTCATAAGCGGTATTCTAACATAATCATGAAGAAAATAGAAAGTTTATTTATTGGTGGTGCATTGTTTTTTGCGGTGGTTGTTGCTGGTGGTGCAATATATTCTCGTAATTTATCGCAGGGCAATGTTGTACAAACTGTTTTTCCAGATAGCAAATTTGGGGTGTTTTTGGCTGCTCAGCATGCTATATATGTCAACGATTTTGAAAACGCGGCACGTTTTGCAGAAGGTTTATCAGATACAGAAGTTGTTCTGGTTCAAAATACAAAATATTTGTCAGAATTTTTAAATGGTAAAATGCCAAGCGATGTTGATTTGTTGAAAAAAGAGCAGGGCGCAGCAGCAAAGATTATATACGATGCGCATCTTGTTTATACAGATCAATGGAAAGCGTTTCACAATCGTCATAAGACTGATACAGGGGCATTAGCTGCGCCATTTCGTATATGGTCTGCAATAGCTAATGATTGGCGAACGAATACATTCAAATTTATCGATGGGTTGTCGACAAACGATTCTTGGAAGGCTTTTGTTCGTGGTCAGATATATGCAGAGATGGGTGATATTGACAAGGCGAATATTGAATTTGCAAAAGTTCATCCTGATTTTATGAATATAAACGACTATTTGTATTTAATGTCGTTTTATACCCATCATGGTTTACTGGAAGATGCACGCATTTTGCAGGATGATTTTATTGCGCGTCCAGGTGGAATGTTTATGTCTGGGTTTGATGCTTATCCAGTCTGGGAAAGCTTTTCTGGGTACAAAAATCAGTTGGCTTTCAGTTTGGTTCAAACTGTGTCGCATACACAGATATTAATGTATTCAGATTTAGCAATGTTATTTCTACGATTTGCGGAAATAACTGCACCAGAATTTGCTAAAAATAATGATGCAGTGAATTATTATTTAGGTCAGTATTTTTACACTAATCGTGGCGATTATAAAAAATATTTTGACAGAATTTCATCAGATTCTCCATTTAAGTTATTTGCAGTATTGCGTGAATCAGAACGAACTGGCGATATTCGTGCCTTGACAGCAATGCTTTCAGAAAATCCGTTGTTTGTTCCAGCAATAAATGCGGTTGTTTCGCATAATATAAAATATGGTAATCGTCGTGCAGCATTGCGTGTTATAAATCAGGCGTTATCAAATGAGCATTTGCCTGACAGTGGTCGTGCATCATTATTGAAGAGCAGGGCACATGTATACTATGTTTTTGGTGATTTTGATTCTGCGCAGTCAGATTTATATGCTGCATCAGATATAATAACTGCGGATAGTGAAATTTTATCATTGCAGGCGAAAATTTGGGCTGCACAGAATCGTGAAATTGAAAATGCATATGAATATGCAATGTCGTTGGTAAAAATGAATCCGTCAGATGTATTTGCATGGGATACTTTAGCGTGTGTAGTCTTTGTGCGTGAGGGAGAAGGGGCAGCATTGGAAATTCTAGAGCGTGTAGGAGATGTTTCAACCAACTGTTCTTCGTTGTTTGAGAGATTGGGGGATTTGTATCGTCGTATTGGTAATTATGATAGTGCCCGAAAAGCTTATAATCGTGCAATTGAATTATCCGATGATGGTTTGGTTATTGTTCCAGAATTGGAAAAGAAATTAAGGAAGTTAAAATGAAAATATCTGTGATTGGTGCTGGTGCGTGGGGGACTGCGTTGGCGATTGTGTCTGCACGTGGTGGCGCAGATGTTATATTGTGGTCTTATGATGGTGACTACAAGCAATTTGATGGTGTTGAAATGCCAACAAATATAACTGTAACCAAAGAAATGTCAGATGTTCGTAACAGTGATGCATGGTTGATTGTTACGCCTGCCGCCTTTTTTCGCGAGACAATTCGCAAAGCTCGTGAATTTTATACATCGCAGCCAATAATCATCTGTACCAAGGGCGCAGAAAGTTCTACTGGTGCATTCACATCAGAAATGTTGCGTGATGAGTTACCAGAATGTAAACATTATGGTGTTTTGTCTGGGCCACAATTTGCAGCAGAAGTTGCCACAGGAATTCCAACAGGTTCCACATTAGCTGGTACAGAAAAGGCGGTAAAAATAGGAAGACAAATATTAAATAAACTGTATCTCGAAGAAAGCGATGATGTCATTGGTGCAGAAATTTGTGGTATGGGTAAGAATGCAGTTGCTTTGATATGTGGATATAATTCTGTTGCGTGTCGTGGTGAAAACGACAGGGCATTATTGTTTACCCGCGCTTGGAATGAGGTTACAGATCTTGGGTTGGCATCAGGTGCGAAAACACGCACGTTTTTGCAGTTGTGTGGAATAGGTGATTTGTTTTTATCGGCAACATCACCGACCAGTCGAAATTATTCGGGCGGTATGGCAATAGCCATGGGCAATCCGCCTGCTGGTACAGTAGAAGGTCTGTTTGCATTAGGTGGATTGATTGCGCGCGCACGTGCATTAAGTGTGTCAACACCTATTTTATGTGAAATGCGTGATAAGATGGGGTTATAAAAAAACTGGCGTTTGCCAGTTTTTTATTTTGATGTCTTTACAGGTGCGACGATTATTGATTTTGTTCGTTCATCAGGTTTTGATTTCGATTCTAATGTACCGCGATCGCCAATAACATCCATAATACGTGCAAACAATTCAGGCACAGCATCTTTACCACGTGCTAAAACCTTTTTTGAACCTTTTGTCATAACAGCGATTTTAACCTTATTGCCGTCACCCAAAAATTCCAAAACTTTTTTCATTTTTATATTCAGGTCGTTTTCTTCGATAAATGGTTTGACCCAAACTTCTTTCATTTCAGTAGTTTTTTGGTGTTTTTTTGCTTCTGATGCACGCTTTTTCTGTTCATATTTAAATTTGCCATAGTCCATAATTTTAGTAATAGGCGTTGGACCATTTGCATTCATTTCGACTAAATCCAATCCCATATCTTGGGCCAATGCAATTGCGTTAGCAGTTGGCATAATTCCCAGATTTTGGCCATCTGCACTAATTACTTGAACGGATTTAGCAAAAATCCGATTATTCATACGTGGGCCGACATCGCGGCGATTGTCACGATTTAAAGTTGGTTTAATTTTAAGCTCCTTTTATAAACTATGGCGAAATTATTAACTATTTTGAAGCACTTTTCAACAAGTTTTGAATATTTTGCAAAGCGTTCCATACGTCACGCTTTGCGGCTGGCTTCAAAATCAGGTAGTTTGGATGATATATAGGCAACACAATTGTACCATTTTCCAGTGTTACTGATATGCCATGATCACGTCCTAGATTTATTTTTGCCAGCTCCATCGCAGGCAAAGTACCTAGCGTTAATATTATCTGTGGATTTAATAACTCTAAAGCTCGATTAACAAATGGCCTTGCTAAATCTATTTCCTCACGTGTTGGTGTGCGACCACCAGGGGTGCGCCAAAACAGCATTGGCATAATAGATACGTTATCGCGCGACATTCCGATTGCAGTCAACATTTTATCCATCAGTTCCCCATTGGCACCTGTTAAAATCTGACCAATTGCATCATCGTCAGCACTTGGTATATCTGTAACAATAATCATACCATTAGGTTTTGATGCAATATGTATTGGTACAACATTTGTTGCGATCATTCGTAATGGGTGTTTAAATTCAGAAATCATGCGGTTTAATGCATATAAATCAACGGGACGCATCGCCATCGAAGTGGCCATTTCTACAGACATTGGGCTAGATGGTGCAATTGGTGGTACAACATATGTTGCAGTACGTGTCGGATCATTACTATTAGCCTGTTTTTTTTGTGTCTGACTATTTCGTTCTATTACACCCGCACGAACAAGTGGAATATCAGACAATTCCCATTTTACGCCAGCTAAAACTAAATCTTGTAAAGAACGATATCCCATATTTGTTTTTCCTTGATTTTTCAAAACTTTGCTTGTAGAATAGAACACGAGCAACAGAAACTCAAGGGAGTATTTTCATGAAAATTAAAAACTTTGCTATCTTGGCTGGTGTTGCAGGCATGTTGGCCGCATGCGGCGGTTCCAGCATTGTCGAACCAGCTGATTTAAATGAACAGCGTGTTTTCTTTGCGTTCAATTCTTCTGAAATTTCCGAAGATGCGAAAAACAACCTGTTAGGTCAGGCTTTGTATATGAAAAATCACGAAGATGTTAATATCCAAATTGCAGGAAATTGTGACGAACGTGGTTCAACAGAATACAACTTGGCATTGGGTGCAAAACGTGCAAACGCTGCAAAAGAAGTTATCGTAAATGATGGCGTATGTGCAAAACGTATTTCTACCATATCTTATGGCAAGGAACGTCCATTGGTTCAAGGTACAGGTGAAAAAGTCTGGAAATGGAATCGTAACGCCACAACAACAGTTAAATAATTATTGTTGTAATAAAAATCCCGCCAAATGGCGGGTTTTTTATTAGTTTATTTTTTGTTTTTTCTGAATTCATCCAATGATACGATTCGTCCATCATCAGGAACAGTTCCTGGTTTTTCGTCCAACGGTAATTCCATATCGTTATCTGGTGCAACTTGGTTTTTTGGATGAAAAGATAGCATAAAATCTACGGATGGATCTTTGAATTCAACCAGTGACGAAAACGGTACACGAATAAAGAATGGGCGGCCGTCAAAAGTCAACTGAACACCAAATTCTTTATCAGATACATTCAAATTATTATAAGAGTACTGCAGAACAATCGTCATTATATCAGGATAACGCATACGTAAAAAGTCTGGCAATACGACACCTGCGTCACGTGTTTTAAAGGTGATAAAAAAGTGTGTGTTATCACCCAACCCATTAACCTGGGCATGAATTAATGCATCTTTTACAACAGATTTTAATGCATTGTCTAGTAATGTTTGATAATCAATACGTGCCATATTATTTCTCCGCCCCCAGTATATTATTTATTTGACCATTTATGCAAGTGACAAATACTGCATCAGGAACATCTTTGAATACGTCAATTTCTAAGCCTGTTGCCCAAACCTGGGCGTGTGCTTCGCCCAGATCTTGAAATAACTTTTTTCGTGCTTTCATATCCAGATGTGCTGCGGCTTCATCCAAAAGAATTAATGGTTCTGCGCCTGTTTTAATATTTATAAGCTTTGCATGTGCTAAAATTAAGTCTAACAGAATAGTTTTTTGCTGACCTGTACTGGTTAAGTGTGCTGGCATTTTTAATTCATTATTAAAAACGCCGAAATCCGATTTGTGTGGACCATCTAGTACCATTTTATCTCCGACCAGCTCACGTGTATTATATAGGTATTCCATATATGCACGTTCTGCATCACCAGCTGACATTCCATCTATAATCATCTGTTCTATTTTGCCAGATACCGAAATGGCACATCGTGACAAAAAGTAATTTAATTGTCCTGCATATTGTATACGTGACGAAGCAACTGCGACAGCAATGCCAGCGATTTGACTGTCTAATGCATCCAGCCAATGTTTATCTGCGCTGGACTTTAATGCAAATCCGCGTTCCGACAGCAGTTTAGAAAGACGTGCGACACGACCATTATGTGTGGTATCAAATGCACCAGCCAGTCTATCAAAAAAAATTCTACGTTCCGCAGCACTATCAACAAACAGCCTGTCTTCGCGTGGTGTTAACCAAATCATTCGCAGATGTTTATTTAATTCTGCCAATGTTGCACTATCGCCATTTATTTTTGTGCGTCGATTAGTATCCCCAGAATTAAAATAAACAGAAATGTCTGTTTCATCGGCCAATGTTGAAAAAACTGAAAATCCGCCACTGCCACCAAAACGGCTTATTTCATTCATAGGTGCATTGCGCATACCACGATCGCCAGATAACATAGATACAGCTTCTAATATAGCTGTTTTTCCAGCACCATTCGGACCTGTGACAATTATATTGCGTCGATTATTTGTAATAATGCGACATGCGCTGTGATTACGAAAATCGGTTAAACTTAATATATTTATCATTTAATTTTTTTTCTTAGCATTATTAAGGCGCAACTGTCCACAAGCAGAACCAATATCTGTGCCACGTTCACGACGAATTCTTGTGTGAATTCCATTTTTTATTAAAATATCTTGGAATCTATGAACTGCGTTTCCAGATGGTGCAGCAAAGTCACGTTCATCAACAGCATTCCATGGAATAAGATTAACCATACAATTTTTATCATGTAATAAACATGATAGTTTTTCTGCGAATTCTGGTGTAGCATTGTATAAAACTGTTTCTCCATTTTCATCATAACGTCCCAACAAAATATATTCGATCATCAGCTGACGGTTATGTGTATCTGTGAAACGCCATGCTGCATCCATTACGTCTGAAAGCTTATATTTGTTATTTATCGGCATTATCTGAGACCGCAATTCGTCTGTTGGTGCATGCAAGGAAATAGCAAGATTAATTGGGCGTCCCCATTCAATAAGTCTTTCAATTCCTGGAACAATACCACACGTTGAAACAGTTATTCTTCGCCATCCAATACCCATTTCATGATTTGCACGTTCAATAAAATCAATTACATTCTCTGTATTCTGCAATGGTTCACCAGTACCCATAATTACAATATGTGAAACATCATTGTTATTTGCATCACCATTTGGTCTAATTGATTTTTCGCTAAAATTATCATTGCGTAATTCCCATTGTGCAACCAAAATTTGTGCAAAAATCTCATTTGCTGTCAGGTTGCGTTTCAGACCCAGTAAAGTGCTGGCACAAAACTTGCATCCCATTGCACATCCTGCTTGGGAACTTACGCAGACACTATTACCATATGTTGTACGCATTAAAACGCATTCAATTTGTTCCCCATCGGTCAATTCCAGTAAGAATTTAGTAGTTTCGCCATCAGAAGACACAAGTTTCTTGATTGTTTTTACAGGCAGTGTCTGAGCAGAATTATCCAAGTCTCGACGTAAAACATCGGGTAGATTTTTCATAGATGCAAAATCTGGTGCCCCACGCATCAGCCATTCACGAATTTGTTTTGCACGAAACTTTGGCTGTCCCAGTCCAATGATAAATTCTGTTAGTTCTGCATCTGAAAAATTAAATAAAATATTTTTTTTCATAATTATAATTTATACCTGTTATCATTAATTACAATTACTGCTTTGCGACGCAGTTGTTTTAATTGTTGGTCTGCTTGAAACATTGCAGATTTAAAAATGGCATTTTGTTTTATGATCTGGTCAAGATCGCCATATTCATCAGTTTTTTTTGTATCGCAAACCAACAACACATTTCCATCTTTACGTTGTGACCATGTTAATATTTTCAGTCCAACAATACGTTCACGAACGTCTTGTGATAATTCATACTGCAGTGCGGTAATTTTTTGTGGCGCACCTCCTAAATCTTCTGCGATTTTGATTGCTTCATCACAAGACTTAGGTTTTGCCAGTTTTTTTGCAACTTCTTCTGGAATATCGATCAGCCTTATAATTGTCATCTCTATTGGTAAACCATGTTCTACAGACAAGCTATTTTTTTCTGCGTTGATTTCTTCATCGGTTACATCAATTGTTGGCACGATTGTACGTGCAACTAATACCTGCCATGCGATTTCTGATTTCAAAGCACTGCGTGCCATGTCGCGTTCTGCAGCAGACAAATCGCCAAGTTTCATTTTATTTAATTCTTTTTCAACATCTTCATCGCTGGGGACTGTGCCAAAGCTAGCTGCGTGTGCCAATTTAACTGCATCGTCAATTATAGCATTTAAAGCCACACGGCGATTATCAGATGAGGTTTTCCCTTGTTTTGCCATCAAAGTGGTTCTTGAAGTTATGTCTGTATCTGTGATTGGTGTGCCGTTAATTGTTGCGATAACTGACGCGCCATATGCAGGCAGGGCACAAAGAACCGATAAACATATAAACCATTTTTTCATATTTTTCTTCCTTTCAGATGTTAATATCGTTGGCCATTTATACTCATGCCAAATCTAAATTGGAATGTTGTATTCCCGATATAGTCTTCTTTGACAGCATTATCATGTTGATATTCAATAGATAAATAATAACAAGGATGTTCGTAAAACAATCCTCCTGTATGACGATGGAAGTCATCAATTGTCATATTATAAATACCATTCCAGCGCAAAGACCAACGTGCAGAAAGTTGCAATCCAACCCCAATAACCGCTTCGTTGATATTATCTTCACGTGCCTGCGTTTCTTTAAATTGTTGTGACCAAATATGTCCCAATGTCAGAAAGTTCCGATAGCTTCCCAAGCGTGCCTTTGTTTCCATGTGTCTTAACGATAAATCATCTCTGTCCAGGCGGAAACGGCTGGCTATTCTGAACCATTTATTATTATTGTATCCAAAGCGTCCCACATAATCAGATGCGCCATGGTGGTATCCGCTATTTATGTCTAATGTATCTGCACGATCAGTGAAATCATAAGATTGGCCTAAGAATATCTCAGCTGTTTTTCCGTTAATATTGTTAAACGTTGCCCAACGCACACCATAGTCTGCAAATGTTCCATTTTCCCATAGATCATAACCAGAAAAACGGTTATCTGAAAACAGGGTTGAATCTGACAAGAATGTACCAGCAGAATCATTGTTAAGTCCAAATTGCTCTTCTTCTGTTCTTCGCATGATAGTTATACGAGCACGCGGTTCTATGACTTGTGTCCATTTTTTTGATGGTCGAAACAGTGGTAATCCCCATTCAGCATATCCGCTGGGCAGGAAACGATTCTTAAACCCAGAAAAGTTAGTCTGGTCAATCAGTTCAGAATTATCAAAATGGTATAAATCATAACGTGCATCCAAACTTAATGTCAGTCGATTTCCCCCCCACAACGTCCATGGTGACACGATACGTGCATCACCGGTCATGCGTTGTGAAGACATATTATCACCAGAAACGCCTAAAATATCTGCGATAAAAGTCATATATGTTTCTTTAAAAAGTGGGTTTGTCTGATATACACCACGTATATTTGGTAAAATGTTGCCACTAGGTTGTGTATTTGTTCCATAGTATACAGATCGCATTTCCTGGAAAATGTGAGCGTCTGCCACGGCATAAGATGATTGTCCAAATATCTCAATTTTTGCGCCAGAATCCAAATAAGGTTGATCGCTATAAAAACCATACTTTTGCAGATAAGTCTTATCAGATGCGCGTTGTAAAAATATGGTTGCGTGTGCGTTGTTACCTAATTCGATAACATCATCGTTAAATATATGCCAGCGGCTTTCACCTTCTTTATTGTATGTATAAGATCCCTGTGTTCTAAATTCTGAATGTGGTGCATTTAATCGGTGTTCCAGTTTAAACAAAGGATTTTCTTTGGTCAGATATGCCGTTGTCAGTGTCATATCATGAGTGTCAGAAAAATTAATATATAATGGCAGATTTATCTGGGTTCCCATTTTATTAGTAGATGCAAAATCAGGTGTCAAAAAACCTGTTTTATACTTTACCCCAGGATCTGGCATTTCGAAAAAAGGCAACCATAAAACAGGTACATTATACGTCCACAAAACAGGACTATAAAAACGCAACATGCGTTCATCCATTTTGTATACAATTTTATATGTTGAAATTTTCCATGCGTCTCCAAAACTGTCACAATTATCACAGGCTGTAAATATTGCATCACGTGCCACTGTTGTGTTACCTGTGCGTTCAACGTTTTCAGATTCTATATACACATGATCGCCAATCCACAATCTGATATCATCGCCTGTTAAATTATCACCATTTTGTGAAATATAAGAATCAACCAGTGTCATTCTTTGACCTGATTTATTTGTTATTTCTGTTTTTCCAGATGTTTTTATAACAGAGCTTTTTAAATCGTATTCAATTTTATCTGCTGTAATAGTTTTTGGTTCGTTTGTGTTTATTGACAGACTGGCAACTGCTGTATAACCAGATATTAAATACAAACTTAAAACAAAGAGTGTTTTTTTCATTTTTTAGCCAGTATACCAAATATTACAATTAACAATAAAACCTCAATTCCTGCCAGGATAGCAAAACCAGTAATGCTGCGTATCATATTAGAACCAGACATAAACAGGGCCATAACAACTGCCATAGACGCAACTGCAATTGCGGGTGCAAAACTGGTCCGACGCCGTAGCAACGATGCACGCAACAATATACAAACACACAATGCTGCTAAAACCAGGTTCATAAATGGCATTAAGATACGATTAGATAATTCTGTTAATACGGTTTTATGACGCTTCATATCAGGCGAATCTAATACGGACTTAATCAATATATCTGTTGGTATGCGACGAACACGATAAGAAGAACTTGAACTTTTTTCTACGATATTCAAATCCATATCAAATGTATCAAATGTTCCAGTTACCATTGAACTGCCAGTTGCCTGTAATGATCCGTTGTTCATTACAATCGACAGTCCACGTGGTGTAGAAATTAATTTACCTTTTTCTGCAAATATTGTTTGCCAACTATCATTTTCACGTTTGTCAGACAGCATGACCTGGGCCAGATCGTGACCAGAAACTTTGTCTACATACACGACCAACCCGTCGTTCAATTCAGTAAATGCACCTTCTTGTAATTTCATATGTGCCATACCATAGCGTAAATTCCACTGTGTGTCATAGAATTTAGCTTGCGTAACAGGTACAAGCCATGTGCTTAGCAGTAAATGCAATGCTGTCAGCACAGAAGCAAAAATCAATGCTGGCATTGCAAGCTGTCGTGGTGATATTCCAGATGCCGCCATAACAGTAATTTCATTGTCAGCAATCATTTTATTGTATATAAAGATCACAGCTATGAATGTAACAAATGGGACAATAATCGACATAATAAAAGGAATCATCATTGCTGTCATACCGATAAAACTACCCAAATCAACGCCATAGTTTAATAAAAACTTCATCATAGACATGATTTGAACCATCCATGCCAGTCCTGTTAATACCAGCAACAGCATAATAAATATTGCGATTAATTGTCGCGAAAAGTACTTACTAATAATCTTCATTACGTGCATAAGTATAAAGCCCAAAAATCAAACCGTCAAATAAATAAAGCATTTTTAAATTTTTCTTGATTTTATACGAATCGTCTTTATAATACACAGTGTTCTTAAACGAGTTTTTAAGGGCGGGGTTGAAAGAACCCCGCCTTTTAATAAGACATCTAAACAAGCTAAGGAGTAAAACAAATGTCTTTTGTTTCTATGCCACGCCAGGATTTGTTGCTAGCTATTGATTCTCTGGCCCAGGAAAAGATGATTGAACGTGAAATTGTTATAGAATCATTAGAAGCTGCAATCGCAAAAATTGCAAAGCATAAATATGGTGAAGAATTTAATATTGTTGCGAATATTGATCGAAAAAATGGCGCGATTTATGTTAAGCGCTTGTTTACGGTTATTGATACGCCAGAAGTTGTTGGCGAAGAATATGATCCAAACACAATGTTAACGGTGGCACAGGCAAAAAAATATTCAAAAAATCCAGTTGTTGGTGATGTTGTGGAAGATTCCTTGCCAGAACCAGAATTTGGTCGTATGGCATTTCAGACAGCGAAACAAATTATGACAACACGTGTCCGTGATGCAGAAAAAGGTCGTCAGTTCGAAGAATTCAAAGATAATATTGGAGATATTGTTAATGGCGTCGTAAAACGTATTGAGTTTGGAAATATATTTGTTGATATCAACGGCAAAGCAGAAGGTTATATTAAAAGCACAGAGTTAATTCCAGGTGAACGTCTGACGGTTGGTGATCGTGTTCGTGCGTTAATTATGGACGTTGCACGTTCTAATTCTGGTCCACAGATTTTCTTGACACGTACACATCCGATGTTTATGGAAAAATTGTTTGTCCAAGAAGTTCCAGAAATTTACGAAGGTATTATTAAAATTAAATCTGTTGCACGTGCACCTGGTTCACACGCAAAGATTGCGGTTGAAACAGCAGATCCATCTATTGATGCGGTTGGTATGACAGTTGGTATCAAGGGGACACGTATTCAGCCTGTCATCAACGAATGTCATGGTGAAAAGATTGACGTTATCTTGTATTCCGAAGATCCAGCAGTATTTATTGTCAACGCTATGCAACCAGCCAAGGTCGCAAAAATTATTGTTGATGAAGATACACGTACTGCAGCAGTTGTTGTTAATGAAGATCAACAGTCTTTAGCGATTGGTCGTCGTGGTCAAAATGTACGTCTGGCATCGCAATTGACGGGTTGGAATATTGATGTTATGAACGAAACCGAAGAACAAGAACGTCGTGCAAAAGAATTCAAAGAAAAGACAGAATTGTTTATCAACGGATTGGATGTTGATGAAATGATTGCTCATTTATTGATTACAGAAGGGTTCCGTACAATAGAAGAAATTGCGTTTGTTGATGCAAGCGAATTAGAGTCAATCGAAGGATTTAACGCTGAACTGGCATCGGAATTGCAGAAACGTGCCAAAGATTATTTGGACAAAGTCGAACACGATTATCTGGATGCGGGTCATAAATTAGGTATGACAGATGATTTGTTGACCTTCTCGTTCATTAAGCGTCCAACAATCATGAAACTTGGCGAAGCAGGCATTAAATCACTGGAAGATTTAGCAGATTTATCATCTGATGAACTAGTTGAAATCTTAGGTGAAGATAATATGTCAAATCGCTTGGCGGGTCGAATAATTATGAAAGCTCGTGAAGTGGCATATAACATTAAACAGGACGAAGAATAAATAAATTAATCGTAACGAGCAATAAACATATTGCTCGTTGCTATTTGAAGTACGGAGTAATTTTATGGCAACACTGACACTTGGAAAATCTGTGACAATTGATGCGGTACACAGCAAAAAAGGCGATGCGGTATTTGTTGAACGACGTCGTCGTGTTGTTGCGCCAAACAACAATGAATTGCGTGAAGAGCCCAAAACGCCATCAGCCACACCTAAAAATGCGGCTGATGAAAAGTTACGTGCAGTGTTGGCGGCCGCCAAAGCACGTGAGGAAGAACGTAAGGCTCGTGAAGCTGCCGAAGCAGAAGCAGCGGCCAAACGTGCTGCAGAAATAGAACGCGAAGAACGTGAATATGAACATGTTCGTGAACAGTTGGCGGCACGTGAAAATAATGCGCCTGATACAGATGTTGAAGAAGACGTGAAGCCACGCAGTAAACCTGTGCAAGCACAGCAAAAAACATTCACGAATAATGCGGTTGCTGGTACATCTCGCAAAAATCGTGGCAATGATGATGAAGATACGCGTCCAAATAAACATTCCAAGAAAGACTTTAAAAAATCTGGCAAGATTTCAATACACGATATTGTTATGGGTGGTGACGAAGACGATGATGAAATTGGGTTGCGTGGTGCAAATCGTCGTCGCTCAGAAGCATCGTTAAAACGTTTTCGTGAAAAGGCACGTGCAGTATTTTCGGCTCCACAAAAAGTGGAACGTGTTGTGTCTTTAGGTGATACAATAACTGTAAAAGATTTAGCGAACGCAATGGCTGAAAAGGTCGGTAATGTCGTTAAAAAGTTGATGGAAATGGGTATGATGGTTTCTATGAATCAGTCTATTGATGCTGATACAGCTGAGTTGATTGCTTCAGAATTTGGTGCAACAGTGAAACGTGTCGTTGTAAAACCATATGCAGACCAATTAGAACGTGAGCCAAATCCAGAAAAAATGACATCTCGTGCACCAGTTGTAACTGTTGTTGGACACGTTGATCATGGAAAGACATCATTACTAGACGCTTTTCGTAATGCGAACGTTGTGGCTGGCGAAGCTGGTGGCATTACACAACATATATCATCATATGAAGTTAAAACAAAGTCTGGTGAAATGATTACGTTTTTGGATACACCTGGTCACGAAACGTTCACAGCAATGCGTGCACGTGGTGCTCAAATGGCAGATATTGTTGTTCTTGTTGTGGCGGCGAATGATTCTATTATGCCACAGACTATCGAAGCGATTAATCACATTCGTGCCGCTGGTGTTCCATTTATTGTTGCGATTAATAAAATTGACTTGCCACAGGCAAATCCTCAACGTGTAAAAATGGATTTGTTGCAACAAGAAGTCCAGGTCGAAGAAATGGGTGGTGATGTTCAATGTGTTGAAATTTCTGCTACCAAAAGAATAGGGCTTGATAAATTAGAAGAAGCAATTTTGTTACAGGCTGAGATGATGGAATTAAAAGCCGATGCAGAAATGCCTGCTGTTTCATATGTTGTCGAAGCAAAAATGGAAAAGGGACTTGGGGCAGTTGCGACAATATTAATGCGCCAGGGAACATTAAAAATAGGTGACGTTTTTGTTGTTGGGGAAACTTTTGGTCGTGTTCGTGGTTTGATTGGTTCTGATGGTACGCGTGTTAAATCTGTACGTCCAGGCCAGCCTGCGGTTGTTTTGGGATTAAATTCTGTGCCAGCTGCTGGTGATGAATTACGTGTAATGGAAACCGAAGCGCAAACACGTGAAGTTGCAGCGTATCGTGCTCAACAGGCTAAGGATAAAGCAAATGCCGTAAAACGTTCATCGTTGGAAGAATTGTTTGCAAAACGTGATGAAACAAAAAAGTTAATATTACCAGTTATTTTACGTGCAGACGTTCAAGGTTCTGTTGAAGCAATTAATGACATGTTGAAAGATATTAACACAGACAAGGTTGGTGTTGATATACTGTCGTCTGGTGTTGGACAAATTACAGAAGGTGACATTCGTCTGGCCACGGCATCTGGTGCTGTGATTATTGCGTTTAATGTTCGTGCGGATTCTGCTGTGCGTGACATGGCGCGTACAAATAATGTTGATATTCGTTATCACAGTGTTGTTTATCGTATTACAGATGAAATCAAAGAAATCTTGTCTGGTAAGTTAGCGCCAGAACGAAAAGAAAACTTTATTGGTTATGCAGACGTTATTGCCTTGTTTACTGTTGGCAAGGGAACACGTGTTGCTGGATGCCGTATGAGTGAGGGTACGATAAAAAAAGACGCATTCGTACGTTTATTACGTAACAATGTTGTTATTTATGATGGCAAGATTGGCGAATTACGTCGAGAAAAGAACGAAGTAAAAGAAGTGTCTGGTGGCGTTGAATTCGGTATGTCTTTTGATAAGTACAATGACTTAAAAGAAGGTGACCGTGTTGAATGTTATGAAGTTGAAGAAGTTCGTGCAAAAATCTAAAATAATCCCCCGACAGGGGGATTTTTTTAAGTGATAATCCATACTTGCAAAATGGAAATGATTGTCTTAGAATTTAATGTGTTATGAAATTCAAAAAAATTTTACGCATTTTATTTAATGTTTTCTTTTGGGGTTGTACTGCTGCGATTGCAGGATTGGCAGTCTTAGTGTTTATTCATGGTAATGACTTGCCTGATTATAAGAATTTAGCAACTTATGCACCACCAGTAGCGACCAGATTATATGCGTCAGATGGTTCTTTGTTAATAGAATATGCAGAAGAACGTCGTGTGTTTATTGATTATGATGATATACCGCAACAATTGATAAATGCATTTGTTGCAGCCGAAGATCAAAATTTCTGGACACATCCAGGTATTGATGTTCAGGGAATTTTACGTGCTGCTACAAACAATGTTATGCGTACAATGGGGGTTAATGCCAGTTTTTCTGGGGCGTCAACAATAACGCAACAGGTTGCAAAGAACTTCTTCTTGTCCTCAGAACGCACAATATCCAGAAAAATCAAGGAAGCTATATTAGCACTTCGTCTAGAACGAACGTTTTCAAAACAGCATATATTAACGTTGTATATGAATCAGATATTCTTAGGCGCACGTGCATACGGTGTTGGGTCTGCGTCATTAATGTATTTTAATAAGCCTGTATCGGAATTAACATTGGCTCAGTGTGCATTTTTAGCATCCTTGCCTAAGGCGCCAAATAATCGTGAACATGCGATAGAACGTCGAAATTATGTGTTGCGTCGTATGGTTGAAGAAGGGTATATATCACAGTCTGATGCAGAAATAGCTGCCGCCGAAGAATTAAATATCAACAGTGGCTTTACAGCGCAAATGGAAGAAGATTTTCAATATTTTGCAGAAGAGGTTCGTCGTCAACTTTTGAATGTCCTTGGTCGTGAAGTTTTATATAATCAAGGGCTTTATATAAAGACAACGATTAATCCAGAAATGCAACGTGCGGCTGCGGCAGCTCTGGCTAAGGAATTAGATGCCTACAATGCAAATCATCCAGATGAACCAAAATTACAGGGTGCAATAATAGCAATGAATCCGCATACAGGTCGTGTCTTGGCGATGACGGGTGGACGTGCCTTTAGTGAAAGTTCTTTTAATCGTGCAACCCAAGCATATCGTCAAGTAGGCTCAACAATAAAACCATTTGTTTATTTAGCTGCCCTGGAACGTGGATACAGTCCACAGACGCTTTTGTTAGATGCTCCCATTGTTGGTATTCGTGAAGATTTATCAGAATGGAAACCTGAAAATTATGATAAAAAGTTTTTAGGTGATGTTCCATTGCGTTTATCGCTAGAAACCTCACGAAATGTACCAACTGTGCGTTTGGTACAAAGTGTAGGTGAACGTGAATCAATAGAAGTCGCGCAGCGTTTTGGTGTATATCCACGTAATATGAATAATATTAACTTATCAATGGCATTGGGGTCTGGGGAAACAACATTAGAGAAGTTAGTGTTGGGATATTCTGCATTAATAAATGGTGGTCGACATATTGATTCACGTTTTGTAGATTATATTGCAGATCGTTATGGTCGTGTTATGACCGAAGAAGAATCAGAATTGATAACGTGGACGCCTGATATGGAACCCCCAAAAATAGAGCATTTGTCAGAGCCTTTATCTGATCCACAAAGTTTATATCAAATGGTTTCTATTCTACAGGGGGCGGTTGAACGTGGCACTGGCAAGCAGGCGCGTGTTTCAGGACATACGATTGCTGGAAAAACAGGAACAACAAATGACGTCAAAGATGTTTGGTTTATTGGATTTACAAAAAATTTAATAGCTGGTGTATATCTGGGATATGATACCCCAAAATCATTGGGACGTGGTGCAGGTTCTCATATGGCCGCACGTGTTTTTGCAGAGTTTATGCGTTCTGCGCTGGCTGATGAAAAAAATCAACCTTTTTCTGTGCCAAATGGTTTAACTTTTGTGCGTGTAAATCGCAGAAGCGGCGTTGCAGCGTCATCAGATCCGTCTGACGTTATTATCACAGAAGCTTTTAAACCAGGGCAATCGCCAAATCCAGCACCATCGATAAAACAATCTATATCAGATGCGGTTGTTGGCGGTGTGTTTTAAAAAAAAGGGGTAAAATATGAAACGTATATTTTCATTACTTGTTTTGTGTGGATTTTTGGCAGCATGTGATAATGTTCAAGATTCAGGAAAAAATCCAACATATATATGTGGCAACTATGAAATGGAAATAACTTTTTCAGATGATGGTAATACGTTACATGCAGTAATTTCTGGTGACGCGGTTGATTTAAGTCTTTCGCAATCTGCATCTGGTGCCAGATATGCTGGTGTTTTGAATGATACGTCTGTTGTTTTATGGAACAAGGGTGAAACGTGGACAATGTTTGTTGGTTCTGATGAAACAATGATAGAATGTTTTGCTAAATAACGTTTATTTTCATATTTTAATATGATAGAATGGTCAGCATAAAGGGCAAGGAGTTGTTATTATGCTGACCGATTATTTTTATTCTCATGGTTTTTCTTTTTTTGCAAGTGGTTGGATGCAGTTTGGTGCTGCGTTTGGAATAGCTTTTCTAATAATGCTTATGTTTGGGCGTTCGTTTGTACGTGCGATGCACGCGTGGCAAAAGCGTGGACAACCAATCAGTGAAAATGTTCCTGAATCTCATCGTAAAAAAGCTGGAACGCCAACAATGGGTGGAATTTTGCTGATTTTTGCTATTTTAACTGGTTCTTTGTTGTTTATGCCATTACATAGTAATTTACCAGGTTGGATTGCGTTGTTGTCATTGGTGATGTTTGGAACATTGGGATTTGTAGATGATTACAAAAAAGTTTCCAGTCAATCAAAAAAGGCAGCAAATGGTTTAAGTCCATCAATGCGTCTTGTTGTTGAAGGGATTTTTGTCATAATTTTAGCATATTTAATAAATTTAACAATTCCACCATATATTCCGGAATATTCACTAGCAATTGGTTCTGGTATAATCCTGCCGCTTGGTTTGTTGTATTATGTGTTTGCGTATTTTGTTATTTGTGGTGGTGCAAACGCAACAAATATTACAGATGGTTTAGATGGAATGCTATCAAAACTGTATATGCCAGTATTAGTTGTATTAGTTGTAGCGCTGTATGGTGCAACCCGCATTGGATTTATGGATACAGTAATGTTCTTGCCGACTGTTAGTGGGCTGTACGCAGTATTAGGTGCAGCGTTTGGTGCAGTGCTAGGATTTTTATGGTTCAATGCGAAGCCCGCATCAATTTTTATGGGTGATGTTGGTTCATTAGCATTAGGCGGTTTTATGGGTACTGTTGCAATGCTGCTGAAATCGGAACTTATAATGGGGATTGCAGCTGGCATGATGGTGTTGATATTGTTGTCGTCATTTGTTCAAACTATGTGTTTTAAGTTGACTAGAAAAATGACGGGAACTGGCAAGCGGGTGTTTTTACGAGCGCCATTGCATCATCATTTTGAAGAACTGGGGTGGGCAGAAACAAAAATAGTAGACAGATTTTTTATCATATCTGTGCTATTTTCTGGCTTAGCATTGGCGTTTTTGAAATTTGCATAGGGTAAAATATGTTTGATATTCCACGTACCGAAGAAAGTAAATTTACCAGTTGGTATTATGGCACAGATCGTAAATTGCTGGGGTGTATATTGGTTTTGATTTTTGTTGGTATGTTATGTGTTGTGTCTGCTGGTTCTGTTCAGGCCCTGCGCAAGGGGTGGGAATGGTACTATTTTCTTAATAAAATGTTCCCTTTTTATATTGTTGGTTTGGGAACATTGATTGTTGTCAGTATGCTTAACAGACGGTGGATATTGGCGATTTCTGGTGCGAATGTTGCAGTGTGTTTTCTGTTGTTGATATGGACTGTAATTAACCCTGTTGCCAGTCATGGATCAGAGCGTTGGGCTGTAATTGGTGGTGTCCAGTTAATGCCATCAGATATTATGAAGCCTGGTCTTGTAATTATGACTGCATGGTTTTTATCTAAGATGAAGGAATTTTTTGGCAAGGATATATTTTTAAATCGTGATGCATGGCGACTTAATTGGATAAGCTGGTGGACGTATTTAGTTCCATTAGGTTTAGTGTTGCTAATATTGTTTAAACAGCCAGACGTTGGCACTACGCTTTTATATATTGCGGTAATTGGGACAATGTTCTTTATTGCGGGTCTTCCCAGAAAAATATGGTTGCCGTTAATTGGGGTGTTTGGTGGGATTGGTTTTTTAGCGTTTTTATTTCATTCGCATGTACATCGTCGTGTTCTAGATTTCTTTAAGCCACTTGATCCGACGACGCAGGTTGGGTTGTCTGTAAATGCTGTGCGCCAAGGTGGTTTGTTTGGTATGGGTGATGAAGCGTTTGCTAAAGAAGCTTTGCCAGACGCTCATACAGACTTTATTTTTGCGGCAATAGCGGAAGATTGGGGGGCCATATTGGCGTGTGGATTGTTGGTTTTGTTATTAATTGTTGTTCGTCGTCTAACAGTGGCAGCAATGTCGGCACGAGACTTGTTTGTCTTTTATGCTGTTGGGGGTACGACTGCGTTGTTTGGATGTCAAATATGTATAAATTTAGCCACGACATTGGGTATGATGCCACCTAAGGGAATGACGTTGCCTTTTATTTCTTCTGGGGGCAGTTCTTTTCTGGGGTATTGTTTGTTGTTTGGAATGGTTCTTGCGATTATTCGTGAAGACAAATGGAGATAGGATTAACAAATGAAAAAGAAAATAAAAGTTTGGATTGCAACAGGTGGTACGGGAGGGCATGTTTTTCCTGCGTTGGCTGTTGCCGAAGAATTAGTTAATAGAAATGCACGTGTAATAATTTCGTGCGATAGTCGTGTTAAAAAGATGGTTAAATCAGGGCGACCAAATGGTGCAAAGGTTGTATATGTTTGGGCGTCTGGTGTTGGTGCGAAAAGCAAACTAAAACAATTAATAGCATTATCTAAAATTGCGATAACGGCATTCTTTTTAACGCTTCGCTTTGCGGTTTCACGGCCAGACAGGGTTGTAGCGTTTGGGGGGTATGCATCGGTTGCGCCAGTTTTTGCAGCACATGTTTGGCGTATTCCGACATTTTTGCATGAACAAAATGCTGCAATTGGTCGTGCCAACAAATTTACAATGCGCTGGGTAAAAACGCTTATGACAAGTTTTACTAGTGTAAAAGGTATGCCTTCTGATACAAATACGGATATAATTTATACGGGTTTACCTGTGCGACATGATTTTATATCTTATGCGGGTGCTGATTTGCCAGGCGAATCAAAACTTCTAGTTACTGGTGGTTCATTGGGTGCGACGATACTGGATGAAGTTGTTCCTGTTGCAATCAGTGCAATGAAAAATAAAAAAATATTTGTTACGCATCAAACACGTCCAGAAAATGTTGCGCGTCTGCAACAATTTTATGCAGACAATAAAATACATGCAAATGTTTTGTCTTTTATTCATGATATGGCTGGTGCGATTGCTAATTCTGATTTGGTAATTGGTCGCAGTGGTGCCAGTACAGTAATAGAATTGGAAACGATTGGACGCCCTGCAATTTTAGTACCGTTAAATATTAATCCAGATCAGGCCGCCAACGCAGATGCTTTTGCAAAATTGGGTGGTGGTTTTGCTGTAGAACAGTCAAAATTTACACCAAAATGGTTAAGTGCAACATTGACTGAATTGTTTGCAAATCCAGCAAGGCTTGCAAAAATGGCAGTAAAGTCACGTGTTGAAAACAATGCTGTAAAATTAATCTGCGATGCAGTTTTAAAATAAAAGGTTCCCGTACGATGTGCGGGAATTTTTTTATTATGAATTTAGTTGTTTTTTCTGCTTGCTCTAGTTTTGTGATTTGTTCTATGATTAAAGCAGGAAGGAAAGGAATTATGCGTCACATAACTGTTTCTGTTTTTGCATTATTGTTTGTAATGCCTGTATTTGCTGATGCGCGTTTGCCAGTTGTGAATTTAGCTTCTGGGGCAGTGTCTGCACGTGCAGCGTTTGGGGAAAGTGTTGTTGAACCAGAAAAAAAATTACCACACAAGAATGTTGTTGCACGTCCTGTGTCAAAGCGGGTAGTTGCGCAAGTTTCTAAGAAAACAGACGTTGGTGAAGCAATTGCTTCTGTCGGTGATGTTTTGTCGCCACGTCGTCCCAGTGATGATTTGTGGGCGCGCGGTGCGGTCAGTGCAGATGCGCCGTTGCGCATGCCGTCTCTGTCAGAGTTTGCGGTCTATCGCAGTGATGATTTGTTGCCTGAAGAAAATTTAGATTCTTCTTCCATGCCAAAAACGTTTGCGTATCAAGAAGAAAACCGTTCTGTTCCTTCGCGGGTTATAAATGATAAAAAGTCGGATTTGGATGCTCAAATAGATCGTTTGGTTGAATTGCAGCGTCGTGCAGACGAAAGTGTTCAGGTGCAACAGAATGTCGCATCACGTGTTATTGCGCGTCCAGTTGCGATGGAAAAGAAAGTACAGCCTGTAGCAGAACAGGGGTTGAAACCTGTTGTTAATGTTGCAAATGCATCACAACAAGAACAGCCAGAAAGTATTGCGGTGCGTCGAATGGTTGTTCCAATGGAAACCCAAGATGTTATTGTTCGTACAGTGGAAAAAAACGAATCTCCGCGCATTGCGGCTGTGCGTGACGATATGACAAAGTTAAGTCCATCAGAATTACGTCGTGCTTTTCGTAAGACGTTCTTGTCAGAAAACAAGCATCTTTCGACATATCAGATAGATGATAGTTTTGATGTTGTCAGTGATATGTCTGCGTCAACAGCGGGTTTTACATCTGCTCGTGATTTAACAGAAGATGCAGGTATTCGTCCGCTTGAGATAAAAATAAAATTTCGTAACGATGATTCAGCATTATCTCGTGATAACTATAATTTGTTAAGTGAATATGCTGCGATTGTTGTGCATAACCCAACACGTGCGATTCAAATAGCAATACCATCCAGCGCAACAACAGATGCGGATATGCGCAAATTGACTGCTCGTCGCCTGGCAATAGTAGAGCAGGTCTTACGAGATACAGGTGTGTCACAGCAACGAATTATGCCTGTGCTTAGTCAGCGTAATGAGGAAGGTTTTGTTTTGCGTGTGATTTCAAGTGAACAGTATGAGAGTCTGTCACAGCAAAAGCGTAATATGTTTGGTGATACGGTATCATCCAAGAAATATAAAAGTATGACGTGGTAAAAAGTCTTTTTAAATCAGTAATGAATTTTTTATTTCCTCTGGCGTGTCCACTGTGTGGCACGCCAGTATCAATACATGGTGAATTATGTGCAGATTGTTGGACTTCTTTCAATTGGATTGATGGGTCTAAGTGTGTTTGTTGTGGTTATCCATTTGTAATGGATGTTGGGTGTGATGCAAAGTGTCCTGTTTGTGCGTCTGGTGGGAATCAACTAGATTGGATTCGTTCAGCATGTGTGTATGACGATATGTCGCGTAATGCAGTATTACCGTTTAAGCATGCGGGTCGAATATCTTATTCGTCATTTATGGCACGAGCCATGATATGGGCCTTGCGTGATCGAGAGTTGTCGAATATAGATATTATTATGCCAGTACCATTGGCATATCGTCGTTTATTTAAACGTGGTTATAATCAATCGGCTTTGTTGGCGGCCCCAATTGCTAAAACAATGGGCGTAAGAATAGATTTTGATTCTGTTGTGCGAAAATATAGGCGTGATATGGGGCATTTGAATTTGCGTATGAGAAAAGAAAATATTCGTAGTGTTTTTGATGTTGTTAAACCAGAAAATATAGCAGGGAAAAATATTTTATTGGTTGATGATGTTATGACGACAGGGGCAACTTTTTATGAACTGTGTCGTGTATTAATAAAGGCAGGTGCAGCGTCTGTTTGTGGTGTTACTTTTTGTCGGGTTGCACGTACAGTCTAAGAATAATTTTTTTTATTTGATATTTCATGTAACATAAATTTAGTGTGTTTCAGATGTGCTTCCTGCATTATTATTTTTGTGCTACATAAACGCATAATCTCTATTATGTCTTTTGCTACAGAGTTTAGTGTGTGTTTTTTGCCAGTGTTGATATTTGCTTCTTCTAATAAGTCGTTTCCCAAAAAAACTGAATAATAAATATTTGATCCATTTTTATCTGTTGCGGTTATTTCTGCACAAATCGCCAATGGTGCATTGTCTGGTACCATTATATGATACATAACGATTTGGTCCATGGTTGTAACAGACACAGGGTACTTATCAATCATTTTTACTAAAAGATTTTTATTGTCTGGGTTCATGTCTAGTTATATGGCTTGTTTTTTTCTAATTGCATTAAAAGACCGTTTTGTCTGGATTTCATTTCTTGGACCAAGATTTTGTTAGAGCAGTGACGCAGTAATTCCATAATCTTGTGTGTTGTTTCAGTTGGTCTTTTGTTTTCTATGCAGAATCCGTCTATTAATGTTTGATTGTTCATTGTAATGATATAATATCGACCTGGTCTATTGTGTTCGTCTGTTGTGTATACGCAAGAAAATCCAAATACAGTTCCGTCGTCCATTTCGATTGTGTATTCTACTTCTGTGTCTGTATAGATAACGCCAATGCTACGTGAACGAATTATGTGATGTAAAAATTTAATAGTTTCTGGGCTCATACGTTGTATTCTGCTGTCAAAAAAAACATTTGTCAAATAAAATATTATTATAATTAGTTTGTGGCCAATATTTACTAAACCAAAAGTCTAATGATAGATATGGTATAATCTTGTGGATAAAATAATGTAAGATTGATTTTATATCAATCAAAAGGATTATCCGATTTTTGATAATCAATTACAACGGGCAAGTGTTCCCATTTTAATGCCGTTGCAATTCCACGTCTTAAATACCTGGTATATGATTCTGGTATGTCTGACGCACCACCAACATTAATTGTGATTTTCATTGGGTGACGTCCAGTTTGGCGTGCAAATTTAATTTTCATTGGTCGTTTTAGTCGTGACATTGGGGGTTGTCGATCAGTAACTAATTTTTCAACGATTCTGTTGATTAAGCTTGTTGGTGCTTGGGCTGATGAAATATCCCATTGTTCGTAAACGCGCTTAAATAGATTTTGTACCCCTGTGCCAGTCTCTGCAGAAATAGCTAATATTAATGGTTTGATAATCTGGTGAAAAGAATTAGAAAATTGGTGTTTTAATTTTAGTAATTTTTCATCTCTTTCCGCTTGGTCAATCAAATCCCATTTGTTTAGTGCGACGCATAAAATTTTGCCTGCATCATATACGCGTCCAGCGATTCCTAATGCTTGGTTTTCAATATTTTTAGTTGCATCCACAACCAGTATAACAACATCTGCTTTACTAATAGCGTCCAATGATTTTAATGCGGATAATGTTTCTACATCGTCCTTAACGCCTGCTTTTCGGCGTAATCCAGCCGTGTCCATTAAAATAATGTCGCGACCATAAAATTTAGTTGGAATTTTAACTGTGTCACGTGTGATTCCAGGTGCGTCCATAACAATTTGGCGTTGTTGTCCTAAAACACGATTAACCAATGTAGACTTTCCAACGTTTGGCTGACCCATAATCGCAATCTTAATGCGTTTTTCTTCATTGTTTTTTTGTGTTGTTTGGGTTAAGTTGTCTTCACCAGCAATCTTATCTAAGAATTCATATATTTCATCAAATCCACGTTTGTGTTCAGCAGAAATCAATTGTGGTTCACCGAACCCTAGTTTGTAAAATTCATGAATATCAGCCATACGCTTACCAGATTCGGATTTGTTAACCAGCAGCAATACAGGTGCATGTGTTTTGCGGTGCACTAAACGTGCCCAATCTAAATCTTCATTGGTCAGGCCTGTTCGTCCATCAACAACAAACAAAATGGCGTCAGACTGCATTATTGCATCGATGGCCATATTGGTAGAATCTAAAGCAATTCCATCTTTTGCGTTTTCCAGTCCGGCAGTATCCATCAGTTTATATGGACGATTACAGAAGTTGCCACAAATTGTATCACGTGTAACACCTGGGCGATCGTGAACCAGTGCGTCACGTGTTCCTGTCAGTGCATTAAACAAGGTAGACTTTCCTGTATTAGGGCGTCCTGCTATTGTTACTTTTAACATCGTTTTTTCCATTGATTTTTTGTAATTATAAAGCAAAAATATAAATAATCAAATCTGGGGGTGAAAAATGATAAAAAAAATTAAACGTGCACTTGGACATGTTCGCAGTATTATTGTAAACCCGCGTCGTTATTTTACGAAAATTGTCGCAGATGGAAATATGGAAGAGGCGATGTTCAAAGCCTTCTTATATGGATTAGTTGGTGGAATATTAGTATTTGTGATCAATTTGCTAACAGGCGCATCCTTTACGGTTAGTTCGTTGTTTAGTGCGTTGATTATTACACCTGTTATTGCGGTGGGTGTATTGTTTATTATGGGTGGATTAATGATGCTGGTTTCCGAAATTACGGGGGGCGAGCGTGATTGGGAAATTGCGATAAAGGGTTTGGCGTCTGTATTTTTTATGTATCCTGTAATTTTGGGGTTAAATGCATTAGCGTTTAATTGTACATCAATGTGGGTAATCAGTTTATTGGTTGACGCATATGTGTTGTTTTTGTTTTATAATATTGCTTTATATTGTATGCGTGGCAAACGTAGTAATGTGTTAATGGTCATTGGTATCATAGCTTTATTTTTATTGACTGTATACGCGACGGATTATCGTATGGGCTGGTTTGTTATTAAGAACAATAGTGCCGCATTTGCATGTCTTTAATTTTTAAATGAAAAAGAAAAAACACCCAATTTTGGGTGTTTTTTATTTGGAGGCTTGGGTCGGAATCGAACCGGCATCCAAGGATTTGCAGTCCTCTGCATAACCACTCTGCCACCAAGCCCTAACTGCGTAAGATATATTACGCAAAAAAAAATTGTAATTCAACATAAAAAAGTATAAAATAAAAAAAGTATTGTTTCAGAGAGAGAATTTATATGAGAAAACTGTCGTTTTTGGTGTTTTTGTTAATGCCATATTGTGTCATGGCGTCATCTGATGACTGTGCAACACGTACGGTTGTGCCGTCAGAACGAATGACGTTGCCTCAGGTTATAGAGCTGGGATTGTGCCGAAATCCGCAAACTGCAGCGTCATATTTGTCATACGAATCGGCTCATTTTTCAAAAAATGCTGGCTATGCAAATTATTTGCCCAGTGTCAGTGCCAGTGCAAATGCAAATTTACCATACAGAAATAAAGAGTGGGGTGATTGGTCGTATGGTGCATCGTTATCTGCATCGTATCTGATATTTGATTTTGGAAAACGTCTGTCTGACCAGAATCAGTTAATAGCAGCATGGCGTGCAGCAGGGTTTGATTATGATGAATCTGTGCAAAATTATATTTATGGTTTAATTGGTTCGTATTATTCATTGTTAAATGCGGATGCGGATGTAAAATCAGCTGAAAAATTATTGTCCGTTGCAAAGACAGCGCATGAAATGGCGACTAAAAAATTTAAGGCAGGATCTGTTGCAAAGGCAGACGTATATAAGGCAGATACCACATTAGCCAGTCGTGAACTGGATTTAGAGCGTGCGAAAAACAATCGTGAAATAGCAAAGGGAAAATTACTGACACAGTTATCGTTCCCTGCAGACCAGACACTGGAAATTGCGGACTTGCCATCAGAAATTGGAATGCCTGGTGAAACGCAGTCTTTGGCGGAGCTATTTGAAATTGCACAGGAAAAACGTCCAGACTTATTACGTGCAACTGCCAACAAAGATGCAGCATGGCATCGACGCAATAGTGCTTTTTTAAAGAATTTACCATCAATTTCTGCATCTGGGTCATTGTCATGGAACAATCGACCAACAGAAACATATAACGCTGGTGTTGATGAAATCAGTGGCAGCATAGGTATTCGTGCGTCTATGCCAATATTTGCGGGTTTTGCAAACATTTATGGAATACGTAGTGCGTCGGCAAATTATGATCGTGCAGTTGAACAGGAACGCAGTGTCTCTGATAATGCGTCGCTTGATATATTTACTGCATATCAGAATTACAAGACTGCTCAGAAAGTTTTAAAGCAAACGGAAACGCTGTTAAAGTCTGCGTCTGAATCAGAACGTGTTACGGCTGGTATGTACAAGGTTGGTCGTGCAACTATGCTTGATTGGCAGACGGCACAATCAGATCTGGTAACGGCGGAAAAGCAACATAATGCGGCACGTTACGATTTATTTACAAAACGTGCAGCTGTTGCGCTGTCGGTTGGTGAATTAAAGGCGGAATTAGAAAAGGAAGAAAATAATGGCAAAGAAAGCAGCAAATAATGTAAAAACAGTAACTGTTCCAAAACGTCGCTGGTATAAGCGTTTATTGTCGTGGTTGTGGGGTAAACGTTGGTGGCTGACGATTATATTAATCGCCGTTCTGGGTGGAATATTTATATTTGGTGGCGAAGAAAATAAGCGTGTAAAATATTCTATGGTTAATATTTCGCGTGGTGATTTGCGTCAGGTGGTGACAGCGACTGGTGAAATACAGCCTGTTAATACCGTCAGTGTTGGATCCCAGGTTTCTGGAACGATTGATAATTTGTATGTTGATTTTAATTCTACAGTTGAAAAAGGTGATGTTTTATTGACCATAGAACCATCTGTATTACAGGCAACCGTTGACGAATCAAAGGCTTCACTGGACAGTGCAATATCACAACGTAACTATGCCAAAAGTGAGTATGAACGTAATAAGATGCTATATGCAGATGGTATTATTCCACGTGCCGAAATGGAGCAGTCAGAAACATCATATCAACAAGCAGAACAGTCAGTTAAACGGATGCAGTCACAATATGATCGTGCTGTGACAAATTTGGGCTATGCAACAATTACATCTCCTGTTAAGGGGACTGTAATCTCGCGCAAGGTTGATGTTGGACAAACTGTTGCGGCATCTTTCCAGACGCCAGACTTGTTTGAAATTGCAGAAGACTTAACAAAAATGCAAATAGAAACATCTGTGTCCGAAGCAGACATTGGTGTTATCAAAGAAGGTCAACCAGTTACGTTTACTGTTGATGCGTATCCAACAGAAACATTCGAAGGTGTTGTTCGTCAAATACGTTTATCTCCAACTGTTACATCAAATGTGGTTGTTTATACGGTTGTAATTGATGTTGATAATACAGATTTACGATTAAAGCCAGGTATGACAGCGTTCGTAACAATTATTATTTCTGAAAAAGAAAACGTATGGAAGGCGGCAAACGCAGCGTTTTTGGTTCGTACATTTAATGGTATTGCCGAAGATTCTTTAATCAATGGTGCAACACCAAAGACACATTTGATGTTGATGCGTGACGAAAATATAGTTCTTGTTCCATATAGCAAAGGTTTAACAACTGCAACAGAAACAGAAATTATTTCTAATGAAATACAAATGGGTGATAAAATAATCACAGGACGTGTTGGTGCGAAAACAATGTCGTCTGGTCAGCAGATGCAAATGCGTGGACCAATGGGTGGTGGCGGTGGACGCAGATAAGTAAAAAACAACCGCAATATTGCGGTTGTTTTTTTACAGTTTTTCCCAGTGACAAATGACAATTGCGTGTTCTGTGTCATTTGTACAAATTTTATGTCGCGTTATTAACCCATCAATTGCAACATCGATTCTTATTTCTGGTGTATCTGGATTTATTTCTTTTTTAAAGTTTATATCAATTCTTCGTAATTTATGTGTGCTTCGATACTGATAACCAACACTTTCTGTTGCCCAAACTGCATAGACCGCATTGTTAATATGTTGATTAACATCAATATCGTCAAATCGACATTTCATTATATGACTTTTGTTTGTTTCAAAGTCAGGGAATTTTTCAAATGCGCAACCATAGGCACGTGTTGGCACAACCACATCAGGTGACAGATGTTGTGCTAATGGCAAAGGTCGGCGTCGTGCCATATCAATCAGCACCCATTGTGATGTTGCGCGTACCATCAATCGACCGTCTGCGCCATGAATTTCAAAGTCACGTGTGGCACGTAGTGCATCCTGGCATGATGGCCATGTGGTAAATGTTAACTCTTCACCTTCGGTTGGTAATTCAATAATATCAACCAGGTAATACATAACAACCCAACCAACGTTATTTTCCAAGCAATATGTTCGACCACAGCCTAAGATTTCAGCATGACGGTCAGCAATTGATTGTAATTCGTTCATTAAAATCAATGGACGAACATTGCTAAACCTGTCACACTGGTATGCCTGTAAAACTCGTTTTTCGGTCAGTTTTTCTGCCATTTGGTTACCCTACGATTTTTTGTTCTGCAACAACGAAATCCAATGTGTCGCCCAACATAATTTCATTTGCACGTGCCGCAGATTTTATCAATCCATGCAACTGTTCTGGTGTGTCAGACGGAATTGTTAATGTTTCCAGCTTAGCACCATTACCAACCTTTCTATCAGTGCGCAGACCACGAATGTTTTTCAATATTTCCAGTGCAATATCCATCTGTGATACATCTGTATCGTATTCTGGCATAACCATTGGATACTGTGTCAAATGCAAGGTTTGTTCATCTTCATAAGGCTGATAAATTTTTTGCCATAATTCTTCGGTCAAGAACGGGATAAATGGTGCATACAACCCGATTATTGCACGCAGAACTGTGTACAATGTCCACTGGGCAGATAATTTAGATTCTACGCTGTATTTTTCTGGGGCCCAGAAACGATCTTTAATGAATTCCAAATATTGGTCACAGAAAACATCCCAGAAGAATGTATCAATAGCTGCACGTGAATTGTAATTATCATACTTATCCAAATGCTTGCGTGCTTCAGCAACCGTTTTGTTTAATTCATTTAATACCCATCTGTCTTCGATAAAGCGGTCCGCAACAGGGATTTGTTTTGCTGTTGATGGTTCAAAATCAGACAGGTTCATTAAAACATATTTTGAAGCATTCCATAATTTAGTCAGCAGTTTTGAACCACGTTTAACTTCATCATCGCTGTATCGAATATCTGTGCCGATTGGTGCGGTTGCAATCCAATAACGCAATGCATCAACCCCGAACTTGTCCACTGTTGTTAAAGGGTCTGTACCATTGCCTTTTGTTTTAGACATTTTTTGTCCTTTGGCATCACGTACCAAACCATGAAAGTTTACTGTATGAAAAGGCACGTCGCCCATTACGTAAATCCCCATCATCACCATACGTGCCACCCAAAAGAAAATAATATCCGCAGCGGTATATAATAAATCTGTTGGATAATACTTTTTAAGCTCTAATGTTTGTTCTGGCCAACCCAATGTTGAAAAAGGCCATAAACCAGATGAAAACCATGTGTCCAAAACGTCTGGATCACGTGCTAAAGTTTTTCCACCAGACATTTCGATTGCTTGTTTTTCGGTTTCAGCTACATAGACATTACCTGCATCGTCATACCATGCTGGGATATGATGGCCCCACCACAATTGACGTGAAATTGTCCATGGTCGAATATTTTTCATCCAAGACATAAATAAGTTATATCTATGTTCTGGTAAAAATTTTATTTTTCCTTCTTCTACGGCTTTTATTGCTGGTATTGCCAATTTTTCAGCATCGACAAACCATTGGTCTGTCAGATATGGTTCTACTGGGACTTGACCGCGTTCAGAATAAGGTGTTGGAATAATTTTGTCTTCGATTTTCACCAATAATCCATTTGCTTCAATATCTTCGACAACGGCTTTACGTGCCTCATAGCGATCCAATCCACGATATTTAACTGGAACAACTGGATTGTCGTTCATTTTTGCGTCTGGTGTTAATATGCATATTGGTGTCAGGTTATGGCGAACGCCGACTTCCCAGTCATCAAAGTCATGTGCAGGGGTAATTTTTACCGCCCCAGTACCTTTTTCTGGATCTGCATGTTCGTCGCCAATAATTGGAATTTCAATGTTTGTCAGTGGGATAATAGCTTTCTGACCAATTAAATGTTTTAATTTTTCATTTTCTGGATGAACTGCGATTGCCTGATCGCCAAATAATGTTTCTGGGCGAGTTGTTGCAATTTCAATAACACCACCACTGACCAAAGGATAATTAAAATAATAAAATTTACCATGTTCTTCGCGTGTTTCTACTTCCAAATCAGACACAGAAGTTTGTTGTTTTGGGCACCAATTAACCAAGCGTTTTTCGCGATAAATCATGCCTTCGTTATACATTTTTACGAACAATTTTGTTACGGCATTGGACAGGCCTTCATCCATGGTAAATCGTTCGCGATTCCATACTGGTGTTACACCCAGGATATGTAGCTGATTCATGATTTGGCCACCCTTATCAGCTTTCCATTTCCATGCAGCATTCAGTTTTTCATCCAAGCTTAATGCATGTGGATTGATACCACGTTTAGATAAATCGCGTTCAACCAATAATTGTGTTGCGATTGATGCGTGGTCTGTCCCAGGTTGCCATAAAACATCGAAACCAGACATGCGTTTATATCGGCACATAATATCTGTCAGAACATTGTCCAAGGCGTGTCCCATATGTAAATTACCAGTTACATTTGGTGGGGGCATCATAATACAAAAAGGTTTTTTATTAGAATTTACATCGTTTGCCCAAAAGTTATTTTTATCCCAGAAATCCTGGATTCTGGTTTCTATATCACGTGGATTAATATTTTTACCCAGTTCAATGTTCATGTTAATACCTTGTTGTTATTCTTATAGTATGACATGAATCGTACCAGAATAATTTTAGATTTCAAGAAAAACGCCCCACAATGGGGGCGTGTTTTCAAAGTTGTTTTTTAGAAGCCCTTTGGTGTATCCATTTTTACCTTAGATATCTTTTTGTCCAAAGCTTTGATGACTTCATCTGTAATATCCAGATTTTCTGCATCTGCGCCAACGCGTGCAAAACGACCATCGATTACCAATGATAGTTTTTTCTTTGCAATTGTGCCTTCGATAATAGGATCCAAGTGTTTTGTTTGAACTTCATTCAAAGCCTTTTGGAAAGACATTTCAATGCTTTGTGCGCGTTCTGTCAAATCACGTTGTAATTCGTTTACACGTCCTTGGTAATCAACGACACGACGTTGTAAAGCTTCACGAGATAACACGTCTTGTGATTTTTCGATTTCCACTTTTTCTTTTTCTAACTCTTTCTGACGTTTAGTTAATTCATCGCGCAATTTAGATTCATATCCTTCTTTTTGTTTACGCAAATCTGTCAGAGCGTTTGCTTTGTTTTGGATTTCATCCATTCGAATAACAGCAATGCGTAAATTTGCACCATTTGTTGCGTCTTCTGATACAACCGCCATTGATTCTTCAATAGTTGTTCCTGAATTGTTATTCAGTGCTGATACCAACCATATGCCACCTGCTGCAACCGCAATCACTAATGCAGCAATGATGCCAAATTTTGAATATTTTTTGGCAACTGGGTTTATTTCTGTTTTTGTTGTCATAATCCAATCCTTTTGTTTTTTATTTGTTAGCACAGCCACTATAGCAGCATTTTTTTTAAATGGAAAGAGAAAGTTATCTTGTTTTATCTGGCTGGAACAATACGTAATTCGACCCGTCTGTTTGTAAGTCTGCCGATATCATCTTGTCCTGCAATCGGACGTGCGGAACCACGTCCAACAATAAACATGCGCGTTGTGTTTATTCCGTGTTGTCCCATGTAAACACCAACCCTTTTTGCCATATCTGATGACAATGTATATGCGGCGTTTTGATCGCGCATTGCGTCAGTATAACCTGCAACCTCAATAAAAGTTGCGTCATATTGTTTAAGTATTTTAACTATTTTATTTAATGTGTCGTCACCTGTTTCAGAAATGTCGGCAACGTTCAATTCCATTATTGCATCACGCACCAGTATTACAACAACATCTGTTCCTGCACGTTGAACAGATATACCTGGTTTGCGCAACGTGTCATACAGTTTATATTCTAACTGTGTCATATATTGTAATATTAACTCATTATCATTTTCTGTTTTGTTATCATGTTGTGCGTTTTTATCCTGTTTTGTGGTGTCTAAAACTAACTTACCACCCGAACCTAAATACACAGGACGTTTGGCGACGCGTGCGAACTCTGTCATGTCTGTAAAGCTGACGCCATTAAGATATTGTGACCATGTTTCGCGTGCTGGGCTGTGATATGGTGTACATCCGCACATCAGCAAACAAAATGATAAAACAGCAAATTTTATATACATTTATTCGATTATAAAAGAGACTTGGTTTGTTGGTGTTGAAAAACAAGAACTAAAACCTTTTTGTACTTCGTATCCATTGATTAAAACGCTGGATGCCCATGTTGGCACTGATGTTGCGAAGTATGCACATTCACCTTCTGTTAATTCTGTCAGGTTTATTGAAAAAGATAATCCATCGGCGCTAGAAATAACAGACCAGTCTTTTCCACCCAGTGGTGACTTATTAGATTTTAATGCGCCAGCTTTAATTAAATAGTCTACGGAAACACCGCTATAGTCACCGCGTGATTCCAATAGAGTTTTTACATCTGTTGCAATCTGTTTTATTTGAGAATCAGCAATATTACGTGCGTGATTATCGCGCATTGTTCGAAACATTCCAATTGCTGCAGCCGTCATCACGGTACCAATTGCAATTACACCAACTATTTCAATCAAGGAACGACCAGATTCATATCTCATTTTATTTTACCCCCACAATTTCTGCATTTTCAAACAAGCTCATTGCGCTGGCAATCATTGGGTCAGCGGCTAATTCTTCTTGTTTTTGTTCTGTAATAGTATGTGTGTGAACAGTTTCTGTTGCACGTTCTAGCTGCCATTGATGTCCAGTTTTGTTCATAAGCCAGGTTGATAAACGTTGTGCAAAATCTGCGTCACCACGACGATCAAAATATTTAATTTTATTATCGGAAATTTCAGCTACTTCTATATTGCTGGAATAATAAGAGTATAGCAGAATTTCTTTAGATTCTTGTAATGCTGCAGCCAGTTGTGTTGCATCAGTAATTGTTATTGTTGATGATTTTGAAACATTTTCTGATGTTTGTGTACGATTGTTCAGTGCTTGTTTGACAGCATCTGTGTTTGGTCTTGGTGTATCGTTTTGTTTTAATAATTCTGTAACAGCTGGCAAATCTGCGATGTGCATCATTCGAATTATTAACATATCAAAACATTGTTTTTGATTACCGCTGGCCTGCATTTCTGGAACAGCTGCAACCATCACCTGCCATATTCTGGACAAGGTATTTAAGGTTGTCGATTTGTTTATTTCACGAATTTGATTTTTTTGATCTGCGGTATATGGAATATTTGTAACGTCCCCAGCGTGTAAACTTGGGTGCATACGTGTTGCCCAGTGTGTCCATTCCATCATGTCCAATAGCAGCATAGATAAATCTGCGCCGTTGTTGTAAATCTGGTCGACCTTGTCTAATGCAGCAGCAGTATTACCCGACAGGATAGTTTTCATAAAATCAACAACTACACTTCGGTCAGCACGCTTAAGCATGTCCAGTACAGCGTTTTCATCAACGTGACCGCCCGTTTGTGCGATTGCCTGGTCCAACAGTGATAATCCATCACGGACAGAACCGTCTGCAGCACGTGCTAATAAATCGTTTGCGCCATCGGTCAATTCAACGTTTTCTTGTTCTGCTATCCAAGCAAAGTGTTTTTTTAATACGTCTAATGAAACGCGAACTAAATCAAAGCGCTGGCAACGTGACAGGATTGTGACTGGTACTTTACGAATTTCTGTTGTTGCTAGAATAAATATAACGTGTGCAGGTGGTTCTTCCAATGTTTTTAGCAGGGCATTAAAAGCACTGGTCGACAGCATATGCACTTCGTCAATAATATAAACCTTATAGCGACCATTTGTTGGTCGATACTGTGCGGCGTCTAATATGTCGCGCATATTGTCTACACCAGTATGTGATGCAGCATCAATTTCCATTACATCAATATGCTGACCTGCTGCAATTGCACGACAGTTTTCACATGTTCCGCATGGTGAAGCTGTTGCGCCATCACCTGACAGACAATTTAATGCCTTGGCCAGTATACGCGCAGTACTTGTTTTTCCTGTGCCACGTATTCCTGTGAATATATATGCGTGCGCAATGCGACCAGTGTTAATCGCTGTTGTTAGCGTTTTTACCAAAACGTCCTGGCCAATAAGTGTTTGAAAATCTTGACTACGATATTTTCGTGCTAAAACGGTATAATTGCTATCCATGCTAATCTTCCTTTTGTCATACAATAGCAAAACACCGTTAAATTTCAACAATTAAAGTGTTTATTTTTAATTTAAATTAGTAATAAAATCTGGGAACGTTGTTTCGTCATCATCTGTATTTTCATTAGCATTATTTGCTTCTGCTTCTGCGATGGCTTTTTCTGCAGCAGCTTTTTCTTTTGTGTCGCGACTAGAATCAATCTTGTCTTGTTCTGCGTTTACGATGCGACCGTAATGTTCTGCGGCTTGCAATAAGCGTTCGCGTTCAATTTCGTCAGATGTTTGGCGAGCTAAATCCATATATTGTTTTCTTTTTTGACGCCATTTGTGACAACGTTGAATCATTTGACCAACTGCGGACTGGTTTTTTTTATTTTGCATATCTTTTCTTTTAATTTGGAAATTACACTTATGTGATCTTAGTTATCACTAATAAATCAACAAGTGTGATGTTAATCTATCTTAAAACTGATTGCAATATTTTTTTTCAATTGCTATCCTGAATCACTGTAGGAGGTATTTTAGTTTCAGTGCAAAGACAATCTGGTAATTTTATGACGCAAGCATTGTTGGCATTGACGCTAGTTTTTGCCTTTGTGCCGTATATTGCATCACAGTTAGCAGCGCGCAATATTGACGAACAGATGTATGCTGCGACGCGTCAAATTGATAATGCCAGTGTTGCGTCGCGTATTTTTGTTCGTGAAAATGCAAAACATCTTTCTTATGGTCAGACAATTATATCTGGTGATTCTTTTGGCGATACGCTTGAGCCGTATGGTTTGCCGCTGGGGTTTGTTCCAAAAACTGCGCTGGGGCAGGATATTGCATTGATAATAGATAAGACGCCATTGGGTGTTTCTGCCAGTCTTATGGTAACTGGTGGCGAACTGTCGGAAATAAAGTTGGCAGAATTGGTGCGTCGTATTGGTTTTTATGCGTCACGTGTTAAAGATGGGGTTAGTATAGGGATTGTTTTAACAGACGATTATTCTGATATTGTTCGTCGCAATGATCCAAGTTTAGAAAACAGTGCTTTTTTAACAGATATTGATATGGGTGGTTTTGTCTTTAATAAGGCAGGCGATGTTTTTGCGTCGCGTGGCGAATTTGAATCTGGACAATTTTCCACGCTTACTATTTCGGGTATTGAATCTGGTCGCAAGGTGCAAAATGATATAAAAAATATAACTGCGAACAAGACGGTGTTTCAAAGTCGTACAGGCGAATCTGCGTTGTCATTAACGCGTGGAACGTTGGTTCTGGGCAGAATAAATGCAACGACGGTATCGAAATTTGGGGATATGGGTAGTTTTGCATCTAATGCTGCGTCTGTCTATGATTTTTCTATGACTGCGGGTCGTACAGCATTTACGGGACCAGCAAAATGGACTGTTCATGGGAATGTTATTTCTAATAACGTCAGTTTTAGTGTTGAACGTTTAGATATAGACGCTTACCTAAATGTTGCACGTGGGCAAGATGTTTTTGTTGATGCTGATACGTTAGAATACAGTACAAAAAGTGGTATTGAAACAAGTGTAATAAGGGTTTCTAATATTACGTTGCGTGATCAAACGTCTCAGGGGTTGTCTAGTGGCAGTGGTGGTGCAACAATTATTGATATAAGACCAGCAGGAACGTCGTTATTACCAGATGTTTTAATAGATGATATTAATAATGATAAATTTGCAATTATAAAAAATGTGTCGTCAGACAATGGGGATACAATAACGTGCAAAGATTTGATTACTGATTTTGATGGTGTGTACAATACAAAATCGCTGGCGCAACATATTGTGTGTCAATATGTTTTTTGGCAGCGTCTTGAACGTAGAATTGATATAAAACAATGTTTGATGGTGGGTGGCAGTGACTGCATGTAAAACAAGATTTTTTATAGATGAAACACGTGGTGCCAGTGTAATGGAAGTCTTGCTGGCGTTGGGGATTGTTGGGCTTGCCACGCCGTTTGTATACAGTCAGATTTCTCGCAGTGCACAAACTGTACGAGATATGTCGTATGCAAGTCAAATAATGGATGTGCGTGATGATGTGTTAAATTTTGTTCGTGTTAATCAGGATAAATGGCCAGATGTTGCGCAAATTAGATTAAGTGACGAAGAATTGCAATTAATATCAGATGTGCCGGTGGCTGGAATAATTGATAAATACACTGTACGTGGCGCCACGATTACAGATGTTTATTTAGCGTATAATATTGGTGAAGATCTGTTGACGGCATCACGTATTGCAAAACATATCGGTGCGGATGCGGGCATTGTTGGTGACGATGGTGTTGCGTACAGTACTTCATGGGCAGTGGCTGCCCCTGATTTTAAGCCTGGGAATTTGATATATCGAATTGTACGTGATGTCAGCAGCGAAGATACTTCAAAATACTTGCATCGGGGAACATCAGGTGAAGACAATCTAAATGTTATGGAACGTGATTTGAATATGAACAATTATAACGTTTATAACATTGCTACATTGTCGGCAGAATCGATTAAGTCGACAAATGCGGTTACGACTTTTATGAATTCGGACGATGTTGTGGCAGAAAATGTATATTTTTCATCGGGTGCAAATCTGGATGGTGGTGATGTATTTATCGAAAATTTACGTGTTTCTGGTGATGTCACAGGATTTAGAAACATTTATGCAGATAAATTAAATGGCGCAAATTATACGACTTCAGGCAGGATTATCGTTGATAATGCGACGGTTACTAAATCTGTTAATGTGTCTAAGAATTTTGTTTTAAAATCAGAATCTTCGAAAACAATCAGTGGGTTTAATGGTATTTCTACAGGTACTGTGTATGTGCCATTTTTATCAACCGAAGAAATTATATTTTATGAAGATTTTGGTTTGACAGTATCTGGCGAATTGTTAATGTCGACAACATCACCTCTACGAATTGGCAATTGGGTTTTTCCATCAACAACTCCGCCCAAGTTTAGTAAGTTTAATTTAAGTCGTGCAAAAAAATTAGATATGCCAAATAAGAATGAATTTGATGCAATTATGAAATCTGGCTGGGTTAGTGCAAAAAATATACAACAGGTGCAATAAGTATGAAAAAAAGAACAAGGCTTTTTTATGAATTGATAGCACGCAATCAATTTGGCAATATGATGGTTGAATTGTTATTAAGTATTGCGCTGGCGGTATTGATAATACCGTTTATATTTGAGTATCATAAAACAGCGATAGTTCAGGCTGAAAATGTTGCGATAACAAAGCAAATGGCCAGCATTCAAAATGTATTAGAGCGGTATATAATAGAAAACAGAGAAGCCTTGTTGCGTGTTGTTGGTAAAAATATAACGCGCGTAGATATAGAAGATTTGTATGATTATGGATTGTCTCCTGTAGTGTTAGAAAATGCAGATAAATATCAATTGCGTATATTAAAGTCATCGGACGGCACAGGCAGTTCCACGCTTCAGGGGGTGGTTGTATATTCTGATTCTGCTATTACGCCAATTAGGACACGTGAAATTGTAAATATGGGCGGTGGCAGCATGGGGTTTGTTGATGGGACACGTGTTTATGGCGCTTATTCATCTTGGCGTAATAATGTTGCAGATATGGGGATTGATGCGGTTGATGGTATTGTTAGTACAACTGCAGTTAAACGTGATAACGCATTATATTTATGGCGTGTGCCATCAGAAGATTTGTCTGATGCAACGATGTTATCTGCGTTTAATTTAGGTGGGCATAACATAAAGAACGTAACTTTTTTTGATTCAATGTCTACACAGTTTGCAGAAACATTGACAATCACCACTGCTGCAGTACGAGATTTGATTTTTCAGAACAGAACATCTATAGATGCGATATATACGTCACAAAACGCAACTGTTTCAGGTGGTTTGTCTGCAGATGGGCGTACGATGGATGTTGCAAATGATTTTATTCTAAAGGATACAGGCAAATTTTCATCGTTTGCGACGGGGGATTTGTGGGTGACGAATTTAACATTGGCTGGTCTTTCAATAGAACCATATGATGAAAATTATAATCAGTTACCATCAGTATTAAAAATAAATCAGTCGCTAGATATGACTGCGGGGCGCATTGAATCAATTTATACAACGGTTGGTTTTGCAGGATCTATGACGCCAAGACTAGTTGTTTATAACAAAATCGAAGATTCACGTAATTCTGCTTATTATTGGGATGTTTCGTCATCGTCGGCAAATTTTTCAGATGTTTCGCTGGCCGAGTTATCAAGGCTGGCGACACTTGCAATACATTTTGAAGGTGTTGCAGGTACGGAATCGAATGTATTGTTTGGTGCGATATCTGCGAACAAGAATGCGACGGCAGCAGATTATATGAATGCAATCCGTGAAATTCAAACACGTGTGCGTGCGAAATATCGCTTGTTGAATTTAGAATAATTTATGGTATAAAGGGTAATATGAAAACAGTATGTGATTTTTGTAAGACAGAATATAATATAACAGAACGTTCTGGTTCTGCGGTACGTTGTGCAATATGTGGTCATACTTGGACTGTTGCGGCGCCAACAAGACGTAATACTTTCTTGATGTTTTTTGCGTCTTTGTGTGCATTGTTGTCGGCAATAATATTTGTTGTTGCTGTTGTTGTCACATACCAGCCCAGTAAAAAAGACAAAGAACCATTGGTTGCTGTTTTGACTGAGCATCAGGTTGTTACTAATGAAGCAGGTGTAAAACAATTGGTTGTGTCTGGAACGATAACGAATCAAACGACTGATATATATGGTGTTCCTGATTTGATTATTTATTTGCGTGATGCAAATGGGCGTGTGATCAGCAGTCAGAAATTCATGCCGTCGGCGACATTGATTGATGCTGGTGGTGTGTCTGAATTTAAGCATGTTTTATCTGCGCCAGTTACATCTGATATTAAAAGCATAGATGTGCAATTGTTAACAGGGGAATCAAAACAATGAAACGTTTTTTGTCAGTGTTTTTACTTAGTGTGATGTTTTCTATAAATTCGTACTGTGATGATGTTGCGCCAGCGCCACGTGTTTCTATATTTTCAACCAGTACGGACTGGGAAGCAGTAACGGGACGTCAGTTACACGAATATTATGGTGAATTTCGTGGTCGTTCATCATTAGTTGGTCGTGGAATGGTTTTATATTATCTTGATGGATTTCCATGTTATGGTCTTGGTGGCAGTGTGCGTGCATGGATTGATCCTAAGGGTGGCAGTAATGATCGTTTGCGTTTGGCGTGCATAGCGGCACCGAAAACTATAAATTTTGCATGGCTTAATGCATCTCGTGATGCGGATGATAAGACAACGACAGGATTGTTGACTTGTACTATAGACAGTGATAGTGGTCGTCATTTTGTCATAGACTTAGCAGATTGTACACGTGGTCCAGACTGGAATGATTATGAATAAGGGTGTGTTATGTCAAGTGTACGGGAATTTAGTGTGTCAGAAACAGAAGTTGGAATCAGGCTAGATAAATTTTTGTCTAAACAGATGCCAGAATTTTCGCGCAGTGAAATTCAAAAATTTACAGTTACTCGTGGTGGAAATTCGGTTAAATTTTCTGAAAAAACTCGCAACGGTGATAAAATTTTTGTGGAAATTCCCGATGTGTCTACTGATGTTGCTGCCCACAATGTTTCATCTGATTTTGATTTAGATATTTTATTTGAAGATGACGATATTATTGTGGTTAACAAACCACGTGGTGTTGTTATGTATCCATCTGCTGGGAATAAAACACATACACTTGTTCAAAATATTTTATCGCATACTCACTTGTCGATGCTTGGTGGTGATGTGCGTCCAGGGGTTGTGCATCGTTTAGACAAGGATACCAGTGGTGTTATGGTGTTTGCAAAATCAGATGTGGCTTATCGTAAATTGGTAAAAATGTTTTCAGAGCATGATTTGACGCGAAGGTACGTGTGTTTTGCATGGGGTGTTCCGAATTGGGAAAGTGCGACCATTACGGGAAATATTGCTCGTTCTTCTCGTAATCGTCAAAAAATGACAATGGTAAAGACGGGTGGGAAGCCAGCACATACAGAAGTCGAAGTTATAGATGTGTTTTCACGTGCTGGTGTAACTCAGTTTCGTTGTACATTAATGACGGGGCGTACTCATCAAATACGAGTTCATATGTCATCGCATGGATTTCCAGTGGTTTGTGATCCGATTTATGGGCGTGGCAGTGTGCGTTTGGGGACTGTGCGTGATCCAGATTTGCTTGAATTTTTAAAAGAGCATGATGGTCAGATGTTGCATGCCCAGATTTTAGAATTTGCACATCCTGTGACTGGTGAACGGATGCGTTTTAAATCACGTTTGCCAGATGATATGGCGGAACTAAAATGTCTGCTAGAAGAAATCGGATAATTAGGGTGTTTTTTACTATTTTTCCCTTTCCATGCGTCCTATTTTGTGTTAAAATAAAACAAAAGTATATGGAGTCTGGGAATGTCTTTAATCAAAAAAACAGTTAGTTTGTTGGCGGTTTTTGCCGTAATTCCAGCGGCTATGGCGGCGACGGCTCGCCCCAGTGTGACGAATGCTGCGAATACAGCTGCGCGTCGTTTGCCGACGTTGACGGCATATGTAAATTCTGTAGCGTCGTCAACAACATCTTCGTCTTCGACGTCAATGACGGATACTGAATGCGTTGAATCTTATACCGAATGTATGAAGGGCGATGATGCTTGTGGTTCTGAATTTGAAGAATGCACAACACGCAAACTGTTTCATGGAAAAATGCCGGTATGCTTAAATGTTTTGTCCCAGTGTTCTGCGGCTGGTATTAGCAGTTTGTTTGGGGCGTCTGCGATATCTTCTCTGGGCACCATTAAAACCCAAGATTCTGTTACAAAAGAAATTCTAGACTACACATATCCAACAGATGGCAGTATGATGGGGCAGTGGATATCTGCTGCAGCAATTAATAATCAGTATGACACATCTACATGCGTAAAGCGTTATACGTCATGTCTGCACAAGGATAGTGTTTGTGGTGCTGACTTTGAATTGTGTACAACTGCCAAAGAATTTAGAAAACAGGCATTGTTTTGTGATTCAACATTGGCACGTTGTCAAAGTGATGGTGTAAAAGAATTGCTGGGTGTATATCCATGGACGCCATCCAGTGCAACTATTAGTGGTCGTGTTTCCGCTATGATAGAGGATGGGGCACAGTTGGCTGCAATGAATGCGGTTTCGACATGTTACAAGGTTGTAGAACAGTGTTTCTTGGGTGCTTGTACTGCGAATCCGTTCCGTTGTATCGAAGGCAGTACACTTGAACGTGTGACTGCTGCAAACTTGGCATCGGAAAGCTCAGAAATAACAGCGGTTGAAACATCTGCGTCTTCTATTGATACTTTGTCTAAAAGCGATGTTAATCGTTATTTAAAAACCTCATGTCTGGATACGATTGGTTCTAATAAATATTGTCATATGACGTTCCGTGAAAAAACACCGACTAAGGGTGAGTTGTCTGATATTGATGCACAAGAAGAAGTTTTTGAAGCAGCAATTGATCAGCGTAAAAAGTATGTAGATTCTAAAATTCAAGACATTATGCAAAAATTCGATACACGTGCAAAAGACAAATGTACTGAAACAATTCGTACATGTGCAATGCGCACTTGTGGCGAAGGCATAGGATCTGTTTGTTATACATCTGTATTTAATGGTTCGAATGAATCTATAAATAAAGAATCAACACGTGAACAGATTAAACGTGGTTGCGAAGCGATTGTCAACACAGATACAAATTGTCAGTATGCATATGCATCGATCAAAAACGAAGCGTATTCGTATTCTTACTTAAATAGCAGTGTGTTTGACACGTTGTTCCCTGAATATGATGAAATGGCTCAAGCTGATCCAATCGGCGTTGTTGCGTCATTGAATGCATCGTTGTCGAACAACTACAGCATGGCTGCAATCGCAAAGATGAAAAAACAGTGTCAAACAATTGCAACCAGTTGTGTTAAAACCATGTGTGGTACAGATTATGTAAATTGCTATCGTAATCGTACGGATATTGTTGGCAATTTGACTAATTCTGGTGATGCAGACTTTGATCGTTCTATGAACAAAGTTGGTGGTGTTCTAGATTACACAATTGTGTTGGGGTTGTGTATGAATACTGTAAAGAGTGCAGATGTTTGTGACGAGCATTTGAAGATTGAACAAGCTCGTTTAGCTCAGGGGGCAAATTTGGCCAACAATTGGGGCAGTGCATCGTCTGTTCGTGATGGTTGGGTTGATGCTGGTGGTGCAAAAACAGTAACTGTTGATACGGAACAGGTTCAGCGTGTTGACGCAAATGGTAATGACATTTGTGCAAATTCAAAAGGTTATGAAGGTGTCTGTTATGAAATGGATGCTGATGGTGATATTTATGATGAACCTGTTTATGAGTCTTATAAATCATATTTGACTACTCAGGCTGCGAATACATTGTTCAAAGAACTGATTACAGATATAGAATACGAAGCTCAGGCGAAATATAATGCAAAATTGACTAAACAGCAAAATATGTGTATGTCATCAAATGTTGGTGGTGTAATGGGCAAAAATGATTTAGGTTCAACATTCATGTGGGCTAAATTAAAGAACAATAAGGTTCCAACCAATTATTCTACAGCGGGGTTAAAGCCAAATCAGATTGTTGCCAGTAACGAATTGTATGGTTCGTTCTGTCGTGTACGTGTAAATGTACAGTCTGATAACAAAGACATTCAAGATGCTATTAACAAAGGTGCTGATTGGGCGACGGCGTATTTTGCGGCTGGTGACAGTTTTACCTGTGGCAGCTGGATTAGTGGTAAAGATCTGGAAAAAATTGCGGAAATAGTTGGTAAAGATGCTCGCAGTGACGCTAAAAAATCACAGGTAAAGGGATTAGAATGGTGGTTGGCGCCAATTGCAGCAGTGGCATCTGGTATTGGTGGTGCGTATTTAGGTGCAGGAATTGCAAATGGTGAAGTGTTTGGTAAATTATCTGGCTTGAATAAGAAAACGACCGTAAAATCAGATGAAGAAATGTCTAATCTGTGCAAAACTGGTATAGCAACTGCAAAAGCGCAGGTTGGATCGACAAATCCAGAGCTGGCGCAAGCTTATGCAAAACCAGCTGTTGAATGGGCGGATAAATTGGGTGTTAGTTCTGTGATAACTAAAAAGGTTGAAGGAACTGCGTCTGAATATGTAAATGTGTATAAAGCGTATAACTCTGAAAAAGATCCTGTAAAAAAGGAAGAAAAATTAAAAGAGTTCAAGGTAGCAGAAAAGGCATTTACGGAAGCGCTTGCTGAACTAGAAAACGGATGTAATGTATATGTCGGAATGGCCGATAAAGAAAAAGCAGCTGCTAAAAAAACAAAAACTGCTGCTGGAATAACTGGGGCGGTGACGGCGGTTGCTGGTGGTGCATTGACATTCTTTGCAACCAAGGCAATCAAAAACGCTAAATTAGATAAGGCCGAACAAGAAGCATATGATACGTTCATGAATGAAATTGGTAATCATATATATTGCTATATTGGCGGCGAAGAGGCTGGTCAATACGGTGATATTATTACCACCAGCATGGAATAAAAATCCCCCCAAGTTTGGGGGATTTTTTTTGAATTTATTTATCCTCAATAAAAGAAGTTTTTATATTGCCAAATAACGAACAAAACAATATAATTAAGATTAATTATATGTATGTTCAGGGGGAAATGAAAACAAATCCATTGATTTGCACAAAAAAATCATGGGGTGTGCATTTGCGCAAGGTGTT
>JAZRJE010000008.1:0-43571 GCA_045645645.1 Candidatus Enterousia sp.
ATATTTGAGTGAACTTGACCTTAGTACGAGAGGACCGGGTCGAACGAACCTCTGGTGTACCTGTTGTCGCGCCAGCGGCACCGCAGGGTAGCTATGTTCGGAACAGATAACCGCTGAAAGCATCTAAGCGGGAAGCTGGTCGCAAGATGAGATATCCCCATGAGTTCAGTTCTAGACTAGGACATTGATAGGCTGTGTGTGTAAGTCCAGTGATGGATTTAGCTTAACAGTACTAATCGAACCATTGACTTTTTATCTTATCGTCTTGACTTTTTAATGTCTTGACGGTATGCTTGAAGAGAACGTTAAGTATGATTCTTAGAAAAGAATTATGATGTTCGCTGGATTTATTCTGGTGATTATTGAGCGGGAGTCACCCTCTGTTCCATCCCGAACCAGACAGGGAAACCCCGTATCGCCGATGGTACTTTGGCTTAAGCCACGGAAGAGTAGGTCGTCGCCAGAATAAATCCAGTTATCGATATGAAAACCGAATTCCACCGCCCATTTCGGGCGGTTTTTTGTTTGTTTGTGGTTTCAACTGTGATATAATATTCCCAGAGTATAAAAAGGATGGATAGATGAAAAAACTGATATGGGCGGCAGTGCTTGTCCCGTCGACATTGTTTGCGGTGCCTGATGTTTCAAATTGTGAAAAAATAGCGCATCGTGTCAACTCAAACACAATTGAAAAATGCACCCAGAAACCCAGTATATGCGACATTGAACCCAACAGTAACAAATGTCAGTTGAACATCAAAACAGCAGAAGAATGTTCCAAGATTATCGAACAAGAAAATATTACTATACCGCGGGACAATTATATTGTTCGTTGCCCTGCTGATGCTGTGCATGTTGCAATGCGTTCTGGTGCCCCAGATGCCGCGCAATATCAAGATTGGGTTTATACCGATGGTTCTGCTTTGAATTTTGATGATTTGATTGCAGATGATTCAAGTGTATACTTTTTACGCACTCCGGGTGGTTTTTCTTTGTTTGGTGGCGCAGATGACGCCGGTGGCGAACATTGGTATGTAATAACAGACAAAGATACCGAAGGTTTGTTTTTAATTAGTTTATAACCCCCACCGCCCATTTCGGGCGGTTTTTTGTTGCTTGTGAATATAATTCTGTTATTATCAACGCAATACAATGCAAAGGATTTTATTATGGCAATAACCCCGATGGGTATTTATCACGATGCAAGCATGGCAATAAAGCACTATGAACATGAAAATGGTGATGTATATCTGACAACAAATGGTTGCTTTTATGCTGTGACGGTTATAAAACAGACATCTTTTTCTACAGAAGAACATAGAGCGCGTGGTAGTTTGGATTATTTATCTGCAGGTGAATATTTTGATGTTGCTTGTCGATATCTGCGCAATGAAATTCAGTGGTGTGAGCCAATACGTGAATTTAGCTGCACGTATAATCCTAACAAATCATGTGGGTGCACAGATAAGAATTGTCCGCGTGCGCTTGGTGGTGTGGCATATCGTGAATTATTTAGCAAATCATGCCCATATCGCAAGACGCGTTCGCGCTAAGATAATCTGCCCCATGTGTGGGGCTTTTTTATTGGGGAATCGTTCCTGTGGCGGTGTTGGGGTAAATATGACACCATGTCCGTACCAGAGGAAGAGAGAATACCACATGTTCAAAAAAGCATATTTTATGATATTGCCATTATTGGTAACTGGCGGATATTTGCATGCGTCACAAAATTCCCCAAGGATATTGATTGCATATTTTTCAATGCAGGACGGCAACACAGGTGATGTTGCGCGCGCAATCGTTGATGAAACAGGTGGCGATTTATACCGTATTATGTTGGCCGAACCCTATCCCGCTGATGATAAAGTGCGCAAAGAATTGTTAACACGACAAGTAGAAGAAAATATCCTGCCCCCATTGGCTGGGCCTGAGCCACAAATTGATGAATATGATATTATATTTCTGGGATCACCCGTATGGGCAAATCACCTGTCTCAGCCAGTAAAAAGTTTCCTGCATAAATATGATTTATCGGGCAAGACCGTTATTCCATTTGTTTCGCACAGTGGTGGCGGGCGTGGTCGTTCTTTTTCAGATGTTGCGGAATTGTGTGATGGTTGCATTGTTGATACCGATGGCTGGTCCAGTTGGGGTGGTGGTCGCCAAAGAGGAATCGTTAAATGGATTGAAAAAAAATTGTATAAATTTGGTTATTGATTTTACTTGACTTTTGGTTGTTTGTATATACAATGCGTTTCGCACAAAAAACAAAGGATGCACAATATGACCGTTGCAAAAAATATAGATTTATTTGAAAGTAAAAATGGGACTGTTTCAATGTCTGCGCACGGTGCGCAGTTTGTTATCACAACTGTCCAGCGTATTCGTGCTGATTTAGTATGGGCAACAGAATCTGCGCGCTCTACAATAGAAGAAGCAAAGGAACTTTTTGCGAAGCACAAAGAGTGCATTTCTGCATATGGTCAATGTGTTGGAGATAGAGCGTTTTTCTCAAAATAAAATTAGTGTTTTTTTATATTATAATCCCAAGCCACAGTTTCGCAGCTTCTCCGATAATAAATGCTACAATTGATACAGTGCTACAAATTATAAGCATTTCAAGAGTATGACGCCAAAAAGGGCGTTCTTTGGTTCGACAAATTCCCCAATTACACACAAATATGATGATAATCGCAATGATGAATGCAGACGTTATTGCTGCGCATACATTTTGTGTCATCAGAAAAGGTAAAATTAATAAAGCGCTTGTTCCAAGATATGTTATTCCTGTGACTAATCCAGCCAATATTGCATGATCGCTATCGTTTGTCTTGTTTGCCAGATAATTCGATGCAGCCATCGATAAGCCTGCAGCAACTGCAGATATGATGCTGGTCATTATGATTAAGTACCTGTCTGCTAAGGAAAAAGTCAGTCCTGCAATAATTCCTGTCTGGGAAACCAAAGCGTCATGCATTCCCAGAACGATTGCTCCTGGTAAAAGTGTTTTTTTTGTTGTCATTGATATGAATTATATATTTTTAAATAATTTTATGCATCAGGAATATTGTTCTAGTGATTCTTTTAATAGCACTAAATTGTTTACAGACCATGACAAAAATGTTATAATATACACAAAGTATATATGCATCGCATAGGTTTGTTGGTGCATAAAAAGCGGATTTCTGGGTTATACCAGTCGCGGGGGAGTGTAAATATGAAAAGTCGTAATTTTTCAGATTGTTGTAAAAATGCTGTCGGCACAATATTTTTGTTAGGTGGTGCGTTTCTGACATGTTCTACATTAATGTCGATGCGTGCTGCGTTTGCAGATCCAATTGCGCCTGGTTCGGCTAATGGTGTATATGGTCCCCAGGCGACACGTGCAGGGAATGTGGCGCGTTCTGGTCGTGCCAGTCCGCGTGCAAATTCAACAACATCAACGGTATCAAGGGGACGTGGGGAATCAGGTACAGTAAGTTCTTCTCGTGGTGTTGTATCTCGTGGCGTTGGTACACGTTCTGTGCGTACTATTCAAACATCGCCAGCTTCAACACGTGGCGTTGCCAGTAGAAATGTTGTGTCTCGTACGGCAACGACGTCTGCGGCGCGTGTCCCTGGTGCGACATCTGGTCGCGTTGTTCGTGATCGTGTGACAGATACGTCACGTGTGTCGTTACAGGGCAGTGCTTTGCGTGGTTCTAAGGCTACGGCTAATACATCTTATTCATATTTATCAAATTCTTTGTATACTGGTAATTACTCGAATATTATTGATTCTACGACAGGGCTTATTTCTGCGGAAGCATTTAGCAACTGTATGGAATCTTATTATACATGTATGGACGAAATTTGTACCGCACGCAATGCTGCCCAGCGTCGATGTGCTTGTGCTGGTCGTGTGAAGGCTTTTGCTGAGGCAGAAGCTCAACTAGAAACTGCTAATGAAGAATTAATAAAGGTTTCAGGTGAATTGGCATTGTTGATTGCAAACAAGGGTAAAGATGTTTCTGATGCCTTTAAATTAACTGATGCAGAAAAGGTTATGAACTGCGTTTCCTGGCAAGAGGTTACCAACAAATATGGCACTAATTCGTCAGAGGCGGTCCAGTGGTGTAATAATCATGGAATGTATGCATCAAATTCTACGTGCAACAAACCTGCGTACTGCACAGATAATGAATTTGGATTTAATATAGATAATATTGATGGCAGTGGATCTGATATCTTGGCTTCACTTCAGGCATGGGCCGAAGCTAAAGATAAAACGGTTACAATATTGAAAGATGATACAGATGACTTATTGTCAGCCTTTGAGGGGGTTTCCAGTATTGTTGGTGATTTGTCTGGTATCAGTGGATCAATTGCAGACAGGGATAATTTAAAAGATTCTTTGGCTGAAACATGGGGGTATGAACTGTTTGAGTATGCGCATAATAACGTATGTTCACGTGTTCTAGATTCATGTTTTAATGGTATTTATGAAGCTTGTGGTATGCCGCCATCGGGGGCACGTAAGTGTGGTAATGGTTTAGCACAGTGTCCATATAACTATAATAGCCAAATTTCTGTAAATAACACTGGTTCTTATGAGTTAAACTTTGTTACAGCAAACAGTGGTTATACAGCTTCTAATTCAGCGACATGTTTTGGTTATACATCGTCGTCTGGTGATCCATATGCCAGCCTGCGTGGTCCAGTTGCAGACGCACGTCGCAGTATTATGCAAAAATATGCCTTGGATGCCAATGCAGATTGTGATGCTTATGGTGAACAGTTACGTGCGACAGCACAAAATATCGGTTATCAAAAAGCTGCTGCACAACAGGCGTTACAGCAAAAGCGTTTAGAATTTGCCCAAGAAGAAGCCGATTCAATTTTGACGGCTGCAGTTGCGGCGCAAACGAACTTTAACGAATGCTTAAGCGAAATACATGACTGTTATGAAACGCAGCGTGATGCCGAAGAAAATTGGTCTGATGCACGTATTAAGACATATTGTGCTCAGGTTTCCAATGTTCCGCATTGTTATGAAGAAATGGTATGTAATCCATCAATGGCTCAGTTTAAAGCCGTTATTGATGAGGCAGATAGTTCGCAATGTAAAAACACCCAAGATTACACCACCAATAAATGTCGCAATGTTGTAACGTTGAATGAAATCCTAAATGGTACAGGTGCATCTGCTGATGCGGTTGAAAAAATAAAAGAAGCGCTTACAAAAGGTGCGTTGTATGGTGATAATGTAAGCGTTGATTCGGCGGCATTGCGTGAACATTGCTTGCAAGAAGCGTGGGTTCAGGAAATTCGTGATTGGACACGTAAAGAATAAAAACTTCTCAATTATATGGGGAAAAACAAAACCGCCAAATGGCGGTTTTGTTTTTATTTTGTTTTTTGTTCGCGTGCTGTTACCAGCAACCATAATTGTTTTATCACAGGCATGTTTGCAGGAAATTGTCTTTCCTGTGTTTGGTTCGTGGTTATTCCTGTTGTGTTTTTTTGTCGTTTCTGTTGTGTGTAAAACACTTGTGGCATCAAATGTCGTGCAGGTGCCTTTTTTTCTTCATAATCTGGTCCCAGTATTTTGTTTAATTTATTTATATTCTGTTTTATGGACAAAATCAAATTGTGATCTTTGTTTTCAACGGCCTTGGGCAGCATGTCGTACTGTAATGTATCCAAACGTTCGCGCATATTTTGTTGTTCCTTCTGGTCGACACTGTTGCGCCACATTGTGAATTCAGAATGTTTTTCTGGTACAATATTTAAACGGTTCATGGTTTTTTTATACCTATTACGATATTTTACCAGTTTAGATGCTTTGATATGGCGCATTGCGCAACGGAATGTCCACCAAACAATACCGTTAACGTAATTATGCAGTCTATCATTTAAGTATTTAGGAGCAGGTTTGCCAGAATCCATTATGCCTTGAACGATTATTGAATTTTTGCGAAACAGTGGCATAAATGGTTTTTTTTGTATTGTTTCCAAACAAGGTTGCACTTGGCGTGATACGTCATCCAGTGTTTTTACATATTGTTCAAATTTTTCTTTTGTTGTACGAAAAGGTTTTTCTGGTATAAAGCTGCGCATACGCCAATAAATTGTGTCATTATCAAAAGCTTCTTTGTCATTTTTAAAAATGCTGCCAAAGATTCCTTCTATCATATCAAAAGAGATATCTGAAACAAAAGCGCCGCGCGGTTTTTGATCGCCCATTATTTCTGCGGATTCGATGGCAATTTTTCTGTCGTGGCCTGTTATAATGAAGCGGTATCCTTTTGGTGCGTGTTTATTCATTATATTTAAAATAAAGCGTTGGTTAAAGTTGTCCATTTTTATGGCAGTGTCTTTTTCATCTAAAGCTGTTTTTGCTTTCTTTTTATGAATTTTATACTTCGCATTGCGTTGTTTTTTGTATAAATCATGCAAATACAGTTTTTGTGTGTCTGTCATTTTGTCCCATTGTGCAACCAAGTCGCATTCAGACATTGCTTTGATATAGGTTTTATAGAAATTTTGTCGCAATTGTGGTGTCAAGCTTGTCCACTGTTCGATAATGTTTGATGCGTTAATAGTATTCATATTATGCCTTTTTTACACTTACAGTGTTTTTTGTCTATGTTGCTTTAGATGAAAAAATCCGCAACATGCGGATTAAACTTGGTGGGTGTTGAGGGACTCAAACCCCCGACCCTCTCGGTGTAAACGAGATGCTCTAATCAACTGAGCTAAACACCCAAAGCCCAGCAATATTAACCTATATTTTTTGATTTGTCCAGCTTTTTTTTATTTTTCATTAAAATCACTTAAATATTATTATTTGCAAACCGCTAAATATGCTTTATAATCGCTGTGGCGAAGACGAAATTGTTCTTTTTTATGTTTTGTTTATAAGAGCATAAAAACGAATGATTTTTCTTCGCAAAAGCTAGAAAACAGAAAATAAATGGAGTAAAAAATGGTATTTGGTTTATTTAAAAAAGACGCCAAATTAAACAATCCGATTGCAGTTGAAATTCCATATGGTGATACAACATTGCGTTTGGAAACTGGTCGTATGGCGAAACAAGCGAATGGATCTGTGCTGGCAACAATGGGTGGCACAATGGTTTTAGCAACGGTGTGTGCAGAAAAATCTGCGGTAGAAGGACAAGATTTTTTCCCTTTGACTGTTGATTATCAAGAAAAGTTTGCATCGGCTGGTCGTATTCCTGGTTCACGCGACAGACGTGAAGGCAAGGCATCAACAGCTGAAACATTAACAGCACGTTTGATTGATCGTCCAATCCGTCCGCTTTTTCCAGAAACTTTTAAGAACAAAGTTCAAATAATTGCTCAGGTTTTTTCTTACGACAAGGTAAATCAACCTGACATCTTGGCGATGATTGCATCCAGTGCGGCTTTGGCATTATCTGGTGTTCCATTCCAAGGGCCGATTGGTGCAGCACGCGTTGGTTACGCCGATGGCAAATATATCTTGAACCCATCACGTAAGACCGTTGAAGAATCCGAAATGGATTTGGTTGTTGCGGCAACTAAAGATGGTGTTTTGATGGTTGAATCTGAAATTGGCGAATTAGATGAACCGACAGTTCTGGGTGCGGTTAAATTTGGTTTTGATGCACAGCAATCTGTTATCAAGGCTATTAATGAGCTGGCTGATAAGGCAGGAAAAGAACGTTGGGCAACACCAGAAAAGACCGAAGAACAGCTGACAATGGAATCAAACTTTGAATCTTTTGCTCCAGCTATCGAGGAAGCTTTGCAAATCAAAGAAAAACTGGTTCGTCTGGAAACTTTGGCAAATATTCACGCTGAAGCAAAAGCACGTATCCCAGAATTATTCCCAGAATCAATTCGTGCTACATCGACGCTAGAATCGTGGGCGGATGAGGTTGTTGAAAACCTGACAGCACGTATCATGCGCGGTAATATCTTAGCTGGTAAACCACGTATCGATGGTCGTGATAACAAGACTGTTCGTCCAATTGAAATAGAATTGGGTGTCTTGCCACGTGCGCATGGTTCTGCATTATTTACACGTGGTGAAACCCAAGCATTGGTATCATTGACATTGGGTGGTGGTAAAGACGCATTACCAATAGAATCATTAGATGGTGCCGAAGAGCGTGACTTTATTTTGAATTATAATTTCCCAGGGTATTCTGTTGGCGAATGTAAAGGTTTAAAGTCTCCAGGCCGTCGTGAAATTGGTCATGGGAACCTGGCATGGCGTGCTGTTCATCCAATGGTGCCAAGTCGCAGCGAATTTGATTACGTAATTCGTATTGTGTCAGATATCTTGGAATCAAATGGTTCGTCATCAATGGCAACAACATGTGGTGCGACATTAGCGATGATGGACGGTGGTGTTCCAATGAAGCGTCCAGTTGCAGGTATTGCCATGGGGTTGATTAAAGAAGGTGATGATTATGCGATTCTGACAGATATTTTGGGTGATGAAGATCATCTGGGTGATATGGACTTTAAGGTGACAGGAACAGACCAAGGTATTACAGCCTTGCAGATGGATATTAAAATCACATCTATTACATTCGAAATTATGGAACGTGCGCTGGCACAGGCAAAAGATGGGCGTATGCACATCTTAGGCAAGATAGAAAAGGCAATAAAGAAGCCACGCGCTCATGTTTCTGAATATGCACCTCAGGCGTATACTATGAAAATTAATCCAGATAAAGTTCGTGAAGTTATCGGTAAGGGTGGTTCTGTAATCCAAGCCTTGGTTCGCGAAACAAATACGATTATTGATCTGGAAGACGATGGCAGTATAAAAATCATGGCAACAACCAAAGAAGAAGCTGATGAAGCAATCCGTCGGATTAAAGAAATTGTTGCTGAACCAGAAGTAGGCATGATTTACAAAGGAACTGTATCTGGTATGAAAGATTTTGGTTTGTTTGTAAAAATCATGAATGGATTTGAAGCCATGGTTCATATTTCAGAAATCACAGGCGAACGTATCGCAAAAATCGAAGATACAAAAATCAAAGAAGGTGATACGGTTTATGTTCGTTATCTGGGGGCAGATAAACGTGGTAAAACACGTATGTCGATGGTTGGTATTGACCAAAAAACAGGCGAAGAAGTAAAAAAATAAGGATGACAAGTGACGCCTGAACAAAAAGCGTGGACCGACAACCAGTGGGCAGATTACTTAAAGTGTCTGCCCACTGATATTCCGAAATTGAAAGAATGGTTACGCGAAAATTACTTTATTGGAATTGTACAAGATACGCAGACGAAATTGAAGTATATTGAACTATCGCGTCGGCATGATACGCCTTCGGGTTCTGTTCGGTATATTCATATTGCTTCCAGCCAACCCCATGATGCAACATTGGATGAAATGGTTGGGTATGCAAATAACAAATTTATACCATCTTTGTATCTAAGTACTCTTTCCACCACTTATAATCGTGTGCCACAAAATGTTCTGCATATGTTGCATGTTGAAAAACAAAAATAAAAGCAAGGGATAGAATTATGGATATGGAATCATTAATGGCCCAGGCCGCTGATTTGCAGAATAAGGTTGCTGCTGCTCAAGCTCAACTTGCAAAAACGGTGGTAAAGGGAATTGCTGATAATGGTGCATGTATTGTTGATATGACAGGTAAATATGATCTTGTTAAATTGACAATAAAACCGGAATTATTATCTCGTGGCGCAGATACAGTTGCAGCTGTAGTATCTGCGGCATACCGTGACGCAAAGGCTAAAGCCGACGAATTAATTGACAATGTCATGGGTGCAGCAACCAACGGTGTTCAATTGCCAATGTAATAAAAATCCCCCATAACTGGGGGATTTTTATTATCCTGTTATCTTTGCCATAAATTCGTCATGTGCGATTTGGTCATCTGCTGGCACTGTAAATTTTCTGTATGGGAAATCTGAGCCAATTTTTGGATGTGCTAACATTGCTGCATGTTGTTTTGCGATTATTTCAGACACATCTGGTGCAGGTGCTGTATTTTCCAATTCTATAAAAACTTTTGCCAGAATTTCAGAGTCAATTAACGCCCCATGCGCATCAGCACGTGCAGTCAATGATATTCCGTACCATTTAGCCAATGCATCCAAAGAATAGCTCTTTGGGCCAAAAACTCTATTTCGTGCAATTACGATAGAATCTAATTGCTGGCTACGTGGAATCTGAGAAAATCCCAGCATTGATAATTCGTGGTTAACAAAAGGAAAGTCAAAGTCTAATCCATTATGTGCCACAATCGGGCTGTCGCCGATAAAGTCCAAAAACTTTTGTGCAACCTCAGCCATTTTAGGTTTGTCTTCCAGAAAAGCGTTTGAGATTTTATGAACCATATATGAATCTGGCGGAATAATTTTACCATCTGGATTAATATATTCATGAAAATTATTATCAGTTACGATACCATCTATAACCTCTACGGCGCCGATTTCGATAATACGATCACCGCGCAAATATTCCAAGCCTGTTGTTTCAATGTCAAAGCATATAATACGTTTCATTTATCTGTTCCATAATAAAATATATTTTTGATAATGACTGTTTGTGGTATTATAATGAAATCATGGATTCATTGCTAGAAAATCTTAATGAGAAACAGCGTTTATCTGTTATGACCACAGATGGTGCATTATTGGTTTTGGCTGGGGCTGGCACTGGCAAAACGCGTGTGTTAACTACGCGCATAGCATATATATTAAATAAAAGTCTTTGTATGCCGTGGAATGTTTTGGCGCTAACTTTTACGAACAAGGCAGCAAACGAGATGAAAAATCGCTTAGCGTCATTATCTGGTGGCGACTGGTATGCTGGTGATATTTGGTGTGGTACATTTCATTCTATATGTCTAAGAATCTTACGTGCGAATTCGGCTGCGGCGGGTCTGCAACAAAACTTTTTAATATACGGTGAAGATGATCAGAAATCTGTTATAAAGTCTATCCTTGCGGGCGCATCAACAACAAAGCAACCTGCAGATTATGTCGAAGAATTCGCCAAAATAAAAGACAAAGGATTGGTCGCATTAGAATCTAAAGATAAGTTATTCAATGCATATAATTCGGAATTAGCGCGATTAAATGCGATTGATTTTGGTGATATTATTTTACGTGTACTAAGTTTATTTGCAAATAATCCAGATATTCTTGTTCGGTATCAGAATCAGTTTAGGTATATTCTTGTTGATGAATTCCAAGACACAAATAATGCGCAAATGGAATTGCTGCGTATGTTAACATCGAACACGCCAAACCCAAATATTTGCTGTGTTGGCGATGATGATCAGTCTATATATTCATGGCGTGGTGCCGAGATAAAGAATATTCTAGATTTTAAAAAAACATATCCGAATGCCGAAGTTATCAGATTAGAAACAAATTATCGTTCAACTGCAAATATTCTGGGGGCTGCAAATTCTCTTATAAGAAATAATCGTGATCGTCTTGGCAAGGAATTGCGAAATGATTCAGATGCTGGCACAGGAGAACCAGTATATGTTTTAACTGTGCCCTCTGATTTTGATGAGGTTCGTATAATCGCTGACTTTATTATGCGTGAAGACAATCCAGTGTATGATAATTTTGCAGTTCTTATTCGTACTGGTACATTATCTCGTTTGTTTGAAGAAGAATTTGGTCGTCGTGGAATTCCATATAAACTAGTCGGGGCAACTAAGTTTTATGATCGTTCAGAAATTCGTGATGTAATCGCATATTTAAGACTGCTGGTGTATCCGTTTGATGATATGTCTTTTTTGCGCATAATTGGTAAGCCACGTCGTGGATTTGGTGATGCTGCGATTGCGAAAATTCGTGCGTCTGGTTCAAATCTGATGTCGGGGCTACGTAATGCGGTGCTATCTGTGAAACAGCGTGCAAATGCTGATGAATTTTTGTCTGCGTTTGAATTTGATTGGGAATCTATCGCACCCAAAGAAGCGGCACAAACATTGATTGAGCGTGTTGGGTACATAAAAATATGGCAAGATTCCAAAGATTCAGATGCCCCAGATCGTCTTGCAAATATTCGTGAATTATTGATGGGGGTTGTATCTAAATATGACACACTTGCAGAATTTTTAGAACATGCGGCATTGATGATGACGGATGATAATGATTCTGAGATTACAGGCAACGTTGTTTCTATTATGACAATTCATGCAGCCAAAGGGCTAGAATTTCACACAGTGTTTTTGCCTGCTTGGGAAGAAAATATATTTCCGAATGAACGCACGATTAGCGAAGGTGCACTTGAAGAAGAACGTCGTTTAGCGTATGTTGCTATAACGCGTGCGCGTCGGGTATGTATAATCAGCAACGCAATGTCTCGTGTTATGTTTGGGCAGCGCCAGTATAATTGTCCCAGCCGATTTTTAACTGAAATGGATAACAAGTATTTAGATTTTCAAGGTGGTGTATATCGCAATCATTCATATTATTCTGCGTCACAAAGAAGTGATGAATTCGTTTCAAAACCAAGACCTGTACCGATAAAAAATACGACGTTAAAGGGAAAAATAGTTGTTCACAGCGAAATGGGAACAGGTGTTGTTATCGAAGAAGATGGTAATATATTAACAGTTGCATTTAAAACACGTGGAATAAAAAAAGTGGCACGCGACTTTGTAACAGTCAGCTAGCTTTCCTTTTTTATAGTATCCCATACTTGTTTGCCTGTTTTTGTAATGTTTTTAGCCAGTGTTTCAATGTCGCTACGTAATTTTTTGCCAAATTCGTCTTTAATACTACCGCCCCAGTCTTTGGCGATTTCATCTGCACGATTTGCCAGATACCATACCAAAAATCCAGTCAACAACATTGGCATAAAACCAGTGTTGTTTATCGATGGCAAGCCATTTATTTTATCTGTCACAATTATACCACTCATCAATGCGACGCATACTGCAATAACGACGGTCAGCACAACAAAATAAATTGTCGCACTGGTTATGCGCCCAAATTGAGTATTTAATGATTCTGCTTTAAACAGACCGACAAAGCTGTTATAAATTGTTCCAGGAATCCCTTTGTATGATGTTTTGCTGATTGTTTCAGCCAGTGCCGTAAATGGCAGTAATATGACTGCGATAAAAATATCAGCAATTACGCCAAATGCCATAAATGTAAATTTCCATGCGTTAACAATAAATAGGCCAATCATTACCAAACCTAAAACGAAGGCAAAAGCGCTATTTCCAATGGATGCTTTAATATATTGCCAGCCCAATGCGACGCCTGTTGTAAAGAATCCAGAAAGTCTTGTCGGCAGACACATTATATTAGCTGCAGCAGTTCCATCGATTGTGGCATTTTGCGCAATATGTGTCGATACATAATTATGGATTGTTGCACATGTATCTGGTAACTCAACCCCAACGGTCATTGTTATTGCGTTCAGAATTGTGTCTGCCACATACGTTCCTGCCATAACAATTGGTGTAATTATCATTGTAAATAGTTTTGCAGGACCGAAGTTAAGCACCATAATCCAAAAGGCAACCTTTAATGTTTTTATTGCGATATTCTTACCCAGTTTTTTTATGTCCCAACCGTTTTGCATATTGTTGTACGCTTCACCCATAATCCAAAATAAGTACATAATCAGCATAAATATGATGGCAAAACGAGCCAATGAATTGTCTATAATCTTTGCGACATGGCTCATTGCATTTATGAATGCTAAGCCAACTTTCGCTTCAATAGGAACATAATTTGGGATTAATTGCTTGGTTATATCTGGGGCAAATTTATTTACGTCATTCGTCAAATTATTGACTAAGAATTCGCCATTTGCTTCTGTTGCCCATGTGCCATATTCGCCAATATCGGCAATATTCGTTGTTGCTGCCACTGAAACCCCGCTGGTTATCGTGATAACAAACATAAAGATTGATAAAAATTTACATAATTTTTTCAACAATTATACAACCTTTTCGTCCATGGCTTTGCCGACAGTGTTTGCAATTTGCTGTGGTATAGACCATATATTCTTACCCAGCTGTTTAATTTGTGCACCAAAGTCAAAATCTTCGCCGCCAACAGATGGTAACATTCCTTCGATTCTGCTACGCAAGACCAAGAAATATAATGCGAACAAAGCACCCATCAGTACCAAGAAATCCCAACCGTCACGCAGGAAATCAAAAGCCCCAGGATAGCTACGTTCAACCATTGCACTTTGTGCAGTAAAACAAGATTTAAATTTATCCTTATCCATTTCGCCATCACTAAGTGCAACTTTTTCACATTCTGAAAAGACTTTCATAACTGACAAGGTTTGTGAATCTGGGTTTTCTGGTGTTTGCCCCATCATCGGTGGCAACATAACACTATATCCATCAACAGGACCAGGGAAATAAGAATCTGCGGCATATGAAACAGTGGCATATACAATTACAACTTTTAGCGTTATTACTACTATTTTTATAGCTGAATTAATCAGCATATTTATACCCTTGTTTACCAATCCACCAGCCAATTTCCATGCACCATCAAATGCATAGCTAGCAACAAAAATTGGCATAAATATAATCAAAAATATCAGTTTAAATACAACGGATAATATTTGAAAAAACAAATCAAAACCAATAATGAGAAACATAATAACCAGTGCTAATCCTGCGATCCAGGTAAATGCACCACCGCCCATTCCCAACCATGAATAATTCATCATGGAAAATCCGCCTGCAGCACCAGCCAGCATAATGCTGTTTATATTTCCTATTATGCACATAAAAGATCCTGTAACAGGTGATAAAATTTCACCTGCATTAACATTTGTTGCTGCACAAGTAGATGCGTCGTTAATTCCGCTGGCTGCCATTCCTAATTCTGTACCGACAAACAATACTGGTGTAATTGTCATCTTAGAAATTGCGCTTAGTGTTGCTTTGCCACCCATTGCACCGCCACCCAGTAAAGCCACAACAATAAGGATACGAAAACCTTGTTTCCATATTTTATCGAACCATGATTTAAAATCGATTTTCTTTTCTTCGACTTTTATACCTGCGGTTTTTTTTGTTGATTGCCATACATGTGCAATTCCTGTGTATGTAATGAATATTCCAAAACCGATTGCAATCAATGTTAACAAGCTATCCAGAATAACATCCCAAAACATTTCTGTTGCATCACCTATAACAGAAAACAAATCAGCAACATATCGACACATAAAGCAACCATTTGCAGTTGCTATATCACCATTTTGAACGCCTATTGCGGTTAAGAAGTTGTCCATGCTAGAGTATGTCAGTGATGCCCCACCCAGCGCATTAGATACATACCAAATGCCCAGACCTAATGCGATTGCACCCATAATAACTTTCACGGCCAAGATGATTAATTTTGCTTTCATTGTGTTCTATCTACTTTTTTTCTTCGCCGCCACTTATAATTGTTTTTCCAACTTTTACAGTTGTGTTAATTATGTTCTTGGACAAAGTGATTGCGTCATCTGCCATTTTCTCGCTAAGTCCTTTTTCTTCACTAACACCGAACGTGCCCAAAATCATTTTTGAAACCTGTGGAATTTGACCATATATAAAGTTTAACACATAAACTAATACAATAGCACTGATTAATGTAAGGGTTTCCAAATTTTCTGTACTTAAATCAGCTTCAAATATTGCGCCAGACATAATTTTATCCATCAGCATCACATTTGTTTCATCTGGATCAGACATAAATTTAGCTAACAAAACTATAATTATTGTATATGTTATTACGCAGGCCCCTAATGCAACAATAGCATTAATCAATTTTTTAATTTGGTCTTTGCTAATATTTTTTCGTATGTTTCCTACGACGGATGGCAGATGTTCTACACCATCAAAAGACATCATCATCAATGATATTGGAAAAAAGAAAGCGAAAAAAGACATTGCAACGATTATATCGACAAAATAAAAACAAAAGCGTATAAAAAGTTTAAAGAATCCATAGAACAAATATAATCCAACTATGAATAGCATAATGTGTTTTATCAGTGCGCCAATGCCTAATAAGGCCTTCCATGTAAAAGCGCTATCCATGACTGCAATTCCGAGCTTCATATACGATTGAAATTGCGTAATGGTTGTTTTCATGATCATGATTACAGTGTCGCGTAATTGTGGACGATAGAATCCATCGTCTGACATTTTTGTTGGTTGATATGTTACTTTTTCATTAACGATTTCTGAATTTTGTTTAGTAAGAGCCTGTGTATAAATCATTGTAGCAGTAGCGGCTGGTTCCAATGTTACACGTGTTATTAATTTTGGAACAGCAACCCCCATCCCCAACAGGCTAAACACAACAATAGAATTGACAATTACCTTTTGGATTGATTTTTTGTAAAACGGATCTTTGCCACCACCTTTCAGGTTTTGGTACACGGCATTTGTGACAAATACAGTAAACATAGCCAAGAATAAAATAGTACATAATGATACTAACTGACTATAAATCGTTGCTGCTGCGCTAGATATAACCTGAAATAATCTGTCAAACAATCCACAGCCCCAGCACTGAACGGTATTATCGATAAAAGAATCAATTATATTATTCATTATTTTCCTTTTATCCATCCAACAGCAGTCCCAATTGCGCTGGCTGTTTTTTTAATGTTTGATACAGTTGTTTTTGTATCTCCCTTAACCTGATTATACAGGCCGTCCATCCCTTTAGCGTACGATTTAAGTTGAGCTCGTGTAACGTCAAATATGCGTTGCATTACATAATACGTCAGAATTGCAGACAACCAAAAGATTGAATGTTGTCCAAATCCCATTGCGTTATTTGCGACTGTTGGGATGTTGCTGGTAGCACTTCCGCCTGCTGCGACAACAAACACAGACGAATTCCAGTGAAACAGTGCTTTTATCAGTGCAACATTAAGTCCCAAAATAAAAGCGCACGCAATCATTGTTATGACTAATTCTTGCAGTGCTTTAATTATTCCAGAAAAAGCGGGCAGGGGATCAAACCACTTGTCACTAGATTTTGTTGTCCAAACCAGAACGTTAAATGGGTATAACATCAATGAAACACCAAAGTTAAATATAGCTTGGATAATAAGCAATGCCATAAACAAGTTGCAACCAACGAAAGTAAATACAATAAACAGTCCAGAAATTACATTCAGCAGATTTTCCCCACCATGTGGGATTAATGTCATCAACCCTCGTAATCCAGACGTTATAAAATCGAAACCTCGTTTAATGATTTGGTTGTTTGCGTGTGACAGATCTGCAACAGGCTGTGTTAAAAATTCACATGATGATTTTGTTATCCATTTTTTTTCAATAATATCAGCTGGGCATTCGACGCGTGTTGGATTTACAATACCTGTTTCGTTAATAGTAGATATTATTGCGCGTGTATATAGTGATCCAAATTGTAGAAATGGGTTTACCAACCATTGTGTTACAATCACAGGTCTGATCTGCAACAGTAACAACGCCGCCACCATTGCACGAATAACAGGTTTTATCATGTTGTGCGTAATTGTTTTTGGTTGCGCCTTACCATCCCACATCTCACCGCCACCAGATATACTCACAAACCCTAACACATTCTTAGGTAAATACATTTTGACCAAATAAAATCCCACTGATAACCCTAAGAATAACCAAATGAAAACGTAAATAAATCCGTTGCCGTTCCCAACAAAGAATTCATATGTTCCTGTTGCGACCATCATTAATGTATCTAAAATCATCGGAACGAACGGTGATAAATCTAATGCATCAACCCAGTTTTGGCCAGCGTATGCCAATTCAGGGACCATCAAACAGCCCCCACAAAACATACAAAAAACCAATTTTTTGAATAAATTCATTCTCTCAATAATTATTTATCTTTTCAATTATATCACATTTGGTGCAAAATATGATATAGTTAAAAACAATGAAAGGCCTAAAAAAATTCTGGATTACATTTTTATCGTTTCTGCCGTTTGGTGCGGCGGCTGTTTCACCGTGGGTTGTTGGTGCAGTTGCGGGTGCAGGTGCTATTGCGGGATTTTCAATATATCGATCAATGGCGCCAGTTAATATGGCAGATGCCTTAAAGTTTTTTTCCAGTTGTTGGTCGTGTCAAATGTTTTCAGACATAATGTCAACAATGTCCCAGATATTACCACGTGCATACAGCGGGATAACAACTGCGATAATTCCGTTTGCAATTGCAGTTACGGCAATATGGGTTGCCTGGCAACTGATAAAAACATTTACAAATGATGCTGGGAAAATAGATGGTTGGTCATTGACTGATAAGTTTACAACGCATTTTGTAAAACTTGGGGTTGTTATTATAGTTTTGCTTGCGCCGTTGCCCAGGATGTTGACAGATGTCGTTATTGAGCCTGTGTTTAATGTTGGCTTGTATATGAATCGGGCAGTTACTGGTGACGAAGTGTTTGATTCTTGTTTGGTTGCGACAGCATTGGCGGATCCGATGACGGCCAGCGTTGATTCTGCAAAAGCAGGGGCGTATTCACCGAAGTTGCGTCATAATTTAACATGCCAGGTTGCAAATGTTCATCATATGACAGGGATTGGTATGACGGTTGGTTGGACGATGATGAACATGGCTTTTAATGACGAATATATGCATAAAATAATGTGGAATATACCGTTTTTTCCGAATGTTCCGATATTTTTTGCTGGCTTATTGGTGATGGTGCTGTTTTTTGCGTCTTTATTGCCGATACCACTTTATTTTCTAGAGATATTTATAAAGTTATCAATGGATTTAGTTTTGTTGCCGTTGACATTTCTTGGTTGGTTGTTTAAAGGGTGGAATATATTTCCGCAGGGGGCTCATAATAAGAATATTCGTTCTATAGTTGATGACGTGATAAATGGAACGGCAGGTATTGCGATAACTGGAATATTTGTATCTTTTGCAATAATGTTTATAAGTGCTGTATTTGGTCATTGGAATGGTGCGCAAAGATTGGCTGCAGCCATAGAAAGTGGCGATTCGACGATTCTGATGGATGGGTTGATGATGCGAAACGATTCGTTTGTTACGATTGTATTGATGGGTGTGTTTATTGCTATGTTTATGGTGTCTATTCCAGCTCTGACCAAGAGTTTGTTTAACGTTTCTATATCGACTAAATATTATGATAATTTGAAAAAAGATTTGGAAATTACATGGGGAAATTTGAAAAAAATCTGGGGAAATTTGAAAAAATAAAAAATCAAGTGGTTTATTTAACCTGCCCCCCTTTTTTGTGCACACCGAATCTGATATAATTCATATCAATGACAACGACATTTCCGATTCTTTATTGGCCACGCAAAACGACAACAGATTCTGATTATCAGCTTGCGCGCAAGGTGATAAACAGTGATACTGGTGCGATGCCTACAGTTGTTTCGGGTGATTTGGATATAGATTCATTGTTATCTGAAAATCCGAATGCGCGTATTTACTATCCTGTGTTTTGTGAGTCTACAGGTTGGTGGGGGGAGTTGCTAGGGGGCGATGCCGTTGTAACGGACAAGCTTATAATATCTTCAGAATGCCAGTTAATGGTAATTGAATTAGGTAAAAATGCAAAAATGTCTGGCAAGAATCAGTTGTTGGCGGCTGAAATATACCCGACCAGTGGTTTTTTCAAGAAAATGAATTCTGGTATAGCAACTGTTGCAGATATGTTGGCGACAGATGCTGGTACGATATTAGCTTTGTTTTCTGGAAAAAATCAAAATCAGTTTATAAATATCTTGGAATCCACAGGTAATTCGTATTTGGGCTGTATTGGCAGATATTAAAATACTATTATTGCTTGATTTCTGTAAAAATACTTATATAATTATCAAGCTTAATTTTATAAAAGGGTTATACAATGAAACAAGGAATTCATCCAGAATACCATGAAATCAACGTAACGATGACTGATGGTAAAACAGTAAAAATGTATTCTTCAGTAAAGAAGGATTTGGTTTTGTCTACAGACAATTTGAATCATTCTGCATGGACAGGTCAGCGTACAAATACTGGCGACAAGGGACAACGTGCAGCTGATTTCAAAAGCAAATTTGCTGGCTTTAACTTCTAATCTAATTCATTTTTCTGATGGGGGCAGGATATGGAATTGCTGATTAAGGGTTCGACCGAATTAAACAAAATGTTTATGGCGTTGCAGCGTACTGCTGCGTCGTTGCGTCGCGACTTTGGAGAGGTTGAAAACCTGCAGCAGTCTTTGCGTGGGGCGCGTGATTTTGTGGCCAAGGCATCAGCCCGTATCGAAGAAAGTATATTATCTGATTTGTTGTTGGTCCGTCCATCTGCGGGGCTTTTGACTCCTGAATTATCACGTGATGGTGATGGGCGTGATGAATTTGTTTTAGCATTGTCAGGTGCGTCTAATTTTGTTCGTGGAAATTCGCATTTTGCAATATCTTTAGCTTTACGTTCCAACGATGATACAAAAATAGCATTGATTTATTCGCCGATTGATGAACGTCTTTATTATGCAGAACAGGGGCGTGGTGCATATGTATTTTCCGCATATCATTCTGCACGTATAAGCGTTTCTAATATTTCAGATATTCAAGAATCGACCATTGCATATAATACATCGGATGTTCGTCCATTAATCGCTGAAAATACATTACGTACAGGCTGTCCTGCGCTGGATTTGGCATGGGTTGCATCTGGCAAATTAGATGCGTATGTATCAGATGTTCTAGATTTTGCCGAAATAGCGGCGGGCGACCTTATTTTGCGTGAAGCTGGTGGTAAAATAGAGATGACGTCTGACTTAGTTGCGACAAACGGAAAGATAGAATTATAATTTGCGCCCTGGGCATTCAGGGCGTTTTATTTATTTGTATGAGCAAGGTATGAAATTCCGACCATTTATTTCTAATTTAATTTGTAGTTGTATCCCAGGAAAGTCACGTCGCGACAAGGTTCGTGTTCTGTTACGCTATAATACCCGTCCATTTGTAAAATTTGTTCGTGAATATATTAATGATCCAAAAGCTAAAATCACAACATGTGTTGGATTTGGGTGCAGGAACTTTATTGTTTTGGTTGATTCGCGTTATGCGTTTAAATTTCCTTTGTTAGAAGATGGACATGCCATATCGTTGCGTGAAATGCGTATTACAAATGCATTACGTGGGTGTACAAGCTTTAAAATTCCTGAAATGGAAATTATAAAATGGAAAAATTTATCAATACGTAAATATGAGTTTTTTTCGGGTGTAACTTTGGATGAGGTTCCACCCAGAATAGCACTGTCGAATCGTCATCATATTGCAAAGCAGATAGCGTTGTTTTTATATGAAATTGGAACATCCGATCCAGAATCTATTTGTGATTTGAAAGTAGCGCCTGCAAATAAACCGGGTTTTTTGTATGGTTGGTTTCATAATGATATTGGGGGTAATTTTATATTAAATCCAGAAACATTAGATATTGTCGGTTTTATTGATTGGGAAATGGCGTCTTTTGATTCTTTTGACTTTGGTTTGTACGTAGCGGGTCATTATTGGGAAAAGTGTGGTTATCATGGATTAATAGTTGACGTTGTAAAAGAATATTGTCGTTTGTATTACGAAAAAAAATAATTGCAAAGAATGTTACATGTGTGTATTATCAGGCGTAACAAGGAAAACAAGGCCCTATCGTCTAGCGGTCAGGACATCAGATTCTCATTCTGGTAACACGGGTTCGATTCCCGTTGGGGCTGCCAAAAATTTAAACCACCCGTTTGGGTGGTTTTTAGTATTTTTTATTAATCCAGTGTTCGTAAACTAATTTTATCTTCGTCTACAATAACCAGTTTACCAATGTTTATCTGAAGCATGCGTGCTGCATTAAAAGCGTCACGCATACCAAACAGTTTCTCGCTATAAATTGGGAATACACCACGTGCCAGACATAATTGATTTGCTGTTACAGATTCATTGCAAACGGCAATAATTGGAATATCTGGTTTGCGGCAAGATATTTGGACAGCAATATCTGTATCGCGTGCGAATACTATAATTGCAGACGCCTTGTTTAAGTATGCCATTGAAGCTACAGAACGCGACCAGTCATTTTCAGGAACGTTTTCGACACGTGACCAGTCAAATGGATTTGCAATTGCGTCCATGTCAGCATGTGACAGTATTTTGTACATTGTTTCAATCACGTTAACTGGGTTAATGCCAATGGTTGTTTCTTCGGATGTCATTGTTGAATCTGCCCGCAGGTATGCAGTATTAGCCACGTCGGTAATTTCTGCACGTGTTGGGAATTCGCTGGCAACCATTGATCCCAGCATCTGTGTTGCAACAATTACAGGTTTGTTCATTTTTCTACATTCACGGATGATGCAGCGTGAAATAGCAGGTACTGCTTCAAAAGGAACCTCAACTGCTAAATCACCGCGTGCAATCATAATTCCATCTGCAGCAGCAGCGATGTCACATATTCGTTCAACTGCATTTGGGCGTTCTATTTTTGCAATAATTTTTATTGGGTGCGATGTGCGCTGTGTTATAAAATCGCGAACTTCTGCCACATCTTCAGGGCGTTGTACAAATGAAATAGCAACATAATCAGGTTTTTTAGTAATAGCATATTCTAAGTCAGCTCTATCCTTTTTTGTTAATACCGACGTTGATATTTCTGTGTCTGGTAAATTAAAGCCGCGTCTAGACCATATTTTATCGCCACGCATTACAGTTGTTACAACAGCATTATCTTGCACTTCGTCGACACGCATTTCAATTTTACCGTCGTTTAATAGTACGCGATCACCAACATTTAATGATTGTAGAACATCTGTATCAGGCAGTTGTACACGTGTGTTATCACCTGGGGTCGGGTCGTTATCAAAGACGAATTTTTGCCCGATGACTAGATTATATGGTTTTTCTGTTGCAAAGTTACCAATACGATGTTTTGGGCCTTGCAGATCAATCATGATAGCTACAGGTGTTTCCAGTTCTTCGGAAATGGAACGGATCAAGTCAATTTTGGTTCCTTGTACATCGCCTGTGTCATGGCTAAAATTCAGTCGACAAACATTAACCCCTGCTGAAATCATACGAGTTAATATTTCGCGATTTTCGCAATTTGGACCAATTGAAGCTGTGATTTTTGTATATTTATTCATAATTTTCCCTTTCCTGTTTTTCTTGCATTTTACGAATTATGGTATATCATAAAGTAACGTAATAAACAAGGGGAAAACAGAAATGAAACAAGCAAATCATGGTGCATTTGATAACCAGCAATTAATTAGTATTATTGAACGAATTGAAAAATTAAACGAAGATACTGCGGCAATTGCAGCAGATATCAAGGAAATATTTAGTGAGGCAAAATCAGCTGGTTATGATCCAAAATATATTCGTCAAATGATACGTTTACGCAAGATGGATCCAGATGAAATTGATGAAGCGGATGAATTAACACAAATGTATCGCAATGCACTGGGTTTGTAATGAAGGCATTTACAAAAACAATTGAAGATTTTAACTGCGCCCATTGTGGCGCAGTTGTTCGTGGCAATGGTTATACAAATCATTGTCCACATTGTTTATGGTCTTGTCATGTTGACAATAACCCAGGTGATCGTTTGGCTACATGTGGTGGGATGATGCGTCCGATTAGTGTTGAAACAGATGGTGTCAAATTTATCATAACGCACCAATGCGAAAAGTGTGGAAAAATAAAACGTCAACGAACATCTGATAATGACGATATTGACGCTATTATAAATATTAGTCGTAATAATTCATTTATATTTGGAAAATAGTATTTCTATTTTCTTTTTGTTCTTTTTTGTTTAGTATCCTTATTTGTGCCCAGCATTTGCATTTGCAGTTGTAATATTACATTTTCTTTGTCTTGTATTCTTTTTAAAAGCTCGCTATTTTCCAGTTTGATTTTTTCCAGTTCTTGGCGACTTATCACCACCTGGCTAGCCATTTTATTACGGCTTTTATGATTCAAAATAAAACCAACCAACACGCCAATTACTGCGCTAACAGATGCGCTTAAAACGTCATAAAGTGTGTCTAACAATGCCATAAACACACTTTATCATTTTCTTTTGTCTGAAATCATTAGGCTTCTTTTCGCATGCCTGTTTTACGGTTAATCCAAACCTGTTCATCAGCAATTTCCATCATTGGCATATCTGATTTACTGTCTGAATAAGAACGGACAACATGTGGTATGATTTTGTTTTGTTTTGCCCATTCGTCCAATGCATAAACTTTTTTTATACCCCAGCAAATAGATTCATATTTCCATGGTTGTTTTTTATCCATGCGCGAACACAACACCGCATCAAATTTTATGTCACGAACCAAATGTGGAATCAGATAATCTGTACTGGCAGAAATCAAGACAACTTTACGTCCCGCATCACGCTCATATTGTACACGTTCTTTTGCCCAGCCAAATCGTTCACGTTTGTGTTGTTTAATAAATTCTGGTGCAAATTTTTTTACCATTTCAGGTGTTAAAAAACGACGGATGTTCTGACGCCACCATAAACCATGTGGCTTTATCCAACGAATAATACCGCATACCATCATCAATGGCAGATAGAACCATGGGCGCAATGAATGCTTCAAGCAATATTTTGCAAATTCCACATTTGAATCACAGGCGGATAAAGTTCCATCAAAGTCAAATACAACAATTTCAGTCTTTTTTAGCATATTAAGTCCTTCTATTTTATGCACCATGCACTATAGCAATGATTTTACTCCTGCGCAAATAATAAAAAGTCACATATAAGCTATATTTTATAGGTTTTTAATATGCGGATACCTAAAAAATAATATTTTGTTTCTTTTGTGTCTTTAAAAAAGATACGGCGAAATATCGCCTGTTTAATCGGATTACGACGCTTTTGCACCGCAAGTTGTGGACTTTTCGAAGGTCCGACCCCCAATCCCTTTGGATTCATAAAAATTATAAAATAAATCAAAAAAATTCAACCAATAAAAATCCCGCATGTTGCGGGATTTTTATTACTTGTGTGAAAAAGGTTTCCAATTACGCAATTTCTCCATCAAGAAATATATTGCTGGTGTCAGTGTGAATGTAAATATCAAACTGGCCAACATACCACCAATCATAACTGCGCCCATGGCAACTTTCATGCCATCGCCCGACCACAGTTGTGGTACCATACCAGCTATAACTGCAATTGAGGTCATCAGCACCATGTTCTTTTTGTCCATCAATTCAGCCCATAATGCTTTGTATGCGTTTTCACCTTTTGCGACGCGGTTAACCGTTGGTTCCAGTACCAGAATGTTATTGTTTACAACTAATCCAACCAGCATAACAAAAGCCAACATTGCGCCAATGTTCATTGTTGCACCTGACAGGAACATCAGTACGAACACACCGATAAAGCTGGTTAAAATAGATGTTGCAATTGTGAATGGGTGTACCAGCGAATTTAATATTGCTGCCAACAACATAAATGTTAATACGGTCGCTAATAAGAAAGCTGTTCCAATTTCTGATGCGGTATCACTTTGCATCTCAGACATGCCACCAAATTCGGTATAATATCCGTCTTCCCAGTCAATTTTATTTAGCCCAGATTGGATTTTGGCTTGTACTGGTCCCATTGTTGATTTACCGATATTAATATCTATTTCTGTCAAACGGTTCTTTGATTTGCGTCGAATGTCTGGGGTCGCGGCAGTGCTTTCAACACGTCCCAAAGCAGACAAAGGAACCATACCTTTTTGTGAATTTACATACACGTTATCAAATAAAGCAGTTGTTTTAAAAGCTTCGTCAAATTCCAAGATTATTGGGTATTCTTCGCCATTTTCCTTATATTTGTACGTGTCATTTCCAAACAATGCAGTACGCAATGTTGTTCCTGCGTATGCGTTTTGTACACCCCAGAAATTCATTTTTTCTTCATCTGGGACAAAACGATATTCATTCGCAGGAATTTGTTGTGCACGCACAGCTGATTGAACTTCTGGTATTTGGTTGACCATATTGATTATCTGGGCTGCATATGCCTCACGTTTGGTGTCGTCTGGACCAAATACATTCAACACCAAATCAGAAGATACCCCAGCAGACGATGATTGGCCTGCACGAATTTGTATTTCTGCATCAGGTATATTTGATATTTCTGGCAACATAGCTTGTGCTAGCTGCTTATCTGATAAATCGCGTTCAGAAACATCTACAAGTTCGACCTTAATTGAAATATTTTGTAAGCCACGTTCGCCAATTTTAACAGACAATGATTTTACTTCGTCAAATTTTTGCAGACTGTTTTCAATTTGTGCTGCAATTGCCTCAGATTTTTCATATGTTGCCCCCATTGGTGCACGTGCGGTCACTGTAATTTCATTTGCATCAGTTGATGGTGAAAATTCATTTCCAACGAACTTCATCAACATTGTTGAAGCAAAAAAGATTGCGACAGCGATTAACAACACTTTCCCAGGGTTTTTATGCTGGAAATCATACCATTTACGCAACTTAGATTTTTCATCTACGCTATCGATTTTTTTTGGTTGAACTTTTTTGCTGTTTTTCGTGTTACCTGTCAAACGCAAGAACTTAGCAATCATCATTGGTGTCAGCGTGAACGAGAACATCAAAGACAGCACTGTTAAATATACGACTGTCATACCAAATTGGTTCATAAACAGACCTGCAATACCACTCATGAATGCCAACGGCAAGAACACAACAACATTTGTTCCGACCCCAGCTAATACAGATACAGCTACTTTTTTTGTACCGTCAATTGCAGCGTCTTCAGGATTTTTTCCACTGTGCATTTCTTGTAATGCAGACTCAATCAAAATAATTGCATTTGATACCAGTGTCCCCAGTGCTGTTGAATAAGCCAACAATGTCAAAGAATTAACAGTAAATCCTGCAGCTTCCATAAAGAAGAAACCTGCAATCAGTGATGCTGGAATAACGACCCCAGCAATAATTGTTGACCGCCAGTTTTTTGTAAAAATCAATAATACTAATACAGTTAACAAGACTCCCAACACAATTGAATTAATTGTATCAGTAGTGTTGTCGGACACAGTCGTAGAAGAATCATACACGATTTCCATTTGTGCATTTGGAAAGCGTGTTTTCAAATCTGCCAAATAGTCTGGCATACGTTTGCGTAATTGTTCAGAGATCTTAATCGCGTTACCATCAGAAGCCTTGACCACAGATGCAATAACAACGTTTTCCGAGTTGTATCGTGCTCCTGTTTCTATTTCACGTGCAGCGTCTGTAACAGTTGCGATATCAGATAATTTGAAATTGTGTCCTTCAACTGTTGTCAAACGCAGATTTTCAATTTCTGCCACAGATGCAAATTCCCCAACAAAGCGCACATTAGCAGAATTTGTTCCAGCTTCAATTTTACCTCCAGGAACATTTAAGTTTCTGTTGCCTAATGCAGAAACAATGTCCATTACTGTAACTCCACGTGCTGCCATCAGGTCTGGATTCATAGCGATACGCACAGCTCGTTCTGTGCCACCAAAGATAGATACAGACGCTACGCCTGGTAATCCTGTGATTTTATTTGATAAAACATTGTCAACGTATTCTTCCAAATCACGTGAATCTGCGCCATGCAATACAATGTCGACCACAGCTTCCTGCAAAGGGTTTAATTTTTCTACAACAGGTTGTTCCATATCAGTTGGGAATTCTGATAACAAAGCATCTAATTTAGTTTTGATTTCAGATGCTTTGTCATTAACATTTACACCCAAATTAAATTCAGCCAATACCATACCACTGTTTTCATAACCGTATGACGTTAATGATTTTAATTCAGATACTTCAGATATAGCGTCTTCTGCACGTTTAAGGATCTGGGATTCCATTTCTGCAGGTGCAGCACCTGGATAAATAAATGTAGACGTTACAATCGGAAAGTCGATTGCTGGTGTACGTTCAATATTCATCTTTGGAAAAGAAACTAAACCCAAAACCACCCAAAACAATACGAACATTAATGTTGTAATTGGTCTGCGAACAAAGAATTTTAACATATTACACCCCCAAAAAATTATTTCTTGATAACTTTGACTTTTTCACCAGGCTTTACATGAGACAATATGACTTGATCGCCGTCATTAAGGCCAGAAACAATATGTGCCATTGTTGCATCTTGATCAACAACTGTGACAGAACGTACGTCAGCAACACCGTTATCTACGATCATTACAGTGTTGTTTTCAACTGCTGATACTGGTATATAAAAGCCATTTCCAGAAATTTCTGCAAATTGTAATCCGTCAGACACCCCAGCGGTTTTTACAATGTGCATTCCTGTGTCATAATCAATTTTTCGTGATACAGATACGATTGTACCATTGCCGATTTTTTGGCCAGAACGCAGTTTTGCAACGCGTGTACCAGACACCAATGCGCGGTTATCTTTTACAGCGATTGGTTCGCGCAGAATATTATCTGTACGTACAACAGTTATGGTTTCTACAGGCGTTCCATGATCGGCTGCAACACGTGCAGCATTAAAAACATATCGTGAATTTTCAGATGCCACTGCTGTAAATCGGAATATTACCCATCCTGCCAGTACTGCAATCAGCAGTATTGTAAATAACCGTTTCATTTTAGTTGTCTTTAAATTTTCTGCTATTTTTTTCATTTTTATTCACCTAATTTTTTTACTGATTCTTCTGACATTAGTATGTTGTATTTCATATTTAATAAAGCCATATCTAATTGGTATAATCCTGCTGCTACATCTGCCAGTTCAACGGCTGAAGTTTGACCTGCGCCAAATCGGTCTTGTGAAAACTGATATGCTTTAGCAGCCAAATCACGTGCTTCTTTTAGTTTTGCTAAATTTCCACGTAAATGATTATATTGTTTTATTGCATTGTCATATTGTTCCGATGTTAATTTTTTTGCTTTTTCTAAATCCTGGCGTGCATTTTCCGCGTTCATGGCTTCGATAGTTGCGTTTGCACGATTTAATCCGCCTGAAAAAATTGGCACCTGCAGGGCTAATCCTACGTTAACAGATTGTGAACCAGATTTGTCGAACATAGCATCAATTTCATTACTGATTGCGTTAAAGCTATAACTGCCTGTGGCCGCCAGTGTTGGTAATGCATCTGCGCGTTTAGATTTTGCTAATCGTTCATACATATTAACTTGTTCTGATAAAATTTCCCACTGTGGTGTTTTTTCTAGTTTTGTTGGTACCTTCAGTTCATCGAATTTTGCAGGGAATGAATCTGTTAAAACCAGTTCTTCATCTAGATTAATGCCCGCCATAATTTTTAGCATTCTGTGTGCTGTGTCGCGGTTAAATTGTGCGTCAGACAAATTTATTTCTTTGGATGCGATGTCTGATTCTATTTTAACCAAATTACTACGGTTTACGCGTCCTGCAGCAGTCAGACGTTTTCGCGCAGCCCGTGCGTTGTTCAAGTCTGATTCTGATAATTTAACTATTTCATCTGTCATTTTTGCAGTCCAATATAGGTTTGCTGCTGCATATTCGACTTCTCGTTTAGTCAAATCGTATGAAGCGTCAGCCATCTTAATTGCAGATTTTACGGATTTGACTGCATTTCCAATTTTTCCGAATGTATAAATTGGCTGAACAATATTGACACCAGCAGTAAACATATTATCTGGCATTTCAAAAGATATATCATTTTCTATTGAATCGTTAATCATTCCAGCAAGTTCAGCAGGTATAACAATCATTCTTGGTTTTGATGGGTTTTCTATATTTACCATGTTTGTATAAGATACGGTTCCATCAATTTTAAACCAACGATTTGCATTAACAGAATCTAAAGAAGCCTCCGCTTTTTGGATATTTGCAGATGCTTTTTTTAAATCATGTGATTCGTTCTTGATTTTTGTAATGGCATCAGACAAAGACAGGTCCATAGCATACAATGGTGTTGTGGACAGACTTAATACAGCTAATAAAGATGCCAGTGTAATATTACGCATGTTCATTTTGCTCCATCTTAGATAATATTTTATTCATTGTTTTCAAAGCGTTTGTCAGTTCTGTTTCGTCATCTTTAGAAATGTTGGCAAACATTTTTTCGACACTGCTACGGAATATTTCTAATGCACCATTTGCCAAATCTGCGCCACGTGGTGTTACCGCATACCATGTGTTGCGTCGATCGTTTTCATCAACGGTTCTCAGAACTAAGCCATCTGCTTCCAGTTTTCTAAAGACAGCACACAAGTTTGGTGCCGAAACATATTCACGACGTGCAATGTCTTTTAATAGTGCGCGCCCGCCTTGGTGCAAACGTACAAGAATAGACATTTGTTGACGTGGTAAACCAGACAATTGGCCTTGGTCAATACGCAGACGGTCTGCGTATTTATCCAGCAACCATATATTTGATTCCATCAAACGAACAAATTCCTTGCGTGCCATTTTATTTTCCTTTACAATAAACTTGGTCAGGTTTTGTTAAAAAGCTTAATTATTATATGTTTTAACGAATTTATTTCAAGTGTTTTTTTTAAAAAATATTTTTTTGTTGGGGGGGGCGTTGACAAAAATATAGTTGGTGTTATAGTTTAAAACGTTATGGCAGACTTTATATTGCAGGAAGAAACTTTTTATCATGGTACTTTGGCGAATTTTGAACGATTTCGTCCATTGTCTCATTTTGGGTCTTTAACTGCTGCAAATTATATTTTGGACACATCACCTACGGTAAAATACGAAAAATTGGATGGATTATCTGAAATATCGAACAAATCTGTTAGTGCAGTAGCCGTATCAGGCAGTAAAAAAATTATTCCTGTTCGGTTAAATTTGACCAATACGTACGAGGTTCAAGATTTTGCATCGTGTCATGATTTGAAATCATATCAGGGATTTATTTTGCATCATATCTCGTGCGATTTAAAAATGAATGAAATTCCTAGATTTTATGACTACATCTTTAAAGATCCATTTAGCATAGCCTATGATAAGGTTGTTCGTGAAATACAAAAAGAAACACTTTATGTTCCAGAATTTGAGCAACTTGATCGCTATCATTTGTCGTTTCAGCGCATAATACAATACTTTGAATCACTGGGGTACGATGGTTTTCATTACGTAAATCAATACGAAGACGCTGGTCATATTTCATATATCGTATTTCGTCCTGAAAATATTATTCGGCAAGATAAAATATATAATGGTGTACATGCTGTTAAGCGCGCACATACGGTTAATCCTATCTTTCCGATGCGCGGTTTGACGCATGCAGAGTCAGTCAGATTACATTGTGAATGTATGTATCACGATGATTTATTTGAACAAAAGGTATGTCGTACACTGTCACACAAAAATCATGACCATGCAGAAAAACTTAAGGCACATTATGCAAAAATTTTCTATTACGATATCCTGCCTAAGATAAGAAAAATATCAAAGCAGCCTGAATTTGGCTATCATGGTTTGTCACATACAGAACAAACAGTTTTATTTGGTTTAGATATTGCAATAACATGTGCGTATGATCCACTGCCAGTTATGTTAGCGTGCGCATTACATGATATACGTAGAACAAATAACGAAGTGTGCAAATTACATGGTGCTCGCGCAGTTCCGTTTGTAAGAAAGTTTTTATATGAATATTTTCCACGCATGCATCGCAGCACAGTTGATGAAATTGTCAGTGCGGTAAAGTATCATACAAATGGTTGTATGGCCAGACGTGATATGACGGCTGCGTGTATGTGGGATGCAGATCGTATTCGCTTGTCATGGGATGAAGAATACAGACCAGAATATCTATCGACTGCCATTGGCAGAAAGCTGGCAAGCTTAGGGACTAAGGATCGAAACAAATATATTCAATCCCAAGAACAGTTTTTAATCAGACATAACCTAAAAACAGCCGAACAAATAAACTCTGAGCGCGATATGAATAAAATAGCCATTCAGCGGGAATTAGAACGTTTTAATCAGCGTTATTAATTTTATTTCTTGCAAAATTTTTAAAGATATATATAATTCAAGTCGCAATTGGGGTGTCGTCTAATGGTAGGACAAGAGATTTTGGTTCTCTTTATCATGGTTCGAATCCGTGCGCCCCAACCAATATTCAAACGCACCCTTGTGGTGCGTTTTAATATTGGCTTTGTCTCGCCCGTTTTATTTGAAACATCGTCCGCCTTTGGCGTGACAGGTTCGATTATGAGTAAGCGAAAACAAGCCTTGCGTAGTTTGAGCGCTAACGAATGCGGCGCAGTGTCGGCACTGCCGACCGAGCCAATCCGTGCGCAATTTTTTTCAGTTCGAAAGTTAAATTTCCATTTTTTATCTTTCCAGACACACTTTCGAACCGTGTATAACACTCTAAAAACATTCGAACTAACAACAATTTTATAAAACTAATAAAAAACAGCTCTAACAGGTCTTTTTATTCAATGTGCTTGTGGCCGGCCAGCATAACGCATTGATTTTTATCCCGCAGACACTATATATGTGATATAATTCATTGGTAATCAAAAGGATACATACGATGCGAGAAGCTAATAAAAAATTAATACAAGCGATATATGATGATAATATTCAGCAAATGATAAACGCCTTGGATAATGGCGCCATTGTTGATTTACGAGATTCTCATGATAATACTCCATTGTTTTGCGTAGAAAGTAAGAATGCAGCAAAACTACTAATTGAACACGGCGCAGATGTCAATGCCCAAAATCTTGATGGCAGAACAGCATTATCTTTTGTAAAATCGGTGGAAATTGCTGAATATTTAATATCAAATGGGGCGGATTTCAACTTTCTAGTTCGTGACACGTGGCCTTTAATAGCTTTTGTTCAAAGTATAGAAATTGCAGAATTATTGATAAAACATGGGGTAGATGTAAATGCGCCTCTTTTTGATACAAAAACTTTATTATTCTATACAACTAATATAGATTTTGCAAAGCTGTTAATTAACAATGGCGCTGACGTTAATGCGCAAGACTTAGAAGGTTATACCCCCTTATTTTTTGTTCAAAGCACTGAAAAAGCAGAGCTTTTGATAAAACATGGTGCTGATGTAAACGCCCAGGACAAAATATACGGAACTACACCCTTGTGTCATGTACAAAATATAGATATAGCCGATTGCTTAATAAAGCATGGAGCGAAAACAACCGCACCCAACGCCCCTAACACAACATTATTACATAGAGCCCAAACAGCCACAGCAGCAGAGTTCTTAATAAAACATGGTGCTGATGTAAACGCACGTACAGAATCTGGAAGAACACCACTGCACGACACAACAAATGGCAACATCGCCAGAATATTGATACAATATGGCGCAGATATACAGGCTAGAGACTATTTTGGTCTATCACCACTACACTGCGCAACAAATTCTGAGGTTGCTGAGGTATTGATTGAGTGCGGCGCCGACCTTAATGCACGTGATAATTACGGCGGTACACCGCTACACAACACCACTTCACCAGAGATTGTATCCATACTGATAAAACATGGTGCCGATGTGAACTTGCGTGATAATTCAGGAAAAACGCCATTGGATTATGATGTGCCAGAAGAAATAAAAATAATATTGCGAAGTGCCTTGTAAAAAATGGTTCGCGTTATGCTGGCCGGCCACAACCATAGTTTCAAAACTTGCCCGCCGGGGCAAGTTTTCTTTTGTTTTTTAATATTTGCGATGAGTTCGAAAGTTTGTTTTTGAAAACTTATCTCTTTATTGACACTTTCGAACTAATAAAAAGGTTAAATTTTCAATAACATTCTACCCCGATAGATATTATCGTTCAATGTGGTTGTGGTGTGTGGGCGAAAAAACAAACTTATAAACATTCCTCCATTGAATACGATTTACGACCAACATAAATCTCATTCTTCTTGATTTGTAAATATATTGGCAAGTGCTCATATTCGCCGACATAATTAGAACTATTTGTTTTTTCTGGTGTAAAAATTATGCTGCCACCACCCAGCAGTTGGATTTCTGCTATATCATCAAAAACCAATATAGATTTCGCAGTTATGAATTTATTATCAACTGTACATCTAGCATTTAAGAGTTTATATTTTGATTTTTCACAGATATAAAAACCGTTGATTCTGCGAATCAAATTTGAATATTTTGATTGGCATGCTGCAGAACAGTCAGCCAAACAATCTTGGATATTTTTTTCTTTTGCCTCTTTTTCTTTTTGTTTCGCTAAATCTTTTTTATTTTCATATTTAGTTTCATCAAATTCATATTTTTTATATTCTTTAACGTTTTTCCATTCCGATGACACACGATAATTATCAACCGATTCCACATTGCACCAACAATACGGACCAATATTGATATTCTTAAAATTCAAGATTTCTTCATCATCAATACAAATCGCCACACCCATAACATTCAAGTTATTATCTTTTTCGTTTTGTAATGACCATCGCCCGCTAGTATATGCCCCATCGGCACTTTTATAATCCCATTTTTCAATTTTATCAGCAGAGATTTTTTTGTTATACATATTTGTACCGAGCTTATCAGATTCCACTTTTATAAGTTTTTCATCCATACCATCTTGACAATCAATTGCGAATCCAGATGAAACAAAAAAAGATAAAAATACAAACAATAGAAATTTTCTCATTACTCTCTCCTTCCACAAAGGAATTATATCATAAAAACTTCTATTTATAAACCATTTATGGTATAATTAGTTCGTTAATCAGGAGTAAAAAATGAAAAAATGGCAAGAATTCTTATTATGGTTTGTGTGCTTTGTGTTCATAGATGCGACATTTGAATTTATAAAAATATTGGTAGAAAACGGAACATTGAGCAAATGGACTTTTGCATTGGTTGCGTTGGCAATGTTTGTTGTCGGATGGATAGCAGCATTTGTAGGCGCAAAATCATTGAAAAATAAAAAGACAGGAAAAAGGAACAATTGGATAGTTGGGCTGATATATTTTGTCGTGGTATGGTCGGTATGCATGACATTTGATGTAATGAGCTACTCATTGGAAAACAACATATTGAACACATACTATTTCTTCGGCATAGGTACAGCTTTGTTATTTACTGGTTGGGCTTCTTGCCGTATGGAAACAGTTCTACTAAAACCAAAAAAACGCAAATAAGTCATTTACTGTAATTTTTTTAATTCATTTTTGAATTGCTTAATCACTTGCCCAATCTCCAACAATTCGGTTCGCGAATTGCACACATAGCACAACCATAGTTAATGTGCCGCCCAGAAAGGGCGGTTATTTATTGTTTGTTAAATAAAATTAAAATATTGATTTTCTTTAACTTGTTGGCAAAAATATATACCTGCACGAGAGAGAGCAAGTATAAGGAAATGTAATGTTAAGTATCACATTAAATCGTGATTTTTTTCTGAAACACAAACAATTAGCTGTGTCAGTTAAATATTTGTATAACAACAAAGATCTGCGCCAAAAATATAAATATAAAGAATGCCTGTTGTTAACACAGAATAAAGATATTTTGTCTTATACAACGTGTGGAACTACATATGCGCTGCAAAGCTACGAAAAAGTCGATTTCAAATTACCGTACCCAATTGCACTTAATTTGATAAATGCCCAGTACGAGAAATGTTCTGAACAAATTGTATTGGATATACCAGATTGTACAATGACAAATTTAGCCGCCTTTTATGGCGATAATAGACCGAAATATATCAGGGATACAGATTTACAAACATCAGTTGTTGCAATAAACGGCAAGCGTACAAATATAGAATATATCAAACCAGAACAACTGGTCGCGAAATTTAATCAGTTGATCCACGATGTAACATTAAAACCAATTTCAAATTGGCGTGATTATCAATGGTTCGATAGAAATAATGGCGGTGAAATTATTTATCAAGATATGGACAAGGTTTATAAAACTTTGTTTAGTACGGATTATGGGATTTCGTCAGGGATGTTTGACAAACCGTCAGAATTGCGAATTCTACAATTTTTTGAAAAGTTACAAATGGCAGCACAATATTTCGGAACGATAAAAAAAGAAATTTACAATGAAAATATCGGCAACGAAGAAACATACATATTGCCATACGCCGTATTTCAAAGTGCGCAACATTCCCTCATATGGCAAGGTATAGCGCAAAAACAAAAATAACAAAAAACCGTCCATTGGGACGGTTTTTATTATTATCGTGTCATTTCTTCCAATGTATGTAACATTGAATCTATTGCGTCTGTTGTGGATTTTATTCCTTCTTGAACTGTTTGATTCATTGTTCCAGTTGTAAGTATCAAATTACGATGCTGTTCTAATGCTGTTTTCGGCGCGTCAAAGACAATAGTATCTAATAATTTTGACTGTCCTTCTATCATTTGCGTTACCAGTGCTACCCCTTGGGTAAAAGCAGCTGATTTTTTTGAAGCCTTAGCGTTAGCAACAATGCGATCTAATTTCTTTTTTCGTTTTTGCAATTCTGCCTGTGCGGCGTTAACACGTTCATTTACAATATCTGCCATTTTTTATCCTTTTAATATTAAGCATTATAGCATGTATTTTAAAAAGTGCATACATAAATAATGATGCTTATGTATTTTACTTATGGTTTTTTGCAGCTGCTGCAATAAAAGCATTGAACATTGGGTGACCTTTGTATGGGCTTGATTGAAATTCTGGGTGGAATTGTCCTGCCACAAAGAATGGATGTGATGGAATTTCAATAATTTCAGGTAATTTTCCATCAGGACTCAATCCCGATATTTTCATTCCAGCAGATTCGAATTTGTCACGCCATTTGATATCCATTTCGTATCTGTGTCGATGCCGTTCGCTAATTTTGTCTGTTCCATAAATAGCATGTGCACGCGTTTCAGGTTCTATAATGCACGGATATGCCCCCAATCGCAGTGTTCCGCCCATGTCAGCGGCATCATGATCGGCCATAATATTGATAACAGCGGTGGCAGATTTGTTAAATTCTGTGGAATCTGCATCCTGTATGCCTAAGACATTTCGTGCGAATTCGATAACGGCAACTTGCATGCCTAAACATATTCCCATATATGGCACTTTGTTTTCACGTGCATACCCAGCAGCAGCAATTTTGCCAGCAACACCACGTGATCCAAATCCACCTGGTACTAATATTCCATCGACATCAGCGCAATCGTCTGGACTAAACGTTTCTGCATTTATCTTTTTAAGGTTTACATGAACGTTGTTTTGAATGCCAGCATGGAATAGCGCTTCGTTTAGCGATTTATAAGCATCTGGTACATCGAAATATTTTCCAACGATACCGATATTAACAGTTGGAATGTCTGCATTTAGATACTTTTCAATTTTTTCAAATTTGCTCATCTCTCCGATTGCATTTGGCAACCCAAAATGATCTGCGATAATGTCGAATACATGCTGTGCTTCGTACGCCAATGGAATTTTATATATATTATCAACATCTATGCCACTAATGACATTTTTTGCAGGCAGGTTGCAGAACATGCCGATTTTAGCACGTTCATCTGATGTTAAAATTCTAGGTGTACGTACAATCAGCATATCTGCTTGGATTCCATTTTCCAACAGTCTTCGTACAGACATCTGTGTTGGTTTAGTTTTTAATTCCCCAGATTTTTCTAAATAAGGTGCCAGTGTTAAGTGTACAAACATAACATTGTGGCGGCCGACCTGATTTGCAAATTGTCGAATTGATTCTAAGAATATTTGTCCTTCGATATCGCCGACTGTGCCTCCAATTTCGCATACGACAAAATCAGTATCTACTGGGGCAGATATATATTCTTTTATTTTATTTGTGACATGCGGAATCATTTGTACTGTTGCGCCCAAATAGTCACCACGACGTTCAGCGCTTAACACATCCCAATAAATACGTCCCCCAGATACAGAATCTGTTCTTGATAATTTTGTGCCTAAGAATCTTTCATAGTATCCCAAGTCTAAATCAGTTTCATAGCCATCGTTTGTAACATAGACTTCCCCATGTTGAAATGGCGACATGGTACCAGGATCTATGTTTAAGTACGGGTCGAACTTTCGTGCGTGTACACTGTATCCGCGCGATTGAAGAAGGGCGCCACAACTTGCTGCTGCGACGCCCTTGCCTAAACTTGAAACAACACCACCAGTAATAAATATATATTTTGCCATAAGATATGCCCCCTTATGGAATTCTATCATAGAAAATTTTCCATTGCGGCGCAATTAAATAAATTCCTATACTAATTCTATGATAAGTTTTTTAGAAAAGCAGCGCCAGAATTTATTCTTTTGGGTCAGTGTCATAATGGCATTAGGGGCCGCTTTGTATTTTGTGTTATCGTACGAGCCGTTTATTCCATATAGTATCGTGCTAGCATCAGCACTATTCTGTGTTGTTGTTTGGAAACGAGTTCCGATATTTTTACGTATATTATCTGCTTTTATGTTTGGGTTTATTTACGCATATACATATACCAATATAATTGCTACGCCACAAATTAAATCAACAATGCGTGATGTTAACGTTACTGGCAAGGTTTATAAAATTGACTTTGCACACGATAAATCTCGAATTTATATAAAGACAGATAAAGGTATGCGTATACGTGTGTCAATAACGGATAATGTCGATTTGCCGAATGTTGGTGATGAAATTGATACAGTTGTGACTTTATTTAAGCCCAGTCCAGCATATGCGCCAGCAACATTTGATTATGCGCGTTGGGCGTATTTTAATGGGCTTAGTGCAACAGGTTATATGTCTGAATACACAACTAAATCATATGCACAAAATATCAGTATTAATTCAATTCGTGATATTTTGCATAAACAATCAAATTCATTTTTGGTAGACAGTTTAGTTCTTGGTTATAAAAATTCCGTTCCTGCAAAAGATAATAAAATATGGACATCTGCTGGTATTGGTCACGTTTGGTCAATCAGTGGTTTTCATATGACGTTGGTTGGAGGATGGTTGTTTGTAATATTCTATTTTATTTTTCGTTCTATACCATATGTTGTGCGGCGTGTTCCAGCACGTGTGCCTGGAATTATTTGTGCTTGGTTTGGGCTGTTGGGTTATTTGTTTATATCTGGTTTAGATGTTGCGACAATTCGTGCGTTTTTGATGACTACATTGATTTTTATAGCGTTTTTATTTGGACGCAATGCTATTTCTATTCGGAATATCTGTACGGTATTTTGTTTTATGTTTTTTATTAATCCGCACTATGTTATGCAACCTGGGTTCCAATTGTCTTTTTCGGCAGTTTTTGGATTAGTCTGGTTTTGGGGTAATGTAAAGTATACAAAACGTACACTTGGCCAAAAAATAAGGCGGACAATCTATGCAACAGTTATGACATCTGTTGTTGCAACAATATTTACTGCACCATTTGTGGCTGCGCACTTTTATCAGTTGCCTATTTATGGTCTGATTGGTAATTTAATATTACTACCGATATTTTCTTTTGTTATTATGCCATTGGTGATGATTGGTGTGTGTGGCGCCAGTTGGGCAACGGGGTTAGCGCATGCTTTTTATGATTTTGCATTGAATATAGCAGTGTTGATTTCAGGCTTGCCCGCTGCAACAGTCACGACGCCGCACATTTCAAATGTTGCAATGATGTTTTTTATCTTAGGGTTGGTGTGCATAATATTTATATATTCAGCTAAATTGAAAGAAAACTTAATCATTGGTATGTTTTTTATCTGTATTGGATTTATAACAGTTGCATTACAGCCAAAGCCTATATTTATGTCAACCAATGATAATGAATTAGTTGCTTTTCTGAGCGGTGACGGTAATATATCTTTTAATATGAAAAGTGCATCTAGACACTACTTTGCATTTGATACATTTTTTCAAATTTCAGGACTGTTACCCAGCATGCCACGTCATAAGTACAAATGTCCGCATGGTGTATGCGAATTTAAATCAGATAGTTTTAAATTAATCTACACACAACGTTTCATTCCATTGGCTAAAAATCTAAAAACATGGTGTGCAGATGACAGTATTGATTATATTGTATCTTATTTAAAAATAGACGCACCATTTTGTAAGCAGAAAATTTTACATGGTGGTTTTATTATTTATGACAATGGACAGATAAAGCAGTGTCAGCCTAATCGGCATTGGCATAATCGGCACGGATAAAATATAGTCCTGATGCTGGTGCTGTTGGGCCAGCTGCACTACGATTTTTTGCTTCCAAGATTTTATCAATGTCATACGGCTTTCCGATGCCAATTTCAATCAATGTGCCAACAATGTTACGAACCATATGATGCAGAAATGAACGCGCAGAAAACTCGAAAATAATTTCATCATTATTTTGTATAATATCTATCTTATCCAGTGTTTTAATAGGTGATTTTGCCTGGCATTCAGAAGCACGAAAGCTAGAAAAGTCATGATTTCCAATCAATTTTTTTGCTTCGTTTCGCATCGCATCAACGTTCAGTTTACGTGGTACCCAATATACGCGGTTTTTTTGCAATACTGGGGCCATTGCTCGGTTTAAGACAATGTATTTATAGTGTCTGGCAATACAGTCAAATCTGGCATTAAATTCATTTGATACGATTTCGCAATCTCGTACAACAACAGGTTTGCCCACCAGATAAAAATTAAGAGCCCGCATAACTGTATCTGCAGGTGTGTTTCCAGATAAATCAAAATGAGCAGTCATTGCCACTGCATGAACACCAGCGTCTGTGCGTCCTGCGCCAACGATGTCTGGACGTGCGCCACAGAATCCATAAATTGCGTCTTTGACAATTGATTGTACGGATTGACCTTGGCGATTTTCTTGCCATCCGATTAAATCAGTACCATCATATTCCAATATTACTTTGTATCGTGTCATTACTTTGTTTTTTTCATTTGTTTTTCAGCAGCAATGCGTTTGCGAAATTGGTTAGTTTTTATCCCGCAGTTTGTGCATTTTGCTATGCAGCGTTATTTTTTCTTTTCTTTAGTGTGTGTGTGCTTGGCACTGGCGACAGCGTGTTTGGCCAAGCGATAACAGTATTTCTTGTTTCAGTTGCTTAAAATACGCACATGTATGGCAATGTGTTCCCTTACAATTCAAGCACAAACATTCGCCATTATTATTGTGTTCTGACACGCATACATGAACGCCAGTCAAAGCACATAATTTTTTATTATCTGGCATGCTTATTCTCCATACTTTATTGGCGCACCATGCAGACCGTTTATAAAGCTTTTCCAATCCATTGGCTTTTTTCCAGCAGGCTGAATTCGTAAGATTTCCAGTGAATTTTCATGTAGTTTTGTTTCTAAAATTTTCACATCAATTCCATTGATTTTTGTACGGCCTGCGCCCAATGCACGAATCTGATTGTGAATTTGTTGTGGTGTACGTGTCCAGTTAATAAATTCGTCTTTGCCTGTAAATTTATGTGTATATGTTGGCGTGCCTTTTTGTGGTATTGCTGGGTATTTTCCTGGTTCCTGCAAGTATTCGACCAGCATGTCACCACCAATTTGTGCAACTTGATTTTCTATTGTTTCGTTTGTGTCATTTTCTTCGATTTCAAATTTGCGACACATGTGAATATCACCTGCATCCAGTTCTGCGGTTACATCCATTAAACATACAGCCGATGTTTTATCTCCATTATATATTGCTGTACGAATTGGTGATGGCCCGCGATATTGGGGCAGGGCACTTGGGTGTATATTAATGCATGGGGCAGAATTCAAAACGTTGTCATGTAATATTACACCATATGAAACCACGACAATCATATCTGGCGTATAGTTATATTCGTTTATATTTGTATGTACCACCAGATTATTATCGTTTGCCCAAGTATGTACTGGTGATAGTGTTAAAACTTGTTTTCGTCCCACTGGTTTTGGTGCGCGCGTAAACACGGCCAGTATTTCATGTCCTGCGTTTTTTATCTGTTCAAACATTGGGACAACAAATGCGTTTGTTCCCATCAAGACCAATTTCATTTTCGGCGTCTCACTTTTCTCATAACCATTTCGCGGCGTACAGGTGACAAGTGATCAATAAACAATATACCGTCGAGATGATCTGTCTCGTGTTGAACAATGCGTGCAGGCAATCCTGCCATCTGTGCGCCAATACGTTCACCATTTTCGTTTGTCCATTCGACTGTAACGGCTGCAGGTCGACTAACGTTTGAAAATACTGGCAAATTATCGGGGCCCAGTACGGACAAGCAACCTTCTTCCATTGTACACTTATCGTCAGACCAAGAAGTAATCTGTGGATTAATCATTCGATAAACTATTTTTGTGTCTGGGTCCATCATGACCAAAAAACGCGCAGGTATTCCAATCTGGGGTGCGGCCAAACCCACCCCATTTTGTTTTTCCATCATATCTACCATTTCGTTCATTACAGCTAACAATTCAGGTGTAATTTCAGAAATAGGGTCGCATTTTTTACGCAACACTAAATCGCCACAAAGTTTCATTTGCAACATAATCAAATCCTCGTATAATACCAATATGATATCAAAGGATTAGGAAATGACAACTTATATTTTTATTATGTTGATGTTAATTATAGTGTTGCTAGTAGCAGTTTTGATGCGAAAGCCAACAGTTGATATATCTGCCTTGCGTGAAGATAATGCCAGATTGCGTGAGCGTCTGGCAGAACGACTTGGGGCTTTATCTCAGAATGCGATTGAACTAAAGAATATTAGTGGTGATATTGCAAATTTTAAAAATATTTTAATGGGGAACAAGCAGGCGCGTGGTACATTTGGTGAACGTCAGCTAGAAGACTTGGTATCGGATATTATGCCACCAGAAACGTATATGTTTCAAAGTGTACTAGAAACTGGCGTCAGACCCGACTGTATAATACGTTTGCCATATCCGCCTGGTGACATGATTATTGACAGCAAATTTCCACTAGAAAGTTATAATCGTATGATGTCTGATAGTGGTGATATTATTTCACGCAAGCAGTTTGAATTAGATATTCGCAAGCATATTGATGTAATCAGTGAAAAATACATTATCCCAGGGCGTACTGCGGAATCGGCAATGATGTTTATTGCGTCAGAATCTATTTTTGAGACATTGCATCGTGAATATCCTGGGGTAATTGAATATGCTGGTCGAAAAAAAGTATTTATAGTTTCACCTTCAACATTGTGGGCGACATTGAACACAATTCGTGCGGTATTGTCTGATATCAAGATTAAACGTGTTGCGGCTAAAATAAAAAAAGAATTAGAATTGTTGTTAACAGATCTTTCCAGATTAAATGAACGTGCGATTAAGGTTAATCAGCATTTTGCGCTTGCTCAAACAGACATTGAACAAATGCAAACATCAATTGGAAAAATTACACCACGTGCGGAAAAAATACGTGCGATGGATTTTGGCGAAGAATAGCTTTTATGCAAAATAAATGCATGGTTATCATTAATAAAAGAAGTTTTTATATTGCCAAATAACGAACAAAACAATATAATTAAGATTAATTATATGTATGTTCAGGGGGAAATGAAAACAAATCCATTGATTTGCACAAAAAAATCATGGGGTGTGCATTTGCGCAAGGTGTT
>JAZRJE010000009.1:0-1177 GCA_045645645.1 Candidatus Enterousia sp.
GTCCGCACCTGATAAATTCAGAGGTGCAGCATTTAAAAAATAAACACCTTCAGATACCTCTGACAAACGAATTCCTTCAAGCAAGATAACATTAGCACCCAATAGAACAAGATGCACTGCCATTGGTTCATTTTGCGGTCCAATTGTCTGGGGTTCATTTCCCAGAAGCAAAATATCCGAAGATGCAAATACCTTTGCCGCCTCTAATGATACTTCGACATCTCCTTTTATTAAAATTCTCTTTGCAGATTCTGGATTCTGTTTCTTTGCTTTTTCAATTATTTCTACAGCATCATTGCCAGTAACAATCCCATGATGTTCTGCCACATAAGCCATTCCCACAAATGCCTCTAAGCATATCTCGTCTACAGTTTTTCCATCTTCAATAAAATGAAATGGTGCATCTATATGCGTGCCGTTGTGCGCACACATATTAAATGCCGTCAAATTATATACTTCACCATTTACCATTGATTTAAGCATCTTTTTTTCTGGCGTCGGGTCGTCGGGATACACCTGACAACTGAAAACTTCTTGGGAAACATCGTAGATTTTCATTGCTTAATCCTCCACTACAAATTCATGTTTATCTAACTGATTATAATATACCACACCAAGTTCTTACACACAACAACAGGCACAGCAATCAGATTGCTGTGCCTGCCAATTTTATTATTCTGCAATATTAAATTTCAGATTATCAATTATTCTTCGCCTTTTTCAGAGCTTGTTCTGCCGCAGCATTTTTTGTATTTTTTGCCGCTGCCGCATGGACATGGGTCATTTCTGCCAACTTTGTCAGCAGCACGTCTGATTGGCTGTTTTTTAACGCTATTGTCACCGCCGCCGCTTGTGCCTGTGATTTTTGCCACAGCCTGACGCTGTACAGGTTTTGCAAGGTTAGCTGTGATAAGCAGTTTCCATATAAAGAAAAATTGAAATTACCGGGTCAACTTGCATAAAATATTCCAAACAAACACTGGTGGGGCTTTATGCCCCATCGGGAAATGAAATTTGAATTTGTAGTGGAGGATTAAGCAATGAAAATCTACGATATCTCCCAAGAAGTTTTCAGTTGTCAGGTGTATCCCGACGACCCGACGCCAGAAAAAAAGATGCTTAAATCAATGGTAAATGGTGAAGTATATAATTTGACGGCATTTAATATGTGTGCGCA
>JAZRJE010000010.1:0-24658 GCA_045645645.1 Candidatus Enterousia sp.
CAATGGCAAGCCGATTTTAGTCAGCAATGCACGTGCTTCATCGTCTGTTTTCGCAGTTGTTGCAATCACGATATCCATACCGCGAATAGCATCAATCTTGTCAACAGAAATTTCTGGGAAAATCAAATGTTCTTTGATACCAAATGCATAATTTCCACGTCCATCAAACTTTGACTTTGACAAACCACGAAAATCCTTTACACGTGGCAATGCAACAGTAATCAATTTATCCAAGAAATCATACATACGTTTACCACGCAATGTTACCTTTGTACCAATAGGCTGACCTTCACGTAAACGATATGTTGCAATAGACTTTTTTGCACGTGTGACAACTGATTTCTGAGCTGCAATTGCTGTTAAATCCGCAACTGCACTATCTAATTTCTTTTTATCAGAAACAGCTTCACCAACGCCCATATTCAATACAATTTTTGTCAGTTTTGGAACTGCCAACGCATTTGTATAGCCGAATTCTTTTACTAATTCTGGCACAACATTTTTTTCATAAATCTCACGCAATCTGCTTTGCATTTCTTATTCCTTAATGTTTTCTGTTTCCGTAACAGCGGAAACCATTGTTTTATATCTCAGCACCAGATTTTTTTGCAACGCGAACTTTCTTGCCAGCGTCCATCTTGTATCCAACACGTGTTGCCTTTTTAGTCTTTGGATCAACCAAAGCAACATTGGAAACATGAATTGGTGCTTCACGGTCAACAATATGACCTGCTTGTTCTTGTGTTGGTTTGATATGCCATTTACGACGATTGACACCTTCAACCACAACGCGGGATTCAACTGGACGTGCTTCCAGCACTTTGCCCTTGACGCCTTTGTATTTTCCCGAAATAACTACGACTTCGTCGCCTTTTTTAATTTTCATTTTAGACCTTCCATCTGTTATTAGATTACTTCTGGTGCCAAAGACACGATTTTCTGAACGTCATATTTACGACGAACCTCACGTGCAATTGGGCCAAAGATACGTGTACCAATTGGTTCAAAATTGTTTTTATTAATCAAAACAACCGCATTATCATCAAAACGGATAATCGAACCATCTGGGCGTTTCACAGGAAACTTTGTACGAACAATAATCGCACGTTGCACTGTACCTTTTTGAACCTTACCACGTGGAATAGCTTCTTTAATAGCAACAACGATTTTATCACCAACTGTTGCATAACGACGATGTGACCCACCTAAAACCTTGATACACATTGCTTTACGTGCACCAGAGTTGTCAGCCACTGTCATAACTGTTTCATTTTGAATCATCTTTTTACTTCCTTGTCCTGCAAACGAGGCAATCCCTCGCTGCTTTGTTATATGATTCCGACTGCCCCCATCCATCCCACTAGGGCCTCAAAGAACCATCAGGTTTACTTATTCAACATCAACCGCTTCATCTTTAGAAACACCAACGCGTCCTTTTACGATCCAAGCCTTTGTCTTGGAAATTGGGCGATGTTCTTCAATAGCGACGATTTCACCAACTTTATATTCATTGTTTTCATCGTGCGCCTTGTACTTTTTATTCTGCTTAACGAACTTACCATACAGCGGGTGACGGAAACGACGTTCGACCTCAACAACGACAGTTTTGTCGTTTGCTGTACTTGTTACTGTTCCTTGCAGTATACGTCTTGGCATAGCTTTTTCCTTACTATTTTCTCTAATTTGCCCCAGATTTCTGCGACTTTTTTACAATGTTTTAGCCGCAAAAACCATGGACCAAATCCTTATTTTTTTAACTGAGCTCCGTATATGATAACTAAAATTTTAGAAATCTCAACAAAAATCAGCAATTAATTATTATTTTTTTGCTGCGTTCAACTTAGTTTTCACGCGTGCAATTTCACGACGGGTCTGACGCATAACATGTGTTTTTGGCATCTGACCTGCTGCGTGCTGAAAACGTTGGTTCATTTGTTCTTTCTTCAAATCAACCAATTTGCTTTGCAATGCTTCAGCTGTCAAAGCTTCTTTTTCGATTTTCTTTTCTGCCATTTTATCTTACCTTCGCGTTAATTAGTTTGCTTTACGTTCAACGACTTTTGTTTTAACTGGCAATTTAGCTGATGCCAAAGCAAATGCTTCGTATGCAACTTCTGGTTTTACACCATCCAGTTCAAACATAATACGACCTGGTTTTACACGGCAGATCCAATATTCAACCGCACCTTTACCCTTACCCATACGAACTTCGGCAGGTTTAGCAGTAACAGGAACATCTGGGAAAATACGAATCCACAGTTTACCCATACGTCTCATATGACGTGTGATTGCGCGACGCGCTGCTTCAATTTGACGTGCTGTAACACGTTCTGGTGACATTGCCTTCAATCCAAAAGAACCGAACGCCAATTCACTGCCACCTTTCGCAACACCGTGAATACGGCCTTTGTGCTGTTTGCGAAATTTTGTTTTATTTGGCATTAACATGACTTAATCCCTTGTATTTAATATTTAACGTTTAGTGTTTTTTCTTTCACTGCTGCCGGCATATTCTGCAGGGCGTGCCATTTCAGATGCCAACTTTTCTTTATTAACAACATCACCAGTGTAAATCCAAACTTTTACACCAATAACACCATATGTTGTTTTCGCTTGAATTGACGCATAGTCAATATCTGCACGCAATGTATGCAGCGGAATACGCCCTTCACGAATTTGTTCACTGCGGGCAATTTCTGCACCATTTAAGCGTCCACTGCACATAACCTTGATACCTTGGGCACCTGCTTTCTGTGCGTTCTGAACGGCTTTTTTCATTGCACGTTTGAACGAGACACGTCCTTCGATTTGTTGCGCAATGTTCTGTGCAACCAATTGCGCATTCAGGTCTGGACGACGAACTTCGTAGATATTAACTACGACCTGGTCATTCTTTACCAGTTTTTTGATATCGTTACGCAACGTTTCGATATCGGCGCCGTTCTTACCAATAATCATACCTGGACGTGAGGTATGAATTGTTACAACTACTTTCTTTGCAAAGCGTTCTATAACAACCTTTGCCAAGCCAGCTTTTTTTAATTTTTTTTCAATAAACTTGCGAATTTTAATATCTTCAGCCAACAGATTTGCATAATCTTTCTTGCCTGCGATCCAACGAGAATCTGTAATCTTGTTGATAAATTCGCGCAATGAAATTGGTGATACTTTCTGTCCCATTTCTTTTTCCTTAAATTTTGTGAGGGCGTTCTTGAAGCTTTCGCTTTATTCAGGAACTCTCATTCCATACCGCCCTTCACTAGTCATTAATTATTTTGCTTCTTTTTTTACTGTTTTCTTAGATGGTGCAACACCTGATTCCAAAACAATTGTCAAATTTGAAAACGGTTTCAAAATTGGACGTGCACTACCACGTGGTCCTGGCATAATACGCTTCATTGTCAAAGCCTTACCACACCAAATTTCTTTAACAAACAGTGTATCTGCTGCTAATTTTTTGTTGTGTTCTGCATTTGCGACGGCTGACAATAAAGTTTTTAAAACTTCGCCTGCAACACGCTTTTTCGAAAATTTCAAGACATCAACTGCACGATCAACAGGCAAACCACGCACCATATCACAAACCAGATTTAACTTCTGGTGGCTGATGCGGATCATTTTATTGAACGCACGAACTTGATTATCTTTGATTCCATATCTTGCTGTTGTCATAACTGTTACCTTTTGATATCAGAATTATTATTTCTTACCAGCTGCGGCCTTTTTATTTGCAGCATGGCCTTTGAACGTACGTGTTGGTGCAAATTCACCCAATTTATGACCAATCATATCTTCTACGATTGATACTGGAATAAATTTGTTACCATTATGAACTTCAAAAGTTAATCCTACCATAGGTGGCACAATTGTGCTACCACGAGACCAAGTTTTAATTGGTTTATGGTCATTTTTTTCGTTCGCCACAGCTGTTTTCTTCAAAACAGAAGGATGAACATAAGGCCCTTTCCAAACTGAACGAGACATCATTTACTCCGTTTTTTTATTATTTCTTCTTTGCCAAATGTCTGCTGCGGATAATCATCTTAGCAGTACGTTTATTGCTACGGGTACGATATCCCTTGGCTGGAATACCTGTACGTGATACCGGTTCGTGGCCCTTTGAATGACCATTACCACCACCCATTGGGTGATCAACTGGGTTCATCGCCATACCGCGTACAGATGGGCGAATACCCAACCAGCGTGCACGACCAGCTTTACCCAAGTTGACATTACGTTGGTCAGGATTAGAAACACTGCCAACAGTCGCCAAACAATCAGAATGAACTTTACGCAACTCACCGCTGTTCATTTTAATCTGTGCATAAACGCCATCTTTACCCATCAACTGAGCATAACAACCAGCACTGCGTGCCAATTGACCACCAGCACCTGGCTTCAATTCAACGTTATGTACGATTGTACCGATCGGCATATTTTTTAATGGCATTGCGTTACCTGGCTTAATATCTTCACGTGTACCAGATACAACAACATCACCAGCTTTCAGATCACGTGGCGCCAAAATATAAGAACGCATACCGTCTGTATACTCAATCAATGCAATAAATGCAGTACGGTTTGGATCGTATTCCAAACGAACAACTGTTGCTGGAACATCTGTCTTTTTACGTTTAAAGTCAATCAAACGATATTTACGCTTATGACCGCCACCCTGATGTGGAACGGTTACATGACCAAAATTATTACGTCCACCTTTGGACTTCAAACCAACTGTCAATGCCTTTTCTGGCGCACCACGGTGCAAATCACTGCGATCGACCTGGGTCAGACCACGTGTACCTGGTGTTGTTGGCTTATAATGCTTTAATGCCATTTTATTTTTCCTTACTGTTCTATGCCTTGGCAATAACACCCTTTATTTCGGGTTCTCTGCCAAGGCGTTATTTTTTTATTTATTACGCATTTTCCGTCAGATCTAATTCTGCACCTGCCGGCAGGGACACATATGCTTTTTTAACTGTGCGTTGTGTACCTGTACTGCGACCACGGAAAGTTTTTACCTTACCTTTTGTGACTACAATGTTAACCTTAACTGGTTTCACACCATATATAGCCTGAACAGCACGTGCAACGTCTTCTTTGGTTGCTTGAACTGCAACTTCAAACACAACACCATTGCTTTCAGACAATTTCGCAGCTTTTTCCGAGATAACCGGACGACGCAGTATATCATAAATACCGGCGGTCGCAACGATTTTTTTCTCTGTATTAACTTTTTTTTCTGCCATTTTAGAGACCTTTTATTTATCTATTGCCTTGTTGCCATTATGCCAAGCGAGCTTCAATAGCCTTAACAGCATCTGCTGTCAAAACCAATTTTTCATGTTTCAGAACATCTAAAACATTCAAGCCCATTGTCGGCAACACGTCGATATTTGCGATATTTGCCGCAGATTTCTTGAAGTTTTCATCCAACTGATCTGCACCAACAAACAAAGCAGATACAATTTCCAATTTTTTCAATTGTTTTGCAAATGCATTCGTTTTTGCAGCACCCAGTTTTTCAGAATCGATAATGACCAAAGAACCATCTTTTACTTTAGATGACAAAGCCATCTTCAAGCCCATAGAGCGAATTTTCTTTGGCAGGTCAATTGCGTGATCACGAACAACTGGTCCATGAACAACACCACCACCACGCATGTGAACATTATATCTTTCACCCTGACGTGCATTACCTGTCTTCTTTTGTTTAAATGCTTTCTTACCACTGCCTTGTACATCAGACACTGTTTTTACAGCATGTGTACCAGCACGTTGTTTTGCACGCTGCCAAGTAACAACACGATGCAAAATATCCGCGCGTGGATCTAAACCAAAGATGCTGTCTGCCAAATCAGCTTTACCAACAACTTTGCCATCAAAATTAATAATATCTAATTGCATTTTTCTACCTCACTTATTTCTGTCGCTTTTTTATCTATATTATTCCGCAACAGTTTCTGTTTCGGTTGTTTCTGTTACTTGTTCTGTTTCATTGCTTACAACAACTGTCGGAACTGGTAAATCTTTATGTTCTTTCTTTATCGCATCTGTTACCAATACGAATGTACCGTTAGAACCAGGAACTGCACCTTCTACGAAAATCAAGTTATCTGCTGTATCTACACCAAAAACCTTCAAATTCTGAACAGTAACAGTTTCATTTCCCATCTGTCCAGGCATCTTCTTTCCTTTCAGAACACGACCTGGCCATTCACGCATACCTGTACTACCAATAGAGCGATGTGCCTTCAATACACCATGAGATGCTTCCTTACCGCCAAAATTATGACGTTTCATAGCACCCTGGAATCCCTTACCTTTACTTGTTGCTTGAACGTCTACAAACTGTCCAGCAACAAAATGAGACGCTGACAATTGTGTACCAGCTGGGATAACACAGTCATCACTTACGCGGAATTCAACCACCTTGCGATATGGTTTTACCCCTGCTTTTTCAGCTGCAACCGCCTGTGGCTTTGCAACATGTTTTGCCTTAGCTTCGCGCATACCCAAAATATTCGCGATATAGCCATTCTTTTCCTGCGTACGATTTCCAATGACTGCGCAATCACCAACTGACAATACTGTTACTGGGTGTGCAACGCCGCCATCATCATACAAACGCGTCATTCCAATTTTTGTTGTAATTAATCCGCTACGTTTCATTTTTTATGCCTTTATTTATGTCAGTTGGTTGGCACAGGTCAGAATAATCCTGCACCAACGCTGACGGTTTTATTTTTTACAATTTAATTTTTACATCAACACCTGACGCCAAATCCAACTTCATCAAGGCATCAACTGTCTGAGGGGTTGGATTAACGATATCGACAACCGCTTTATGATTGCGAATTTCGAACTGTTCACGTGATTTTTTATCAACGTGTGGTGAACGGTTAACCGTAAATTTTTGAACCAATGTCGGCAAGCGAACTGGTCCAACGACTTCTGCACCTGTGCGTTTAGCCGTTTTTACAATTTCTTCTACGGATTCCATCAAGATACGGTGATCGAATGCCGTCAACTTGATACGAATTTTTGATGTTGGTACCATTGTTGTTTCCTTACTTTAATTGGGCCGGTAATCACTGACGCTTTTAATTCAGTTACACCGACCCTCGATTTTCATTATTTAATAATTTTGGATACAACACCTGCGCCAACTGTGCGACCGCCTTCACGGATAGCAAAGCGACGACCTTCGTCCATAGCAATAGGTGCAATCAACTGCACTGTGATACGAACGTTGTCACCTGGCAGAACCATTTCTTTGTCTGCAGGCAAGGTAATTGTACCTGTTACGTCTGTTGTGCTGAAATAGAACTGTGGACGATAGTTAGAGAAGAATGCTGTATGACGGCCACCTTCCTCTTTCGTCAAGATATAAACTTCAGCTTCAAAGTCTGTGTGTGGTGTAATAGAACCTGGTTTACAGATAATCTGACCACGTTCTACATCTTCTTTCTTTGTACCACGCAACAGCAAACCTACGTTATCACCGGCTTCACCCTGATCCAACAATTTGCGGAACATTTCAACGCCTGTAACTGTTGTTTTCTGTGTTGGACGCAAACCAACGATTTCACATTCATCACCAACTTTGATAACACCTGATTCTACACGACCTGTAACCACTGTACCACGACCTGTGATAGAGAACACGTCTTCAATTGGCATCAAGAATGGTTTATCAACTGGACGTTCTGGCATTGGGATGTATTCATCACAAGCTTTCAACAAAGCTTCAATTGCTTCTTTACCCAAGCCATCGTTTTTACCTTCTACTGCAGAAACAGCTGAACCACGGATGATTGGTGTATTGTCACCGTCAAAGTCATTTGCAGACAACAATTCACGGATTTCCATTTCAACCAATTCTAACAATTCAGGATCGTTTGCCAAATCACATTTGTTCAAGAAAACAACGATTTTTGGAATACCAACCTGACGTGCCAACAAGATATGTTCACGTGTCTGTGGCATTGGACCATCTGTTGCAGCAACAACCAAGATTGCACCGTCCATCTGTGCAGCACCAGTAATCATGTTTTTAACATAGTCAGCGTGCCCTGGGCAGTCAACGTGTGCATAGTGACGATCTGCTGATTCATATTCAACGTGTGCAGTGTTAATTGTTATACCACGTGCTTTTTCTTCTGGTGCATTGTCAATTTCAGAAACGCCCTTTGCAGCGTCTGCACCAACACCAAAGTAACGAACGATAGCTGCAGTCAATGTTGTTTTACCATGGTCAACGTGACCAATTGTACCAATATTGACGTGCGGTTTGGTTCTTACATACTTTTCTTTTGCCATTAGTTTTCTCCTTAGGCTTTGTTTGTTAAGTTTAAAACTTCTTGTTTTTTATTTCGTCAGCTTTTTGATAACTTCATCTGCGACGTTTTGTGGAACTTCATCATAGTGTGACAATTCCATATATGGATTCGCACGACCCTGTGACAAAGAACGCAATGTCTTGACATATCCGAACAAATTCGCCAGCGGAACAAATGCAGAAATCTGCTGATTTCCGAACTGAGTTTCAATTCCGTTGATTTGTCCACGACGACTGTTCAAGTCCCCAATAATGTCACCGACATATTCTTCTGGTGTATTAACCGACAATTTCATAATCGGTTCTAACAACTTTGGCGCAGCTTTCTTCATCGCTTCGCGGAAGCATGCACGCGCCGCAATTTCAAAGCACAATACATTAGAGTCAACTTCATGATATTTACCATCTACCAATGTTGCCTTGAAATCTACTGTTGGATAGCCAATCAGAACACCTGTCTGCTGCGCTATCTTCAAACCTTTTTCCACACCTGGGATATATTCTTTTGGAATTGCACCACCAACAATTTTGTTTTCGAATTCATACCCCTGACCTGGTTCTAATGGTTCGAATTCAATCTTAACTTGAGCGTACTGACCAGAACCACCAGACTGTTTCTTATGCGTATATTCTTCTGTAATCGGCTTACGGAATGTTTCACGATATGCAATACGTGGTTCACCAACGTTAACGTCAACCTTAAATTCACGTAACAGACGATCAACCAAAATTTCCAAATGCAATTCACCAACACCAGCCAAAATTGTTTGACCTGATTCTTCGTCAACAGAGACACGGAAAGAAGGATCTTCTTTTGCCAATGCCTGTAACCCCAAAGACATCTTTTCAATATCAGCTTTTGTTTTTGGTTCAACTGCAATACTGATAACTGGCTCTGGAACATGAATAGATTCCAACAAGATTGGATTCGATTCATCACACAATGTATCACCAGTAATCGTTTCTTTCATACCAACCAACGTGATAATATCACCAGCAGACGCTTCTTTGATTTCTTCACGATTATTTGAATGCATCAACAACATACGTCCAACACGTTCACGTTTATCACGATTTGAATTATAAATATATGACCCCGATACCAATTTACCAGAATAGATACGGATAAACATCAAATTACCTACAAATGGGTCATTTGCAACCTTAAATGCCAACGCACTAAATGGTTCTTTGACATCTGGTTTACGTTCATCTGCTGTTTCACCGTCCATCTTTGTACCAGAAATAGCAGGAATATCCAATGGACTTGGCAAATAATCAACAATTGCATCCAACAATGGTTGAACACCCTTGTTTTTAAATGCAGTACCACACAAAACTGGGTTAAAGTTCTGACCGATTGTACCCTTGCGGATTAATTTCTTAATAGTTGCAGTATCTGGAACTGTACCTTCCATATATGCTTCCATAATTTCATCATCCAGTGTCACAACTTCTTCGATCAGTTTTTCATGTAATTCTTCAGCTTTAGCTTTTAAATCTTCTGGGATATCAATAACATGTGGTTCTTTACCCATATCATCTTCCCATATAATACCTTTCATCTCGACAACGTCAACAACGCCACGGAAATCAGATTCTGCACCAATTGGGAAATTCAAAACCAATGGATTAGCACCCAAACGTTCACGAATCATATCAACACAACGGAAGAAATTACCCCCAATACGATCCATTTTATTGATAAAGCAAATACGTGGAACAGCATAACGATCCGCCTGACGCCATACAGTTTCTGTCTGTGGCTGAACCCCAGATACAGATTCAAATACAGCAACAGCGCCGTCCAATACACGCAGTGACCGTTCTACTTCCATTGTAAAGTCCACGTGTCCTGGCGTATGAATCAAATTGATACGATGATCACGCCAGAAGCATGTTGTTGACGCAGATGTAATTGTAATACCACGTTCTTGTTCCTGTGCCATCCAGTCCATGGTTGCGCCACCATCGTGCACTTCACCAATTTTGTATGTTTTACCAGTATAGAACAAGATACGTTCTGATGTAGTTGTCTTACCCGCGTCAATATGAGCCATAATGCCAATATTGCGGTACATATGTAAAGGTGCGGTTTTTCCGACTGACATGTATCTTTCCTTTTCCTTTGTATTTTATTACCAGCGGAAGTGAGCAAACGCCTTGTTCGCTTCTGCCATTTTATGTGTATCAATTTTCTTCTTGAATGCGCCACCCTGACCATTCAAGGCATCACGCAATTCACCAAACAGTCTGTCCATCATTGTACGTTCACCACGCTTGCGTGCAAACATTACCAACCAACGAATAGCCATTGTCTGCTGACGAGCTGGGCGAACTTCGCAAGGAACCTGATATGTTGCACCACCAACACGACGACCTTTTACTTCCACAGAAGGCTTCAACGCATCAATTGCTTCCAATGTAGCAGCCAACTCATCACCATCTTTGGCAACTGATTTCAATTTGCTCATTGCACCATAAACAATATTTTCAGCAACTTCCTTCTTGCCGTCCCACATAACATTATTAATCAACTTTGCAACAACCAGATTATTATATTTGGAATCTGGCAAAATTTCGCGTTTTGTTGCAGCTTTACGTCTTGACATTTCACTTATCCTTTTTTCACTTCACCTGTTTTTCACAGATTACTCACGCACACCATATGCGTGTGGTTAACTTAATTATTTCTTTGTTTTTGCACCATACAAAGAACGACCTTGTTTTCTGCTATCAACACCCTTGGTATCCAAGACACCACGAATGATGTGATATTTAACACCCGGCAAGTCCTTTACACGACCACCGCGAATCATAACGACGCTGTGTTCTTGCAAATTGTGACCTTCACCTGGGATATAGGCAGTTACTTCGCGGCCATTGGCCAATTTTACACGGGCAACCTTACGCTGCGCCGAGTTAGGTTTTTTCGGTGTTGTCGTATAAACACGTGTACAAACACCACGTTTCTGTGGGTTTTCCATCATGTCAGGCGCAGTACTTTTAACTACGACTTTTTTACGAGGCTTCCGAATCAGTTGGTTTACTGTTGGCATTCAAAATCTCTTTGTTTTTTCTTACCTGTTTAATTCTGCACAAAAGCCACCTAATCAGACTTATTTCAACGACTTAGGTCGGATTATAAATCTGTTTTTAGCAGGCGGTTTCTGTATATTTACACTTTTCTTACTTACACGAAAAGCGAACACACTATAACCCCGAACCCCCATATTGTCAAGAAAATTCTGGGAAAAAATAACAAGTTTTTACCTTGAAACCACCGTATTTTTAGGGATTTAATGATTTTCGTTTTTTGACAATTTTTTATATTGTTTACAAAAGACACTCACAGTGTTTGGACAAATAAATTCATTGACAACCTAAGCATTTTTGTTAAACTGCCACCGACACAAAAATTTAGGAGCAACATATGCAAAAGAAACAATCCAAACAAATCAATTATTCAGCTTCTGCCCAATGCAATGGCTGTTCTAAAAAATGTTATTTAGGCACCGCAATGATTATACAAACCAAACTTTTTCAACCCGCAATACAACCCAACTTTATACAAGGATGGCTTCCGATACAAGATTGCACCCCTATTGGAGAGACCGAACCACAAACATTAATATATGGAACAAAAGAATTAGCCCTGGAAAAAATACGCGAACTTACACAATATTGCAAACACAGAACACGATAATCCCAACAAAAAAACAGGTGCCCTAAGATTATGACACCTGTTTTTTTAATCTTTCACTTCAATCTATTTTTTATTTTGCGCCAGGCTGCATGATTTTTTTTATGGGTTTCATAATCACGTGCAAATTTATGTCCTCCCTGACCATCTGCAACAAAGTACAGATACTTTGTATCTGCAGGTTTTAACACAGCTATAATCGCATAACGCCCAACATTAGCAATTGGTGCTGGTGGCAACCCTGCGTTTTTATATGTATTATACGGACTATCCACAGACAGATGCGCTTTTAACAATGGCGCCCCATGCATATCCCCCAATCCATTTGTTATCGCATAGACAACTGTTGGATCAGCCTGCAGCCGCATCCTTTTATTCAGTCGATTAACATAAACACTGGCCACCACTGGCATTTCTGATTCACGAGGTGTTTCTTTTTGCACAATTGAAGCCAACGTAACTACATCATTCCAATCTTTCAACGGTTTTGGCAACCTGCGAATATACCTGTCCATTTCCTGTTCCAGCGCAATCATTTTTTTTCGCATTAAGTCCAAAACAGCTAATCTGGATGTTCCACGCGCCACCCGATATGTATCTGGAAACAAATCACCGTCTTTCAGATTACATACAGGCGCAGTACCAGTTGACTCACATTCCACCCCCCCAGTCAAATCAGACACCCCCAACAATAACCGCTTAATTTGTTTTACTGTCATTCCTTCTGGTATTGTCACAGTCGTTGTTGCCACTGCCCCATTAGCAAACATATCAGCCAACCCCCATGCACTGATACCAGGACGAATATCATATTCGCCAGATTGCACACGACCGCCTTTTATTCGCACAGCAATCTTAAACGCTTCTTCCGAAACAACCAAATTATGTTTTTTTAACTGATATGCAACCGCCGCAACTGATGCACCACGATTTATAATAAATGTACGCGATACAACAACAGATGACCGAATACCAAACTGCCATAAAACAGCAAACCATACAGCTGCAATCAAAAACACCACTGACAATAACGGCTTATATTTTCGGAAAAATCTTTTCATTCTCATGACACAAATTATTACAGATTTATTTCTTTTTGCAAACTATATGTACATAAATCCCAAAAACAAATAAAAATGGTCGGAGTGACTGGGTTCGAACCAGCGACCTCTACGTCCCGAACGTAGCGCTCTACCAGACTGAGCTACACTCCGCAACAACACTTTGGCGCAGATTATGCACTGAACCCCAACTAAAATCAACTTAATTTTTTCTATCTTTTCACTTGTAATTAACACTTACACATTACATATTTATTTTTGCAAACACAAAAAAAGGAAACAACATGTTCGCACTACGCTTTTTAAACAAAGATAAATTTGATAATTATGATGATTATATGCAAAACGCAGTGCCAAACGTCCCAGACAATTTTAACTTTGCATACGATGTTATTGACCAAATTGCAATCGAAACGCCAGATAAAGTTGCAATAATCTGGACAGACGACAACAAACAAACAAAAACATTCACATACCGTGATATATCACGATACTCAAATATGATTGCAAACTTTTTAACAGATCGTGGTATTAAACGTGGCGATACCGTCTTATTATTTATGCGGCGACGTTGGGAATATTGGATTTTGATGATGGCAATGCATAAAATATGTGCAATTCCTATTCCATCTACAAACCAGTTAAAATCCAAAGACATTAAATACAGGATAGATACAGCACACATCAAAACAATCATCGCATTTGACGATGGTCATATTATTGATGAAATAAAATCTGCGATTGGTGAAGACACCACAATAAACCTTATTCCATCAACAGAAGTTTCAAATGCACTGGAATATTATCCAGACACTTTGACACGAAGAAAAAATGAAAACAGCGACACAATGGTAATTTATTTTACCAGTGGCACAACCGATATGCCAAAAATGGTTGCTCATAATTTTACATATCCGTTGGGTCATATAAACACCGCCCTATTCTGGCAACGTCTGAACGACAACGACATACATTTTACATTATCAGAATCTGGTTGGGCTAAATGCTCGTGGGGAAAAATGTATGGCCAATGGCTGGCGGGCGCAACAGTATTCATATACGATTTTGCACACGTATTCAACGCGCATGATTTATTGACCGCTATTTCTACACATGGTATCACATCATTTTGTGCACCACCAACGGCATACAAAATGATGATTCATGCCGACATGTCAAAATACGATTTATCAAAATTAAAAAAAGCGGACATTGCTGGCGAAGCATTAAACCCAGATGTATATGATAAATTCCTGGAAAAAACTGGCATCAAACTGCGTGAAGGCTTCGGTCAAACAGAAACAACCGTCATGTTGTTTAATAATCCATGGATTGATCCCAGACCTGGCTCTATGGGGATGCCTGCTGCAGGCTGGGATGTGCAATTATTAGACGAACGTGGCCACCCTATCAAAGACAACAGCGTTGGCGAAATATGCGTATACATAAAAGACAGGCGCCCAATTGGCCTATTCCAAGGCTATTATCAAAACGAAAAATTAACAGAAGCCGCATATTGCGATGGCTATTATCATACTGGGGACGTTGCATATCGTGACCAAGATGGATACTATTGGTTTGTTGGCCGTAATGACGATTTAATCAAATCCAGTGGATATCGTGTCAGCCCGTTTGAGGTTGAAAGCGTCCTGACCGAACACCCAGCCGTTCGCGAAGTTGCCGTCACTGGCGTTCCCGACCCATCACGCGGTCAAGCAATTAAAGCAACAATTGTTTTAAATAAAACATTTACAAAATCCGATTTATTGATACGTCAGTTAATAAATCATGTAAAGCAGCGAACTGCACATTACAAATGTCCACGCATTGTTGAATTTGTAGAATCACTACCAATGACAATAAGCGGCAAGATACGTCGTGCACTTATCCGTACATTGGACAGTGCCAAGACAAATATTATTGAACCACTTAAAGAAAATGTAATTGAACCAATTCGTGACACATTGGGTCTGAACAAAGAAGAAGAAAAAGAAATAAAATAAAAATCACACACGCCTACTTGCGCTGGAAAAAAATTAAAGAGAATGGTATAAATATATCAAAACCCGCAACCGTAGTGTACAAACGCTACATAAAGTTGCGGGTTTAAGCATAGATATGCCATTTTATTTAAATTTTTTAAGTACGATACTTGCGTTTGTGCCACCGAATCCAAAACTATTACTTACTGCAACATCAACCTTACGTTTCTTTGCAACATGTGGAACCAAGTCAAAATCACCAACTGCATCTTCTGGATCATCCAAATTGATTGTTGGTGGAACAACACCATCACGAATTGCAAGCGTACAAAAAATAGCCTCAACCGCACCTGCAGCTCCTAACAAATGCCCAGTCACTGACTTTGTCGATGACATACACACGTTAGCATCTGCGAACAATTCTTGCACAGCCGCCAATTCACCAATATCACCCAACCCCGTCGATGTACCATGCGCATTAATATAATCAACATCTGCTGGCATTAAATTAGCATCTTTTAACGCTGCTACCATCGCACGCTTACCACCTTCACCGTTTGGTGCTGGGGCTGTAATATGATACGCATCGCCAGACATGCCGTATCCAGCCACTTCGGCATAGATTTTTGCACCACGTGCAACAGCATGTTCGTATTCTTCCAAAACCAAAATCCCTGCACCTTCAGCCATAACAAAACCATCACGATTTTTATCCCATGGACGAGACGCTGCCTGTGGCGCATCATTACGTGTACTTAATGCACGCATCGCTGAAAAACCAGCTAAACCAATTCGACCAACAGCGCTTTCTGTACCACCACAAACCATAATATCCGCATCACCATATTTAATTAGACGTGCCGCTTCACCAATTGAATGCGCCCCTGTTGCACATGCTGTCACTGCTGAAATATTGGGTCCTTTTAAACCGTACTTAATTGACACATGACCTGCCGCCATATTAATAATACCCTTTGGAATAAAGAACGGACTAACACGACGCGGGCCACCATCATGTAATTCGATACAATTATCATAAATCGTATTTAATCCCCCAATACCGCTACCAATCGAAACACCTATACGCTCTTTATTAATATCGGAACAATCTAAACCAGCGTCCTTGATTGCCTCATCTGCAGCAACCAATGCATATATAATACATTTATCCATTTTACGTTGTTCACGTGGCTCAACAACAGAATCAGGATTAAACATCCCCGCACCCGTTCCACATTCTGGCAAACCAGCAATCTGCGAAGCCAAATCAGCTACTTCAAAATCTGTAATTTTACGAACACCCGATTTTCCACCCACTACATTTTTCCATGAATGTTCGATCCCTGTTCCAACAGGGGATACAATTCCCATACCAGTAATAACAACTCTTTTCATATTATGTATTCCTTTATGAATTAACAACACTGCACCGATTGTAAACTGTTTTATTTCTAAAATACAGCAAAAAAAAATCCGCTGGCAAAACCACTCAGCGGAAAAAACTACATAATACCGATATTAGTTTTTCTTATTTTCTTCGATGTATTTAACTGCATCTCCAACTGTCTGCAGTTCACCAGCTTTATCGTCTGGAATTTCAACATCAAATTCCTTTTCAACTTCCATAACAAATTCAACAACGTCCAAACTATCTGCGCCCAAATCATTGACAAAAGATGCAGATTCTACGACCTTTGCTTCGTCACAACCCAATTTTTCAACGACGATTTTTTTAACTTTTTCAAATGTTTCTGACATTTTTTTTCCTTTTTTTATTTGAATTGTTGGCTCCCCTTGGGAACGTCATTATATAAAACTATCATTTTAACCCCCACATGTCAAGAATTTATAACAAACGATAACAAAAGCGTCTAAACACAAAACAACAAATCATCCAACAAAACATTCATATTATCACGCAAATCCGCCTTGTCTGTTGCCCAGTTCAAACGACGCATCAAGAATTTATACACATCATCCATTGTTAAATTTGGTATTCCCGCTGCATGCGCAACACGGGACCACGCCACACGTGGATCTATAATATGAAACCCACCACGCCCTGGGAACACCCAATTACTTGATTGGGGCAAATCTTGCAATAAAACGACTGCACGATCTGACAGCGGATGCATATCCCACATATCATGATTAAAATCTAAATCTTCCCACTGCATTGCGAATATTTTTGATTTAGGCGCAAAACCATACACCAGCATCAAAAATGCGGCCCGCAAATTTAAATCTTGCATTTTATTAATTTCTTCGACCAATCGTATCAAACCATTTTTATTTAATGGACGAATACGTCTTTTTTGTTCGACACGCGGAATATCAACAACAGGATTTTTTTTAACATAACCATTTTCCTGTGCGAACTTGAATACACTTTGCAACAATTCTTGCATACGTCCTGCAATTGCTGGCCCTGCTATACTTCCAACAACACATTTTATATCATCCGACGTTATTTCAGAAACATTTTTTTCAAACAAGCTAAACAAATGCCGATTTATTGCACGTTCCAATTTAACACGCGAATCTTCACCACGACGCACACATCTTTCCAAATATAACGAAACAAACCTTTTAAAAGATATTTTTCGACGACGCACAACAGGCTTTTGCGCCGCATTATCCAATACTGTCTGAACAGCCGAACGCGCATCTTCAATATCCATATCAGGATATTTACCAATAATGATACGTTTATCTTTTTTATTTACACGCTTACGAACAAAAAAAGTCTTTACGCCTCGACTGGTAATATACATACGCAAGCGTGGCTCTGAAACATCTTGAACAACATCAAACCCCACCTGTGGTGCAGGTAGATTATCCAAAATATACGAATTAAAAAAGAACTGGTGCGCCATGGGCGACCCCTTTGTTTTTTATTTTACTTTTGCAAATTTATCTTTCCAAAAATTATTTTTTTGCGTCCTCAATTGTGCAGCCTTGTTATATGCATCTGTAAACTCTAAATTTCTACGCAAACAATCACATTTATCATTCGAACACTTTTTTCCCTTTACAAAATAAGGGCACTCATACTTTGTTACACTACCAGAGCCTTCATTTTGAAAAACCACACAACTTTCCCAAACACCATCCAATTCAACACACTTAGGCATAAAATAAAGCAAACAAATCAAACTATATGTATTTCCCATATAAATATTAGCTTTGTGCAAATCCTGCCCCAATTTTTTATATTCTTGTTTATCTGCATTTTTCTGAGCTGAGCTAACCATAAAAAAATATTTAAAAAAATTCATGACAACATCCTTATTTTACTTTTGCAAATTTATTCGACCAAAACATAGATAACGCTTCTGATAATTGCTTTACCTGATTCAAATCCTGATGATATCGATTATTATTTGGCCAGCATACACATTCATAATTTGCACATAAGCTTTCATTATCAATCGGCACAAAACACTGACAGCGCGATAAAACATAGCGTCCCACAGGTTCATTGAATATATTTTTTGCCTCTATAATCTTTTTATGCTTAAGACAAGAATCACCACGATTTATATCATCTTCTATATCGTATTCTTTGGTTAACAAATGAAGCGAATATTCTAAATCTTTTTGTGCCTGACGCAACTGACCTTTCAATCCTTTATACTCCCTAAAATCAGCTGCAATTTGAGATAAAGAATTTCTTTTACAATACTTAAACCACCCCATTTTACTTTTCCTTTTTTTCCATGAACAACTCTGTAAACTATTTTATACAAAAAATATAAACTACACTTATTCACCTTTACTACTTATACTTAAGATACCTTTAAGGCATTTATAAACGCAGACTGTGGAATTTCAACATTTCCGAATGTACGCATACGTTTTTTTCCCTCTTTCTGTTTTTCCAACAACTTGCGCTTACGAGTAATATCCCCGCCATAGCATTTTGCCGTAACATCTTTGCGATATGCAGCAATAGTCTCACGTGCAATAATTTTTCCACCAATGGCAGCCTGCAGTGGAATCTTGAACTGATGTCTTGGAATCAGATCTTTTAATTTTTCCACAATCTGACGACCTCGTTTTTCTGCGAAAGAACGATGACACATAAAAGACAAAGGCTCTACATTTTCTTCATTAACCAAAATTGAAACCTTTACCAAATCAGATGGCTGATACCCCTGAACCACATAGTCAAACGATGCATACCCCGATGACAGTGATTTAACCCTGTCATAGAAATCAAACACAATTTCCGCCAATGGCAATTGGTAAACCAAAACCGCACGATTACCAACATATGAAATATTTTCTTGGACACCACGACGCTCTGAACACAGCGACATAATCCCCCCCATATATTTATCAGGCATCATAATCGTTGCACGGACCCATGGTTCCTCTATTCTCTCTATACGTGTTGCTTCTGGCATATCGGCAGGATTTTCCAAATCAATACATTCACCATTACGCAGATAAACCTTGTACAACACACTTGGTATAGTATTAATCAGATTCAGATTAAATTCGCGTGACAAACGTTCACTGATAATTTCCATATGCAACAGCCCCAAGAACCCACAACGCAATCCAAACCCCAACGCAGAAGACTTTTCCACCGTAAACATAAACGACGCATCATTTAAAGCCAACTTTTCAGAACTTTCACGAAATGCAGGATAATCATCTGCTTCTACTGGAAAGAAAGAAGAAAATACGACTGGCACAGACGGTTTAAATCCTGGCAACATCTGCGCAGTTGAATTCCTAGCATCTGTAATTGTATCTCCAACCTTACAATCATGAATTGTCTTCATTCCTGTGATAATAAAACCAATTTCACCTGTATGCAGCGCATCTACATTAACCATTTTTGGTGTAAAATACCCAATTTTATCCACAACATATTCAGCACCTGTAGCCATAAATTTAATTTTTTGTCCACGCGACAACGTTCCATCAACGACACGCACCAGTACAACCACCCCCAGATACGAATCATACCAAGAATCAACCAACAACGCACGTGTTGCTGCATTTTCATCACCATGTGGCGGTGGTAATTTAGTTACAATTTCTTCCAACAATTCTGGAACACCATCACCTGTTTTACCAGATACAGCCAACGCATCATTTGCATCCAAACCAATAACATCTGCGATCTGTTCACGCGTACCTTTAACATCGCTAGATGGCAAATCAATCTTGTTCAATACTGGCAACATTTCCAAATCATTATCCAACGCCAAATAAGCATTTGCCAATGTTTGTGCTTGAACACCTTGGGTTGCATCAACCAGAACCAGCGCGCCTTCACAAGCTGCCAACGAGCGCGACACTTCATATGAAAAATCCACATGCCCTGGGGTATCCATTAAATTTAATTGATAAACCTGTCCGTCTTTAGCAGTATAATTCAATCGCACTGTCTGAGCCTTAATTGTAATACCACGTTCACGCTCAATATCCATAGAATCCAAAACCTGAGCTTTCATCTCACGGGATTCCAAACCACCTGTAAATTCGATTAATCTATCTGATAACGTTGACTTGCCATGATCAATATGTGCAACAATTGAAAAGTTACGGATATTAGACTGCTTCATACAAACTCACCTATGCTTTATGCGGCAATGATATACCAGTATTCACGCAATCGCAAGGTGAAAATTTACAAACTTTTCTGCATATAATATTCTAGATTTGTTTTCACAAAACCATTTTTTTGATAAAAATCAACTGCTTGCTTAGTTGGCCTGGACTGTAAAACAATCTGTTTCGCACCATACCTGCGAACAAAATTTTCATAAGCAATCATCAATGCCGTCCCAACACCAGATCTCTGAAATTGTCTATCAATAAACAGATTATCAATCAACGCAACATTTTGTTTAACACTACCAACCAGAAATCCCTTTAAATAACCATTTTCTTTTTCAGCAACAAACATAATCGCTTGCTCAAACTGAACTCTACGCTACAAAAATTCCCAAGATATGGCATTATGTGCATCCATAAATTGGTTTACTATGTAAAAGCAATCCATCATAGTATTTCTATCTATAGAAAAAACTCGCCTAATCATTTCCGACATCTAAATTATTCAACAACTCATCAATTCTTTGTGCCCGCTCTAAGGTATCATCATATTCGAATCGGATGTCTGGCACATACTTTTGGTTCATACGTGCTGCTAAATCAAAACGTACACTGCGTGTAATGTCATCCAAACGTTTTTGTACCATATCCCTATCCTGGTTCCTTGAATAATAATACAATCGCACAAATTGCAATCCGCCATGAGCCACCGCCCCCACCAAGGACACCCCTGAAACGATTTTATCATCTGCATAATTATCACGCAAAATTTCTGCAACCAACGTCTGCACCTTACTGGCGATACGTTCTCCACGATTAGAACCAATTTGTTTACGCACCATATTACATATCCTTATACTATTTTATCTAATTGTAATTTAATACTTAATATTTTACAATCAAGTAAATTATGTAGTAAATTATAGCAAGGAACAAAAAAATGAAGCTTATTGAACACATATTAAAAAAATCAGAAAGTCCCGCTTATTCATGGATTGTGTTTTTCTTAACCATATGCGAATCAATATTTTTATTTATCCCCCCAGAAGTATTCATGACCCCTGCAATCGTAGCATCAAAAAAACGCGCATTACCGATAACTGTATCTGCTGCACTTGGTTCCCTTGTCGGCGGCGCAATCGCATATTTAATTGGAATGTGGCTGTACGATTCAGTTGGTATTTGGCTGATTGAAACATTTTCCAATCCAGAATTGATAGAAACAGCGATCAAGCCAATGTTTACCAAGTATGGAATATTAATAATCGTTTTAACTGCTGTCACCCCCATACCTTATAAATTATTAGCGATATGGTTGGGCTTTATTGGATATCCAATGCTTTTATTTCTTGGTGTGTCAGCAATATTCCGCACAGGACGTTTTGCAATAATCGGCGCCCTGCTATACCGCTTTCAAGAACAAGCCAACACAATAGTAAAGAAATACTTCTGGCCATTAACATTTGCTGCAATCATTGCAGCTGGCTTGGGAATATTCTTAATAAGTTTATTTTAATCCAGACAAAACTTACCCCACATACTAGTGGGGATTTATTTTATAAAGCACCAATAAAAAACGATAAACGAAATATAATAAAAAACGCCTAAGAACGTTGATCTTTGACACATAAAACTAAATCAAACGTAGAAAAAAGATATCATATCAAAGAAAAACCCGCCAATTGGCGGGATAAATCTTACTGCACCCAGATGCTGACCCATGTCGAACCAGTTGCACTGCCCGATGGGATTGCTGCACCAGTTACCTGTGCCAAAGCCCCCTGACTCATATAAACTGGTCTAGACGCTGCACCAACCGTTCCCCCATTGTTCGAGAACTTATTCCACGCAGCCGCAGCGTTTGAAGCAGCTGTTGATGCTGTTGATGCTGAGCCAGCTGCTGCAGTTGCACTGTTCGCTGCTGCTGTTGCTTTTTCAGATGCGGTTGTTGCTGACGCTGCTGCTTCACCAGCCTTTGTTGATGCTGTTGACGCTGAACCAGATGCAGCACTTGCACTACTTGCCGCTGCGGTTGCTGAATCTGCTGCTGCACTTGCGCTATCCGCTGCTGCTGTTGCTTTTTCAGACGCTGTTGTTGCTGACGCTGCTGCTTCACCAGCCTTTGTTGATGCTGTTGACGCTGAACCAGCTGCTGCACCTGCGCTACCCGCTGCTGCTGTTGCTTTTTCAGATGCGGTTGTTGCTGACGCTGCTGCTTCACCAGCCTTTGTTGATGCTGTTGATGCAGAACCAGCTGCTGCACTTGCACTGTTCGCTGCTGCCGTTGCTTTTTCAGATGCTGTTGTTGCTGACGCTGCTGCTTCACCAGCCTTTGTTGATGCTGTTGATGCTGAACCAGCTGCAGCACTTGCACTATCCGCTGCATTTGATGCAGACGTTTCCGCTGCAAGCTTTGCTGTATTCAAATCTGATGCTGATGCAGCCGCTGCTTCTGCACTGCTCGCTGCTGCACTTGCACTACCTGCAGCCGCTTCTGCATATGACTTTGCACTGCCCACTGCATCACTAGCCGCCTGTTCTGCTGCTGCCTGCGCTGCTGCCGCAGCAGACGCACTGCTTTCTGCCGCAACCTGCGCAGCCGACGCACTGTTTTTAGCCTCATTAACAGCTGCTGTAACAACCTTATTTTGAACAGCATTCGTACTGTTTAAACTTAATTCTGTATCCAAAATCGCTGATGGTACATCATCTGCGGTGATAAAACCACTGTCATTTGTCAACTGACTGACCGCGGTGGGAATAGCAGAAGTTTTAGCATAAGCATCCAACGCAGCTGGCTGAACAGCCGTTGCACCAGCAGCCGCACCCAAACGAATCGTTTCTAAATCAGAAATCGTATCCTGTTTACCAGCCAATTCTGTTTTTGTTGCATATGTTTCTGTAATAACATTACCAGACGCATCCTGGGTCGCCTTGGTTGCAGATTCAGCAGTCGTCGCAGATGCTGCTGTTACCGCAGATTCAGCAGTCGTTGCCGAACCAGCCGTTGTTGCATAATCAGCTTTTGCCGCATCTTTTGCCTTACCATCATCACCAAACTTTGAATTTAATTCTTCTTTAGTCGCCAATCCACTAATCGTCGTTTCAATACCACCAATTGCCGAATCCATCGCATCCAATGCATCACCAAATTTTTCATCAGTATAATCATTTGCATCAGTCAAAGCCTGATTTGCCTTTAATCCAGCATCAGTTTTGGCGTCTTCCAACGCTTTATTTGCCTTGGTCGTGGCATCCAACGACGCAACAGCCGCAATACCAGTTGTTTCATTATTAATGGCATCGATTGCAGTCCAAAGCAAATCCGCTTCAGCCCCTAAATTGCTATCAACGTAATTTGTCGATGCAATTTCAGCAGCGCGTGCACCACCGGCAACCATCATTGCAATTAAAGATACGGTCAAAACAAAACTGCGACTTTTCATGAGTTTTCCCACCAATTTTTTTTACATTCTTTTTCTCGATATTAATGATAGAAAAAATCACACCATCAACACAAGAATAAAATGATACATATTGTAAAAAACTTTTATTTTTTATAATACGACCCAGCCAACAAATTACGAAATAATTATTCCGATGGATGGGCGTCCCCACCCATCGAAATAAATTTTAACCAATTGTTAACTCAAAGAATTACAAAGAAGCCTTTTCATCAACAACAGCAACCCATTTCAGGCTACCACCATCTTCGGACAATGCACATACTTTGCCCTGACCACATGCTGTTGAGTAACCATCGATTGTGGCCAATGTCTTCCATGCACCAGCAGCATCACCCAGTGATAATGCACCAGATTTATCCTGCTTTGCTTCATCCAAGTCCTCAATTGCTTTTGCATTTGCTTTTTCTGCTGCATCTGCACGTGTTGCTTCGTTTGAAATAGCAGTATTCAAATTACCAACAGTTGTTACCATTTCTGCTTTATAGTCTTCCAATGCTTGACTTGAACCAGAAGCCGCATCATCAATA
>JAZRJE010000011.1:0-64585 GCA_045645645.1 Candidatus Enterousia sp.
GGCGACGTGTGATAACGCAGTAAACACACAAAAAACAAACAATAACTTCTTCATACTTCAAATCTTATTTAGATTTATATTGTCTGTCAATGACATTATACACAGGTCACGTTGAATCAATCAGGAACGTTACACAACTTACTGGTATGATTTTTTTATTTCCGCCAAAGTCTCGTTCAACAATGGGCCTAAATCAAGCACTTGTTGCACGTTTTTAGGTAGAACTGTGTCAAATTCGGGGCCCCATTAATAAATCCTGTCGAAAGATAGGATTTTTATTTTGGGCGGTTCATAAGTGAATAATTTCTGCGTCTGGAATCATGCTTGCAATGTATTCTGCGGCTAAGCGTCTGTGGCACATATCTGCGTTTTTTTCTGTACATAACAGGCAGATGTGGTCCAAAGATTCCAGTGGTACATTCGCCAATGGTTGGCGTTCTGCAATTGTTTTACGATAAATCGGCTCAGCATCTGCCCAGACCATCTGTTTATCCTTGAACGATGTCAGCATTTCAAATGTTGGTGCAAATTCTGGATGATACTCATAACGTTCGCCAAGAACCGATGCCAGATTCTCCCCACTGTAATACGGAACATATTTACTGACCCGCCACAGGCGAATGTCCCACACGCAATTTATTCTTGCAGCATCTAAAACCTCCAGAAACACTTCTGGCTTTTTTCCACTAAAACCAATTGTGAATATCTTTGTCATATCAATACAAGAATAGATATTCGCGCATCAAATAGCAATGATTTTTCTTGAATTTTTATCGTTTTTGTGATATCATGCACAGCAACAGCAATAACGGCGATATGCCGTTTTTTTTATTGCCCGCAATCGCGGGCATTTTTTATGAAGAAAAACAGGCTTTGAAACGAAGGAAAATGATATGAATTTTGAACAGGCATACAATAAACTAAAAGAGCACGAAGGCGGTTATACAAATGGTAAAAATCAAAAAAAAGACGAACCTACAAACATGGGAATCAAACAAAGTACACTGGACAGATATTCTGCCAAGTATCCAGAGAAAAATCTTCCGTCCGATGTAAAGCATTTAACAGCCACGCAAGCCAAAGAAATCTATAAATACGAATACTGGGACAATACAAAAATCCCTGAAATCAAAAATGACAGAATACGCGATGCTGTGTTTGATATGAATGTAATGGGTGGTGCAGGAAAAACGGTTCAACGTGCATTAAATTCTTTCTTGGATGCAAACTTAGTTGTTGATGGTGCAATAGGCAGCAAAACAATTAAATCTATAAATACGATTGCCGATAGCAAGGTTAACGAATTTATGAAGATACTAAAATCTGAAAGGTTGAATTATTTAAGGGGCACAGCGAACTGGGAAACAGCAAAAAACGGCTGGGCAAAACGAACCAACAAATACTAATTTTTGTCTAATCCTGTCGCCTTCAAGTGTTGCGTGCATGCCACAGAAGACACTAACTGAGTCTGCATTACTAAAATGCAGCCTCAGTTTATCTTCTGATTCCGTTTGAAACAATATGCCAACAGGAATAAAATATTTCTGTATCTGTTTCTCTATCATATTGATATTTTTTACCTTTGTATTCTGCGTTATTACCTGTTATTTCAATCTTGCCTTCAACATCACAAATATGTAAGTCGTACCAAGATTGCAACTTTAAAATGCATGATGAATCATCACAGTTAAAAATTTCCATTACCCCATCAAAAATGGCGTCTTGATTATTCAAAATTCATTTGTCAGCCCCAATTTTTTTTGGTGGGGGAATTGTCACTTGATAACCGCCCCCTTAATTAAATTTAAATCTTCTTTAATATCATCTATTTTTATTTGAATTTGCCCTATTCCTGTTTCTAGAACCGTTGTGCGATTTTCCAACGATGTAATACGAGCGTCTGCACGCTGAATTTCTATCAACGACGAATCTTGACGTGCAACCCAGTATATAACACCTGCTATAAAAGCAATTAAAAACCAACTGTCGCGCAACACGTCCAAGATACCTGCGGCACTGGGTTGCATAGTCATAATTTATTCTCCTCTTTGTATTAAATGTTCAATTTGTCGTACTAAGGCGCGTTGCCCCTCAAGTGTACGAAGCGCAGCATCACTGCTGTCTGACCCCAGAACACGTTCTATTGTTATTTTACGCAAATGCGATAATACCAACATGCCTTCATGTGTTTTAAAAATGCGTGCATAGCATTTTTCTATATCTGTAACGTTCATTTTATACCCCTGTCAAAGCTTCGGATGCGACCATTTGTGCAATTGGCGCCACATATTTTAATTCTGCGTCACTGTGCAATGAAATTTCATCTATCAAACCACGACGCGATAAAATTTGCAGTCCTCGTTCGCACATTGGACGAATAAATTCGTGCAATAGACGTCCATATGTGGCACCTAATATACGCATCATGTCTGAATTACGTGCCATAATTTCAGTTGCCGTCATTTCTTTTTCACTTAACAGGCCCAGCCTGTCCGCCAATAATGTATGACGTATCCGTTCACGCAAATCTTTTAAAACAATTTGTGAAACATCAAAATTAGCACCACTGGTCAATGGTGTCAGACCAGATGAACCAACCGCCTTTGGTATAATTGCCCCAGGAGTCAAATTGATGTTGTTTAGATTTATTACACCATCATCATCGGCCTGCCATATACCAGACACTGCAATTGTTGCATTTTTTAAAACCAATTCTACAACCTTATTCGCAGTTTTAATATCTGGTAATGCGCGCAGAACTGGACTGAAACCATATGTTTCACCACTGGTAACAGACCATCGAAATATCAAGTACGGATTAGTGTCAAATGTACCACGACCAACAATATTGTTTTCTATGTCACCGTCAACATCCAGCCATGCAATAAAATCTGTCCCAACTAAGCTTTGAACTAGCCTAATTGGTGTATCTGGATCTTGTTTTATAACATCACGCATATTTTTTGGGGGTGTCCATGTCGGATATTTTTTCAATGCATCACGCAATGGCATTGATGTTGTATGAAATACGGCATTCGGTAAAATCGCAATATCTGACATGGGTATTGCTGTAAATGAAAACGCAGATGATGCGCCAATCGGATTTTCAGCCATAAACAGACATGCTGTCCCCAGAACAACTAAGTCCATATAGCACTGATGAATTGTTGTATAAAAGTTTGAGTCATTCAAATGTGAACGCAAAACAGACGTTGCATATGTGGCGTCTGGGGATTTATCGCTTTCTGCAACCAGATTTAGCCATAACGATTCTGGTGGTGTCAAAAGTGTGTATAACGATGCCGCCAGATTATCAACTGCATCAGATGCGGTGGCATCAAATAATGTAGCACATTCTTCTTCGATCGTTGGGACAGTGTAACGTCGTGCTTCATCCCAGCGACGCATCCATGGACTGCGCATATCTAGCGCACGTTTATATAATTGTTGCAAATTTTGTTGCATATTTTTTCCTTTTGGTTGTTATTCAAGATTTTTAGATTAAGAAATTCGTATTTGCTTGAAATATTTTATTCTGACGCCCCACAGAATGTACGGCAATTGGACCCTGGGCAATCGCACCTGCGACGGCATCCAATCCATCATCATGTCCAATTCCACCCAGTGGTGACCAACCCAGCATTTCTGATATAAATGGAGTCTGCTGAATTCGTGTGTGTGCATATAAATGACCAGATGTTAATATTGGTTCAATTGCATCTAGGATTCTGTCTGATTTATTTTTATTGTTTGTTATTTTATTAACACAAATATTTTCACCATGACGATTGGCAACATCACGCATAATTTCTGGCAATGCGTTCCCCAGACCATTTGTTTCAATCGTTATACGACGACTTTTATGGCGCAACATAAAATCTAGTACCATTTCGCACTGACTGTTTAGTGGATGCGTATCATTATCTGATACATGCATGTACATAACATCATCTATAAAAATATTATGATTTTTGTCATCTCGATACAGACATACACATACACTGTCATCTGATTTGCGACGCCCGCTGGACGGATCCCAATAAAAAGAGACACCCGTTATCAGATGTGGCCCCAGACGAGCACTGTGCCAGTCAAATATATCTTCATAAATGTGTATTTGCCCTGGATCTAGCCTTATGCGTTCTGGTGGCACAAAATCTAGCATCATTTGTGATGAAAAATGTCTAGGCCCAACAATTTGTCTTATTTGATTGATTTTATCTAATGGAAAAAGCTCGGGCCACACAGGATTTCCACAACTGTCAACAATCGGTATCTTTAATATGCGATAACCAGATAAAAAAGGCGTTGAAAAACTAAAATTTTTATATACTATATCAGACATGGACTTTACTCCCAAAACTTTACCGACAAATCTGGAAGCAGAACAAGCAGTTCTGGCGGCGGTTTTAATGAACAATCGTGCACTGGAACGCGTATCTGAATTCTTAACTCATGAACACTTTTCGCATCCAGCACATCAGGAAATTTATAAGCTGGCAGAACGACAATTCGCAGCAGGAATACCATTTGATATTATTACCGCAAAGACTTATTTGGAACAGCAAGGTGTCCTGGAATCCGTTGGCGGGGTCGAATATTTAAGCCAACTGTCCAGCGCTGGCGCAACCGTTGTAAATGTCGAACAATATGGACGAATCGTTTATGAGAACGCACAAAGACGCGATTTGATTAATCTGGCACAATCTATTATGGACAGTGCTTTTGTTGAGGACATGGACAATCCTGTTAATCGACAAATCGAAGTAGCGGAACAAAGACTGTTTGATATGGCAACTACAGGTACATCAGAACGTGATGTCGTATCAATAGCAACAGCGTTACAAGCCGCCCTGAGAGAAGCTGAAACTGCATACAAAGCGGACGGGCAACTGTCTGGGTTGACGACTGGATTGACTGCACTGGACAGATCTATTAGTGGCCTGCATCATTCAGACCTTATTATTATTGCAGGACGTCCAGCGATGGGAAAAACAACGCTTGCGATGAACATCGCATTTAATGCTGCGAATGCTATTCATTATGGTATGGCAAATAAAAACTATAAGGGGGCTGTCGTATTCTTTAGTCTTGAAATGTCACATTCACAGCTGGCAGCACGTGTATTATCATCACAGTCAAAGGTCCCTGCATCAGCCATGCGCGAAGGTAACTTGACAGATGAAGATATGTTAAAAATGACGCAGTATGCGGATGCAATCAGCAAGATTCCGCTGTGCATTGATGATACACCAGGTATGTCTGTTCCAATGATGCGAACACGTGCAAGAAGATTGGCACGAAAATATGGTGGTATCGCATTAATTGTTGTGGATTATCTGCAACTAATGACATCCCCAGGGGGAAAACGTAGTGATAATCGTGTACAAGAAATTTCAGAAATAACGCGTGGATTAAAGATGCTGGCTAAGGAATTAGATGTTCCTGTTATTGCATTGTCACAGCTGTCACGTAGCGTTGAACAACGTGATGATAAACGACCACAGTTGGCAGATTTGCGTGAATCTGGTTCTATTGAACAAGACGCTGACATTGTTATGTTCACATATCGCGAAGAATACTATCTGGCAAACAGGAATCCGTCTGAACGTATTTCAAACACAACAAATTCATCAATGGTTGAATCATGGCAAAAACGCTATGAACAATCACGCGGTAAGGCTGACATAATCATCGGGAAAAATCGACATGGACGACCAGAAACCGTTCGTACCGCGTTCTTGGGGGATTATAGCCTGTTTGATAACTTGCCAGATGAATTTGAAATACGTGGCGAAACAACAACTAGTGTAGTGGCCAGTGCACCAATCCCACTAGACGGTTCAGAATTTGCACCAACGCCAATTGATATTGATGCTATCCCAGACGATATGCCGTTATAATTATTTTACTTGCCATTGTTTTAAAAATTGACTATTATTTTGTCAAGATTGTATTTTTTTAAGGGGTTTTTGCAATGGCTCAAGAAGAAATTATTTTTCCAAATAATATCAGAAATATTCGTTTAGCAAATGGAATGAAAATGACAGAACTGGCACGTCGTGCGGGGTTATCTTTGTCTGCAGTTTCCAAAATTGAAAAGGGCGTGCGACGCCTGAACCAAAAACAGTTACTGAACATATGTAACATATTGGGTTGCAAGTTATCTGATATTTTCATTAAGGAATCTGATGACGTTGCAGAACAATGGCAAACAGAAATCAAACGTCGTTTGAATGACAACGAAGATGGTGGTCTGAAAATTTTTGGCAGTGGATTGCGTAAAATTCGTCAGCAAGCTGGTAAAACCATCGCTCAGGCTGCAAAAGACGCGGGGATGACACTTTCTGTATATCACAAGATTGAAGTTGGTCAACGTGAAATATATGAAGATGAACTTGAACCATTGGCACGCTCTTTTGCTTTAAGTGTAGAAAATATATTTAATAAAATTGCCACTATGTACAAAAGCGGTGAATTAAACAAACAAATTAATAAAGTTAAAGAACGTGTAAAATCTGTATTAGAACCAGGCAATCCTTTATCCAGCATTGATATGCATGGCGGATTGTATGGTGCAAAATTATATGACAGTGCACGCAAAAAATTAGTTCCTGTGTTTGGAACACCTGCAGGCAAAGCAATTAGCTTCAGAAAATCTGATAAAACCATGATTGTTGCACCAATGTCACTAGAAGGACACAGCGGAATTTATGCAGTAGTGCCAAATACAAAACGTTTGGGTGGCATGATCCCTGAGAAGTCGTATTTATTCGTAGATGTTGACGCACCTGTGTCGCCAGGAGACATGGCCGTTTGTATAGATGCTGATTTTGCCGCATTGGATTCTGAAACCACCGTATCTGCACAGATTGTAAGTGTACGCCAAGATACCAAGGGAAAAATTTATGGACAAATCGTCGGCCCAGATGAAAAAATAACACCACAAACAATGCATAAAATTGTAATGGTCGTTATGGAATAAAAACATCACCCGCAGGAGAGAGATCTGAGATGAAAGCAAAAGCCAGTAAGACCGCACATAGATTATTAAATTTGTACCGCCAAGAGCACGTCATAATTGGGGGTTGGGCAGCTATTAATCCAATTTTTATTAACGATGCAGACACATATGTCATAGAAGAATTAAAGGATATGCCAACGGGTAAGGCTTTGATACAGCATATTGAAAACCTGCGTAGTGGCAAGACACCGATGGATTCAATAGAACCAGAACTGCTACCGTATGGGGGCATGATGACAGAATCTGTATTAACAAATGTAACCCTTACGGGCCCAGAAATAAATGAACTGCGGCATGCATTGGATGCATTTACACCTGATCAGGACGGTCTGAGGATGATTTCTGGTCTAAATGCGGTTAATAAATTCGGTGACGAATGGCAATCTGCAATATACAGCGCTTTATCATCGGACCCTGTTCTGTTACATAAATGGGAAGTTGTAACAAAAACATATCGGGCTTATCAGCTGTGGGATAACGCAGCAGAAATTGTCAGCCAACCAATAGACGATCGCATACGTGCAGAAATCCAAGCCGACATGCCAGAATATGAAACGTATTTGCCAATGTTTGGTGAGGCAGGCAAAGAACTATTGATTAAGTTGCGCACGTTTATAAGTTCTATCTAGTTAACACTTGTGCGATAGATTGTATCCATGGTATGTGGCGTACCGATATAAATCATGGTTCCTGTTGGCGATAAAATAAAATCTAATTCGCGTAAACGTTCACGTAGATTTTCACGTTTTTGGGCAGTGTTGGATGTATTTGGTACTTCTACATCGTCACAAATGATTAAATCTGAACGCATGCCTGTTATATTGCCATGTACCCCTTGACATATAACAGAAGGTTCACGAACACCAATTGGGCGATTTACCGTAATACGACCAGATGACCATTCTTTGCGTGACGTCGGAATCAAATCGACACACCAAGGATGGTTTTCTAATATATGTCGAATATGATTTACCATACGTGTTGCTAGCCCCGTCTCAGCGGATAGTATTAATATCCTTGTTTGAGGACGTAGATACAATGTACATGCAGCAAAAACACCAACAACTGTTGATTTACCAGAATGCCGAAATGCCATTAATAATCCACGATGCGTATCGTCATTCATAATATCGACCAAAAACCGCATTATTTCTTGATGATGCTGGGGAGTATTTAACCCCAGCACCCTATTCCAAGCATCTAAAAAATTACAATATTCTGTATACATCGTATTGTTATATGTTGCATATGTTTTTCTAGCCGACAAGATCGTCAAATCGACTTAGAATAGACTTTAGTAAATTTGGCTTAGAAGTACGTGTCGACTTTAATTTTTGCAAATTATAGGTGCGCTTTTTATCGTATGGTTCTTCTGTTTCTGATTTCAGTCTTGTCAACACTGCACCTGCGGTTTGACCATGCGAAGAAACACCAGAAGCACCATATTTTGCACGTTGTGTCGCCAATGTTTTTTTTACCAGATTTGTTTTAGCTTGTTCATCGGACACCATTTGTTTCAAAATTTCCTGACGTTCTGATTTGTTCTTTTTTTTATTGTCTTTGTAATCTAAAATTTCTGTGACATCTGATACTAGCTGTGCCATAAAAATCTCCTTTGGTTTGAATTAAACTTGAGCTAGATAGAATAAGTCCCAACTATATTTACGGACAAAATTGTTGTCGAATAAGGTTCATCTCCATGCAGTGTCCAAACAGGGACAGTCATGTCGTATGACGAACCAAGAATGTTTACAGATACATCACCAGAAAAACCAACCGAAGATTCAGAATAAACTTCATTCGGCAAACGAATTCTGTTTTTATTTATAAATATTGATTTTGTATTCCATATCCGCGCTGTAATTTTTTTGATTCTGGTGTGCTTGATATTATGACCTGATGCACGTAAAGGCAATGCAGATGCACACCATGAAATATTATATTTATTTGAATCCTGTTTTGCTGCAGACGAAAATCTTTCCAATGAAAATATACCTTCGCGCTCAACAATAACATACGTTATATCATTTACGACACAGACAGATTTAAAATTACCATGTGTACTGTATCGTCCCCAGGCATTGATACCCAGTGATGAATTCTTATTTAAAACAGCCATTGTACCATCCGACATGGTGACGTACAACTTGTGCCAGGTCGCATTATACGCAATATCAACAGGTGTCGTCATCATATGCTTAGAAAAAGCACATAAATCTGTGGCATTATATGATTCCCCCAGTTCATCAAGTGTCAATTCGCGTATATCCTGTAAATTATTTGATACAAATACTGTTGCGCCCTCGATACGCTGAGGTGGCAAATATGTTTCAGCAAAGGATCCCACTGATGTATGTTGCTTTATATTTACTGACGATGGAGTCAGTGGCTTATTAGAAACAGCCCATTCACCAACAGTTGTTAATATCTGTAAATTATCACCACTGACAACAGTACATATTTGTTGACGTTGCTGTGATAACAATGTCAGGAAAATAGCTTCGTCGTCAAGACCTGTACCAACATCAAAATTTTTGTGTTGCGCAACCTTTGACATCCAAACCCCTGCAGGATATGACCGCGAACCACCAAACACAAGTCTATCTTGGTGAAATGTAATACTGCATGGCCAACCACGTACTGTACTGAATGCCGCTTCGGCCCAATCTGTTACTGGTTTATTTGGTAAGGTATAACCACCATTAGTATATGCCAGAACTTGCGTGGGGCTGATATATTTATACACAACCCATTGTCTGTCAGCTAGCAATAATTCTGTACCAACATATTGTGTATTCCAAAAATCGCGACTTGTTGTAAAAGTAGCATAGTTATTACCTTGGTCGCTGCCTGATACTGTAATAGAAACATCTTGGACATCGTCATATCGCATGAATGGCATATGTATATTCATATTACTGTCATCACGATCAAAAACAAAGTTGTTTAATACAAAGCCTGATGATGTTTTTTTTAAAATCTTTGGCTGTACATCTGGATGTACAAAAACCATTGAATCAAAACGTTGTGCATATTGTAATTTTGATAAGCTTTCTTGTGACCATGATGTTAGCAAACTTGCTAAGCGTACGCCTTCTGGAGAATACACCCATATATGCCCATCAGAAATTGCTAAAATATAATTTTCTGTTTCACTAACAGAAAAAGGTATTAATCGCGCACTACTAGATAATGTCGCAAGCTGTATTAAACCATAACGACGTGTCATTGCACCGCTGTCTAAGACATCTAGGTTTTCCATATAAGATAAACCGTCTATATTATCATGCGCGTAAAATTCTGGCGCGACTTCGCCATATGAAAAAGAGTTTTGGTTTTTTGAAAAGTTTGCCATTTTATGCTTCCATTTCTACAGTTAAAAACGTGTGTTTATCAGTGAAAAATTTTCTATACAGCTACTGGGGGCGGTTGCACTGTCTATAAATTTCGCCGATTGTAATTCTGTTTCATAAAGTGCTGCCAACATTCTAAAGATAGTCTGATCGCCCAACAATGGAACACAAAATTCTAGCGCTAATTTTGTTGCAGCTAATGAAATAAAATAACCTGGAAAACATTCTGTTTCGACACGACAAACAGCTAATATTTTTATTTTTTTTGCAGAAGAAAGTATTTTGTTTCCGCACACTTGACCATTTGATTTTAATATGCGTAATACATCCGCAGGTATGATAAATTCACCGCTTGTGTTTGCGACCAGTTCTAATTCCTTGGTTGCAAATCGCCATGGATGCAAAGACAACAATGCATTAACAACAGGATCAAACAAGGTACGTGCTAATTGAGATGATGCATTATCATCAGTTAATGACTGAATCGGTTTTTCACCGATTTTTAACAGCGCCATCGAACATAAATCTATTTTTGTAAGCATTTTTCCACCATGATTTATTAAAAAATAATGGTGACGCAGAATACGTCACCATTCATTATTAAGTTTTTACTTATATTTTTTATGCCAATGCACCAGTGGTTACATTGTTAGCAGTTATGTTGATTTTCTTGATTGATGTATTGTCTGAGGCATTAATAATTACAACATCCCCGATATTCATCAATGTTTTTACATCATTAAAATATCCTGTGGCTGTAATTGTTGCCATGGTTTCAGAAACAGATGCATAATGCCATAATGTAAAACCATTTGCGTATGCTATTACTGACAAATTTTTATTTTGAAATGCCATATATTTTTCCTTTGGTTGAAATTTTGTTTTACATTAAGCAACTTGTGCATCTGTACATTTGACACGAACAATGCCATCATTATCGATCAATACCGCCCCTTGGGACATGCTGTTGCTGATAAAGTGGGCCGCACGTTCGCCATGCCATGAAATATCAGACTTAACCTCTTGACCACACGCATGACCGATGCTGGATGCATGATAAATAAAACAATCGCGCTTATCGTCTGTTACTGGCAAGCCATTATGCAAAACCCATGTGATACCCAACCATTTTTTAGATTCAAAACCATTTACTAATGGATTGGAATCACCAACATAGTCTGATGACACAAATTCATCCATCGACAACAATTCATTCCATTGACGCACACCAACAACAGCGAATCTGCGACCATCATCTGGCACGTCATTGCTATTCAGAATTTCAACAGCAGATAAAATTAAATCTTTTGTTAATGATGTAGAATAATCACCAACAGATAATGTCGAATTATTCATTGCGTTAATAATTAACTCATCTGTCTTACGCCCCAATGCATATGCACCAGCTGATGCAACCACACGACGCTCATCAATATTTGTTTTTAATTCATCTAAGGCATCAACCCAATCACCAGCATAATAATCTTGCAATAAACATTCTACTGGTTCATGGTTTAAATTCATCACAGGAACAATCCCATGACGCGATTTTGTACTGGCAATACCCTTACCTACTTTCTGAAAAGTCGTTGAAGCACCAACAACACCAGACTTACTGCGTATTGTTGAGCGCAATTTTGTACCCATCTGTTGATAGGCCAAATGAACATCGGCTTCGAACTGTTTTACGAAAACCTGATCAATTGAAATTGACATACTTATTCCTTTACTTGATTAATAATAATGCGTAATATACGCGCAAATTTTTTGTGTTTTTGGTTATGCAATTAATGCGCCACAAACATAAAAATACAGTGGGGTCATTATGACTTATCCACAAAAAAATTCAGTCAGACTGTTACTTCATCTGACTGAATTTTTTTAAAAACCCCAGACCTTTGTCTGGGGCATATTATATATTTTTTTATATTATTTCTTTTTTGCGCATGCTTTTTTTGCAACTGGTTTCGCAACTACTTTTTTTGCGCATGCTTTTTTTGCAACTGGTTTCACAGCTACTTTTTTTGCAGGTGCTTTTTTGGCAACTGGTTTCACAACTACTTTTTTTGCAGGTGCTTTTTTTGCGACTGGTTTCGCAACTACTTTTTTTGCAGGTGCTTTTTTTGCAACTGGTTTCGCAGCTACTTTTTTTGCAGCTTTCTTTTTAAACAAACTAAATACCATTCTTTCTCTCCTTACATCATTTGTTATACGAACAAATTCTTTTTTGTTCTTACTGTGTATTTTATCTGAATCTAACAAAATAGTAAAGAAGAAAGTGATTTTTTTTCTTATGAATATAATTTTTTAAATCCATTTTCTATTTTACGAACATATTCTGGATCATTGTCACGCCAATATTTTGGGTCACGCATCATACGACGTAAATCTGAATCTGTTAAATTTTTTGTTTCATTTTTTTCTGTTTGAACACTTGGTTCCATCGACTGCATCATTTTATAAACACTTTGAATTCCCTGGGCTGAGGAGCATAATTCTTCAAACGCATCTGATGGTAAAAATTTTTCTCCGAATGTTTTTATAGCTAACAATGCATCATTCATTTTTTCTTTTGATCCAAAAAAGTTTTTTAATTCATTAATTGCATTTGATTCTTTTTGCACTGCAAATAATTCTGACACAACAGGTGATAAATAATCCGTTGCAATAGAATAAATTTTTTCAACCTGTGTTGTTGTCAATCCGATTTCATGAAATTTTTTTCGCAAATTTTCATCATCAAATACTTCATGATTTGGATATTCTTCCCCACTTTCTGGAACACCAATTGCACGATTAAAACGCTGCTTTACAGCATCGTCACTGTCTGCTGTGGGCACCGTTATCATTGTTCCAATTTTACGTTCTAGTTCTGAATAAGATTTCATTAAAGCATCGGCATTTAACGTTCCATCTGTATTTAAAAATTTTTCTGGAATTTTATCCATTTTCTTGTCCTTTGTTTTCATTTGATTTGCGTAAAAAATAAATCCCACCAAGGGTAAATATAGATTGCATCGCGACAAAAATATCACTATCACCAACAAGGTATGCGGTAATCGCAGATAGTATCCCAACCCCTGATATAATATAAGTTCGATGGCCAGATAAAAATCCACCATTAAAAAATTTATTCATTTAATAAAACCTTTTTATAAGTAAAACAACAAATCATCTATATCCAATATATAACCACGTGAACGTGCCCAATCTGGCATTACATCACTATGGTGAAAACAGGTTGCACCACGACACATATCTGGCAATGTACCCATAATCATGCGACCTGCAACACGTAAACACATTTGAAACCCACGACAAGTTGGCAAAACATTCAACAACGAATGTCTGGCAGAACTGGCGTCTAAAGAATTAAATAAATCTGGGTTATTTATAATACTACAAATATGTTGGCCTGTTAATTGTGACTTGTTTTGTATCATTGATGTCATTGCTTCCACTGCGGCTAATGATGAAGCCGATGTTTCTGCATAGACAATGCGTGCAATCTGATACAAAAGTTTTTTAGACGCATCTGGGTTTCTTATTAGTTTCAAATCCATATCAAACTACCCCCAAAAAATTTAAAAAAAAAGTCGCCATTAAGGCGACTTTTAAAGAAAAAAAAATCCCAACAAAAATGTTGAGATAGAACTTCCGCTTGTTACGCCATGTATTGTATCAGAAAATACCACGAAAGTCAAGCAAATAATTTTCAACCAATCACTTATTTATATCTGGCATAGTTATTTCATCACCATAAACCAATAAATATCCATTTCCACGACGTAAAATTAATGCACCGTTTTCATTAATACCAATCAATTCTGCAGATGCACCATGATATATTACATCTTTATTTAAACCAACAACCAAATCTAACCATCGATTACGTACAAGTGCAAAATCAGTATTACGCCATACATCCATATGATGCATTAAACGCCCCAATAAATCATTCGCAGATACATCTGTATACTTGTCTAGTTTTGTAGTCTGGTATTCTGCAACAGTAGGATTTGTTTTTACATTTATTCCAATACCAACAATTACATAATCACGACAATATTCAATTAAAATTCCACTAACTTTTTTATTATCTATCAATATGTCATTAGGCCATTTAATATTTGGCCTGATACCAAATGAAATTAGAGTTTCTGCAACTGCTACAGCAACTGCATACGACAATCGCCCATCACGAACATCTGCATCATATATAAAACTAACATATAAATTGCCATGATGAGAGATCCATCGACGTTTATATCGTCCACGCCCCGCACTTTGCGCCAATGCAACAACCGCTGTTTTATCAGCAGCTTTACCATGCACAACCATATCATAAGCTACGTCTTGGGTGCTAGGAATTTTATCATACGAAAAAACCTTATACCCTGCCAAGTTGATAAACCCCATTATTATTTATGATAAATTCGCGCCCAAACATCTTGCGTAGCTGATATATAGCCGTATCGACGGCATGTGTAGATGCACTAGGGGCATACCCCAGCGCCACCTTTAAATCATTTAAACACATGCCACCAGATTGAAATAACGCAACAACAATCTGAGCTTGTACCCATGATAAAGATACAGATCGTTTAAATATCTGATCCAATATATGTTGGTTGTCCTGAGCCTTTATTATTAAAGCCTTTAATCCTATAGCTGAAATTGGTAACGATATATCCAGGTCATCTAAATTCAAATCCGTTACACAAGGAGTGTCCAAAACAACCGCATTCAAATCAGTCAATATTTGACGCCACACTGTATCTGATGAAAATATACGAATACCTGACAACATATATGCACAATACCTCATACAATACGAATTGTCCAATAAAAAACCACATGCGATTTCATGTGGCTTTTGGTGTCAAAAACTTTGAAATACTTTATATTATTCACGTGCTGCTTCTTGGTTATCAATGAATTTGGTAAAATCTTGAATTTTTGCACCCGTAGATGACAAAATCTTTGAAATACTGTTGGTAGATGGCCATCGTGGTTGACCTTCCTTGGACCATCGTTTACTTCTATTAAACGTTGTGGGATCTAAACCACTGCATTTCGCCAAACCAGAACAAGACATTCCATGTTCGGTTGCAAAGCGTTCTATTGCCCGCCATACATCTTCGTGGGTCATTTTTTCTCTCCTTCAATTGTTGCCAGAAATAACATTAATGTTCTAGCATACATTGATTTTATTCAACACCAGCAAGACTTACAACAAGTACCATTTCCTAGGTTTTCCAGCATAACAGAAATCTTTACAAGAAAAAAAACGTATACAAAAAAAATTTTTTGACAAAATACTTGACAAACAAAATTATCTGTATTATATTTCGATTCGTCAAAGGAAGCAAAGCCGATGACCAGGTGTGAAAACATCTGTGGGGTCCAGGGATTCAGACTCCCTCCTACATTCTCTCTCCTCTGGACTCTGGCCCCCAGAACATATTTTTAGAATGCCCAATTTCTTTTTCTCCTTTCCTTCCTTTCGGGGCATTCGGAAATACCGCTGGCAACAGCGGTGTTTTTTTTATAATTGACCAGCATAGACAATTTTTATTAAACTGCACTTGATGAGAATAAAATATCTAATTTTACCATTGTTACTTATGGGGACACAAACCTATGCAGCTCAGTATCGTGCCGCAATGGTTGCAGACATGGATACAGGACGTGTATTATATCAAGAAAATGCTAACGAATTGAATTATCCTGCCAGTCTTACTAAAATTATGACGCTGTATTTGACATTTGACGCGTTGGAGCATGGGCGACTTGCTTTGAACGACTATCTTATTGTGTCCAAGTCGGCCGCAAATGCTGAACCAGTTAAGTTGGGATTGCCCGCAGGTGCAAAAATAAAGGTTGAAGATGCAATTAAAGCGGTTGCTGTACACAGCGCAAATGACGTAGCACAAGTGCTGGCAGAAAACCTAAAAGGGGGCCAAGAAGAATCTTTTGCTGATTTAATGACACGTGTCGCACACGAAATCGGGTTAACGCGTACTAATTTTGAGAACTCGTCGGGACTGCCAAATGACGAACATATGTCAACTGCGCGTGACATCGCATTATTGTCAATGGCTGTATACAAACACTTTCCACAATATTGGAAATATTTTGGGATAAAATCTTGGACCTATAATGGCAAAACATACACAAATGGAAATCGCTTATTGACTTCTTTTAATGGGTGTGACGGTATGAAAACTGGGTACACAAAAAAATCTAAGTATTCGTTGGTTGCAACAGCTCACCGTGGTGACGTGCATTTGATGTCCGTTGTTTTAGGCGCAGAAAACAAGGATGTGCGTGCAAATGTCGCTGCACAAATATTGAACAAAGGATTTTCATTAATGGGTGCACAACCAAAATCTATTGTTTCTGCACCAGCACCCTCATATTCGCAAACTGCAGCAGAACCAACAAAATCTGCTTCTACCTTCAATGCAGCATATAACGCTGCTACGTCTGCTACAACACAATCGTATCATTCCCCAGTTGCCGCTGTTCCAGATACACAGACAGGCATAGCAGGCATTCAGTTTGGGGCTTTTTCATCACGCGATGCAGCAGAAAACCAAATTAAAAGAGTAAAGAACACGTTGGGGGTTGATGCCGTAATTGAAACAGCTCCTAATGGGATGTATCGTGTGCGAATTAATGGACTGTCAGAAGCCCAGGCACAAAGTATAAAATCTGCTGCAACAACACATGGAATTGACAGCTACGTTTTTCATTAGTATTGTATGGTGGTTATGAATCCAAAAATAGATAAGTTAATTAAGATTTTTGCAAAACTACCGCGTGTTGGGGCACGTGGCGGTCAACGTATTGCATTGGCTTTGTTACAAGATAAAACTGGACGTGCAGTGAATTTAGCCACAGCATTGATTGACGCTGCAGAAACAATCGCACCATGTGCATGTTGCGGTGTTCTGACAAACAAAGGTAGTTTATGCGAATTTTGCATCAACGAAAATCGTGCAAATGGGCAGTTGTGTATTGTTCGCGATTTAGCTGATGTTTGGACATTAGAAAAATCATCTGTTTTTCATGGACGCTATCACATAATAGGCGGTTTATTATCTGGGGCTGGTGGTGTGTTACCAGAAGATTTAAACATAAAAAACCTTGCCACACGAATTAAAAACGAGAACTTTACAGAAATTATATTTGCTTTGCCTAATACTGTTGAAGGCAAAACAACACAACATTATATAATGTCCGCAATTGGACCTGATCCAACCATAAGTTTTTCAGAGTTGGCATCAGGTGTACCATTGGGGGGTGATTTGGATTACATTGATGATGGCACTTTGACATTGGCTTTTGGGGGACGTAAATCATTATGATTAATAAAATTACATCATTACCCCCAGTATCAACAATGATGCGCGATGCGGGGCTGGAACCAAAAAAACAATTTGGTCAGAATTTTTTGTTTGATTTAAATCTGACAGGACGTATTGCACACAGTGTTCCAGATATAGCAAATGACACAGTGATAGAAGTTGGCCCAGGCCCAGCAGGATTGACACGTGCACTTTTGTTGGCAGGGGCAAAAAAAGTTATTGCAATTGAAAAAGATAAAACAACACAACCTATTCTGACACAGGTTATAGATGCATCAGATGGTAGACTAAGCGTTATTTATGATGATGCATTACGAGTAGACTTTTCATCACTGGGGGTTGATGAATATTCAATATGCGCTAATCTGCCATATAATGTTGGAACACAATTATTAATCGGTTGGTTACATAAAATAGCCGCCAAGGAACATATTAAGTCCATGACCCTGATGTTCCAGCGAGAAGTTGCTTGTCGCATAACGGCACATCCTGGGGATGAGCACTATGGACGTTTAGCAGTTTTAACTTCTTTGATTGCAGATGCCAAGATTTTGTTTGATGTACCAAATACCGCATTCGTTCCGCGCCCACGCGTACAAAGTGCTGTTGTACAAATTATCCCAAACAAAGAAAAAATTTCAAAAATAAAAGACTTGAATAAAATTGAACAAATAACAGCTAAATTATTTGGTCAACGACGCAAAATGATCCGCGCAATTATGCCAGGAATTCAATGGGAAAAATATGGTTTGAATGGAACGGAACGTGCAGAAAACATTAAACCAGAAACATTTGCATTGATGGCCAATGATTTGCTATAGTCTTTGTGTGTATGTAATGCTAGATTGGGAGGGGGATACATGCCAATATCTGTTTTAATATTTTTAGGTGTTATTTTTGTATTGGTGTACGCATTACGCACAATGCGCATCAGTGCATTGGTCGCTTTTCTGTTGGCTGGTCTGCTGTCTGGTCCATACGTTTTTGACTTATTTGAGCTAAATCAAACCTGGCAATTCCTGGGGGATATTGGAATTTTATTTTTGTGGTTTACGATTGGCTTGGAAATAAACATGCGACGTCTGTGGAATTTACGTCATACAATATTTGGTTTTGGAGCTGCTCAGGTAATGATGGTTGCAGTAATGTTGTTTCCCATATTATTTGGCATCACAGTATGGTCAATTATGGGATGTATCATGGTGTCTTTGATGTTAGCAATGTCCAGCACATCATCTGCGATGGATTTGCTGATGTCACAAAACCAGTTAAACACAAATATGGGACGTCAAACATTTTCGATTCTATTATTCCAAGATCTGTTATCTATACCACTGTTGGCGATGTTGCCTGTTTTTGCTGGAAAAAGTTTTAATCTGGGTGCCAGCGCAATTGATGTTATTGTTATTTCAGCCGCACTATTAATTAGTGTTGTAATTATAGGACGCTTTGTATTAAACCCACTATTAAAACTGGTTGGAAAACTTAAATCTAAAGAAGCTTTTTTGTTGGCAATAATGCTTAACATTGTTATATGGGCGGCTTTATTAGATGCCATGGGGTTGCCAGCGGGGCTTGGGGCGTTCTTGGCAGGAATGCTGATGTCAGAAACCGTGTATCGTCACCAGATTGATGCGCAAATAGAACCATATGCAACATTATTCTTGGCACTATTCTTTATTGTGTTGGGCATGGGATTGGATCTTACAATCCTGTTAAACAATTGGTATATTGTGTTTGGTGGTTTGATTGGACTGGTAGCAATAAAATTTATTGCAATTTTTATTGTTGCACGTGTCAGAAATGTTGATATTCCAGACGCAACAATGATTGCATTGTTGCTGACACAGGGGGGCGAATTTGCTTTATTAATGCTTCAAACTTTAAAATCTGCTGGGATTGACGCCATCCCTGTTCCTCATCAGGAAATACTGTCTGCTATTATAGTACTGTCAATCATGACAACACCAGTATTGTTGACTGTCTATAATTATCTTAGACGTAAAGGTAAGCTGATGCCGCATCGATTTGTTCGTGATTTTGACAAAGATAACCCAGACATAAAACCAGTTGTTATGATTTGTGGTTTTGGACGCGTCGGACAAATTATCGCACAGATACTGACTTCGCAAAAAATTCCTTATATCGCAATAGATTTGGATTTAAGTGCAATTATTGTTGGACGCGAAAAAGGATATAATGTTGTATATGGTGACGCAACAAACGACGCAGTTCTGCGAAGCTTTGGATTGGGGGCACGTGGCTTACGTACAGTTGTTGTTGCATTGGATAATGCGGCAACAGCACGTCAGTCTGTTTTAGCAGCACACACTGTCGCACCAAGAGCAAAAATATTTGCACGTGCACGGAATTTGACAGAATCCCAAACACTTATAAAAGATGGTGCTGTTACAGCAATGCCAGAAACAATCGAATCTTCATTTGTATTGAGTCGCATTTTATTAGAACACTTGGGCAAATCAGACAAAGATATACAACATCTGATGGAAGACTTGAGAAAAAATAACTATGCAAAGATAGACAAGCAGATTTCTGATAAACAATGATTAAATTATAAAAACAAGTCCCCAAATGGGGACATTTTATTTGCTTTTATAGTGTCAGATTGCTATATTCTATGCAGATAGGAACAAAGCTATGAAAAAGACATTAAAAATACTGTCAATAATAATCGGTGTAATTGCACTGGACACGCTCACAAAAGGCTGTTTGCTGTATCTGATATTGGGATACACACCTGTTGCAGGAGCGGCATGGGAATTGATACCAAACCCATATTTAATGGCGTATGTTACCAGATTTTTTAACATTGTGTTCACATGGAATTTTGGAACAGCCTTCTCTATGTTCAATGGACTGGGGGAATATGCACCACTTGTGTTGGTTATTATGACAGGATTTGTGATTGGGGGCATTTTGTACTATCTGTTTGCACGTGCAAAAAAATATGAACTTATACCGATGGCATTAATTGCTGGAGGCGCATTGGGAAATCTGATAGACAGAATCCGCTTTGGTGCGGTCGTTGACTTTTTAGACTTTCACATCGGCGCATATCACTGGCCTGCATTTAACGTTGCTGATATTTGCATCGTTATCGGGGTCGGACTGTATATCTTAAATTGGTATAGCGCACGTCGTACATGTTTAAAAAATATTAATAAAGGTGGCAAGTAATTATGGTTCAATATTTGGATAAAAATTCTGGTTTTGCACAGTGGAATGCAAACAAGAACGCAAATGCAAAAAAATCACCTATGTCTGGATTTATGTGGTGGTTCTTGATTTTCGTTGGTGTTTGGTGGTTGCTGGGAACGTTAATGACCCCAAAGACAACAAACGTCATCAGCGATAATACACCCAGTGTGGACATATCGAATGTACCTGTGTCCACTGTTAAAAATGACGACATCAGCTTTAATGTTCAAGGTTTGCGGATTTATGATATAAGTCTGGAAAAATTTGATGTATCCGCAAATGACGCAACACACGTGAAATTGCTGGGCGATGGCGGATATGCCGAATTTGGATTGGTTGCCAATGGTACAACTGCACCAACAGCCACAACAATATGGAAAAATAAAGACGGAAATCTATACTGGCGTAATTCGGATGGCGTAGAATTTAACCGAACAATAACGACAGATCAATATGTTATCCAAGTTTCTGATACAATAAAAAATGCAACAAAGCAGAATATATTTGTGGCACCATATGGTCACATGACACGAAAAAATGATATTCGCAACTCTGCTGGCGTGTCGGTTGGGGCAGTCACATATGAAAATAACAACATGGAACGTCTTGACTGGCGTAAAATAGATAAGCGTTCATACGCATACACGACAACAAGTGGTTTTATTGGCTTTGCAGACCAATATTGGGAAACTGTTATGTCATTATCTGTATTGGATCAAACAATGACATTAAAAAAGCTGTCTGATATGTATGGAGCAGATGTTGCAACACAACCAAAATCAATTGCCCCAGGAGAAACAGCAACTATTTCATATACTATGTATGCAGGACCACTGGAACAGAATGCACTGGATGTGGCTAATAAATATATCACTGGAATTGATAAAACAATTGATTATGGATGGTTCGGCTTTTTGGCCAGACCAATGCTGTGGTTTATTAATACATTAAATGCAATCGTAATGAATTATGGAATCGCAATTATATTAATGACACTGATATTGCGCATGTTAATGTGGCCGTTAACACGCAAATCATATACTTCTATGATCGCGATGCAAAAGATGCAACCAGAAATGCAACGTATTCAGAAATTATATGCAAATGATAAAATGCGTCTGCAAATGGAAATGATGAAGTTGTATCAAACACACAAGACATCACCTATGTCTGGCTGCCTGCCAATGCTGATTCAGATCCCGATATTCTTTGCATTATATAAAGCACTGTTGGTGTCTGTACAAATGCGCAGTGCTAACTTCTTGTGGATATCAGATTTGGCTGTAATGGACCCTTACTTTATATTACCGATATTAATGGGGGCAACAATGTGGTGGCAGCAATATCTGCAAAGCTCTTCACGCGGAAAATCCAGCGATAAAAATGATATCACAGCCCAAACGCAGAAAATGATGCGATGGATGCCTGTGTTGTTTACAATCATGTTTGCATGGATGCCTGCTGGACTGGTTTTGTATTGGACGGCATCTAATATATTTGGTATTATTCAAATGTATATAATAAAGAAAACAGGTAAATAAAAGTCCCCCAAACGGGGGATTTTTTATTTACCGAATTTTCCACTGCGCGGGAATCCAACTGGGATTGTACGCCCCTGAGATGCCCGTTTGGCAACCCAAGGCTTCCAATCCGACATCTTTGTTGTTCCACGACCCGTTGTCCAACCAAAGCCATCAGCAGCATCAAAAAACATAACATCCAAAACATACGTACGCTCAGCATTATATTTTTGTAAAATAACACCTTTGCCACGTGACATTTGTGGTATTTCAGACGTTGCAAATATCAACAGTTTATCATTAGAACCAGACATTGCAACCATATCACCCGTGACACGAACACACATAATCGCAGGATCTTTGGTGTCAACATTCATAACCTGTTTGCCATTACGGGTCTGAGCCAAACACGCATCGCCAGATACAATAAATCCAACACCATGACGCCCAACAACCAAATACTTGGCATTCATATCAAGTACAAATGCATTAACAATCGTCTCGTCAGCACCAATATCTGCCATCATACGAACAGATTCACCAAAGCCACGGGCAGACGGCAATTCGTTCGCAGACAAAGTAAACATTTTGCCACCAGATGCAAACAAGTTAACTTTATCTGTTGACATCGCATGAAATGCAAATTGTAATTCATCACCCTCTTTGAACTTTAAGTCCAATGCGTTTAAATCCATATGGCCTTTTGCCGCACGAATCCAACCCATCGTTGATAAAATTATCGTTAATGGCTCTTTCTCAATGAATTCATCCGCATCAACAACAACTTCTTCTGTTTGTTCTGCCCATGTTGTACGACGACGTCCCAACGCTGTCTTTTTGTCATAACGTTTTTTAATGTCCGCAAACCAAGCCTTTAGCTGTTCATTCTGCATTTCTGGATTTTCCATCAGTTCTTGCAGTTGACGCTGTTCTTCACGCAAAGCAGCATCTTCACGTTTAATTTCCATTTCTTCCAATTTACGTAAAGAACGCAAGCGAGTATTTAAGATTGCCTCTACCTGAATTTCTGTCAAATTGAATTCGGCAGTCAATACAGCTTTTGCATCATCTTCTGTCCTGATAATTTCTATAACCCTGTCTAAATTCAGGTAAACAACCAGCAGCCCACCAAGTATTTCTAAGCGTCGGGCAATGTTATTCAAACGCCATGTCGTGCGACGCAGCAAAACTTCTTTTTGATGCGCAACAAATTCACGCAACACATCACCAATTGGCATTACACGTGGCGCACCATTAGAGTCAATGACATTGAAGTTCATGTTAAATCTGGACTCAAGATCCGTCATAGCAAACAAATGAGCCATCATTTTGTCCGCTGGGATATTCCTTGTTTTTGGCGTAATGACAATCCGCACATCTGTCGTGGATTCATCAACAATATCATCAACCAATGGTAATTTTTTAGCGTCTATTAAAGCGGCAATTTGTTCAACTAGCTTCGATTTTACAATACCATACGGAATTTCTGTAATTACAACTTGATAGCTGCCACGCTCTAATTCTTCAACAGACCAACGGGCACGAATGCGAAATGCGCCACGACCTGTATCATAATTTTTTACAATTGTTTCAAAAGAATCTATCAACACACCACCAGTCGGAAAATCTGGTCCAATCATTTTTTTCATAATCTGGACAGTCGTAGATTCTGGTTTATCAACAACCAGTGATAACGCATCACAAACCTCTGCTACGTTATGTGTCGGAATATTTGTCGCCATACCAACAGCAATCCCCATTCCACCATTAGCTAGCAAATTTGGAAAGGCCCCAGGCATAACAACAGGTTCCATTGTTGTGCCGTCAAAATTTGGCATCATGTCAACACTGGATTCATCCAGCCCTTCCATAATTAACATGGCTGCATCTGTCATCTTAGATTCAGTGTATCGATAAGCCGCCTGGGGATCACCATCAATATTACCAAAATTCCCCTGTCCATCAATTAATGGATAGCGCACGGAAAAATCCTGGGCCAGACGAACCATCGCATCATAAACAGAAGCATCCCCATGTGGATGATAATGACCCAACACATCACCAACAACCGTTGCACATTTACGAAATGCCGCATTCGGCGACAACTTCTGACGCAACATAGAATATAAAATACGACGATGCACAGGCTTTAACCCGTCACGAACATCAGGCAACGCACGTGAAACAATCGTACTGACCGCATAAGACAGATAGCGTTCTGATAACGCATCTGACAACTGTTGAGAATCTATTCTTTCGATAATTTCTTTAACCATAGCATATGAAATTTAAAACATTTGAAAAAAAATAACAACAGAAAAAATGCCCGCTATATCTGTGCGAGCTTTTATTTTCACTGAGCAATCTTGTGTTTTATCTCACGTATGCGGGCTAATATTTCTTTTAAATCTTCATCCGTAACCGTCGGGGAACTTTTAGACCTGACCTCATCCGCAAGAACGATGCACAGTGTTGCCAATAGCGAACTTTCTGGCAAAGGCCCAATTTTGTCTAAAATCTGGCGTGCACGCGCATCAACCATTTTACCCAATTCGATAAGACGAGCCTCCTGACCGTCTTCGCAACCCATGGGATAATTTTTATTCACAATTGGTATAGAAACAACACTCATGATAATTTCTTTAGTATGCTTATGGATTTATCTATCAAATCTGTCGCCCGTGCGTTCTTGTCACGCAAGACACGAACCTGTTCAGTTAAAATAGCGACTTCTAAATCAGTCTGCTTGCCAGCGGCAACCGCTGTGCCACGCAATGCTGTCGCCGCAGTTTCCAAGGATGCTAATTCCTGAAAAATCTGTTCTTTAATATCTGCCATAATTGCAGTTTAAGATATTTTTTATATGCGTTCAACCTTAAAATATGATATAATGTTCTGGTAAATTGTGGGGGACTGGATTCAATGAAAACTAAAATCATCTATATTTCTGGAAATGAACTGTTTGAAATCTCTGAAATTCGGGCTGCTTTCGAAGAAGTACGAAAGACATTGGGATTGGATAAGGATACGATATTGTTTGGTGTACCTGTGGATACAGATAATGCGATACTTCAGACCAATGCTCCAGAAATACAATCTGTAGAACAAAAGCGCGTAGAAATTGTCGAAAACACCCCATGTTTGGAAACTGCTTCAGAAATAATAGAGCCATGTATAGCACAAGAAGAGATTGGTTCTGATGAAAATGATATGATTGTAGAAGATGTAGTTGAAATATCATCAGAAAATAATGAGATATATGTTGAACCACAACCAAATGTAGAAGAATTTGTCACAGATAGTGAAAGCGAAACGGTTATTCCGATACTATCTGTTCTGGGGGGAACACAGACACAAGAAGAAGAAAACATCGAAGATAAAAACACAACAACAGTCGATATACAGACTGTTGATGAAATAGAAGTACCCGCAGAAAACACTACAGATGAAATTGAAACAGATACATTAAAAATATCAATAGAAGAAGTGGTCGCAGCCCAAGTACCAGTTGAAGAAAAAGAAAAAACACTGGAAGAACTGCTGGAAAGTATGACGCCACTGGGTGAAGATTTAATTAGTGAACCACAAGTAGAATCTGCAGATATAGAAAACGACATTGATGATGACAGCTTTTCCGTTTCAATGACAGATGAACTAGCCGACACAGATGCAACATTGGCACAGCTAGCAAATGAATTTGCACAGACACAAGATCAAATTCCTGAAACACCAAAAGCATCAGGAAGTGGCAAAATTAGTAAATTGAAAAATATATTACCATTTAAAAAGGCCAAACGTGATGACAATGGGTTAATGGGTGACTTATTTGGTTGGGCGGGTATTGCCGCAAATGACGAGGATTTTTCAATACCAGGATTCTTTACCAGTGCTGGTGGGCAAAAATAATACACGTGAATGAATACAGAAACTGTTTTTAGATTGCTTCACAATGCCGGGTTTAATAATCTGGGGGCAGATGATGCATATATATACATGGAAGATCCTGCTTGTATAACTCGCAGTTTTGAAACTTTTTTTGAATACGCTTGGATTATTCTGATTTTTATTACGGGTATAATGTTGGCAGGTTGGGCATGGGCAATGATACGCGGATCAAAAAACGCAGAGTTTAATTCCATTGCAAATAATTTAAAAAACTTGGTTCTTATACTGGGCGTAATTAGCGCAACACCAGTTTTGATTAATTTTATATATGGCGGTGATTTAATCGGACAAGCCTGCAAAACAATAGCTATTCCATTAGAAACAATAGACAAGTTGTTGGCACAGCGATATGAAGAATTGGCTAAGCACGACGAATATAACCTGTATGAAAATTTTGAAATCTATGATTCTGGAGCAATAGAACAGCAACAGATATCTGTTTCAACTTCAGAACCAGCCCCAAAAAAAAATCCAGAAAACATGGACATTATAGCAACCACAAAAATTGCAGAAACAGAAATACACCAACCTGCCCCACGCTTAGCGCCATCAGTATCGCCAAACATGACCCCAATACGTGCAATAGAATCGGGTAATGATGTCATTTTTGTCGCAACAGATGGTCAAGAATATAAACATATTGGCGGAACACGTGCATGGCGTAATAACAACCCTGGCAACATAAGAATGTCTGAATTTTCAAAACGCATGGGCGCAATCGGTAGTGCTGGTGGCTTTGCAGTATTTCCAAACGAACAAACTGGCAGCAATGCAGTAAAACAACTGCTACGCTCAAAAAACTACCAGAACAAAACCATTGCTGGCGCAATCAGCCGATACGCCCCACCGTCAGAAAATAATACCGCTGCATACAACAATAGTATCGCAAGGTTAACTGGCTTGGATATAAATAGAAGTATGTCAACTTTAACAGAACAAGAATTAGATAATGTTGTAAACGCAATCAGACAAATAGAAGGCTGGAAGCCAGGAAAAATTGAAAAAATATAACAAAGGAATAAACAATGCATCAGCGTATGGGATTTTTCAAATCACTTGTTATTATAATCATGCTTGTATTAATTGGTGCGATGATTGCAATGTTGCACAAAAACAATTTTAATAATTCTAGTAGAACTATTGGTATTGATAGTCCACAAATATCACACACAAATAAAAACCAAGAATTATTTGATGATGGCTTAGGCAAACCTTCATCAATGATATATGGAACACTGGATGAATTCGGCGAAGGCGTTGAAAGTACCGCTGAGTTTTATAAGGACATTAACAATGATGGTACACCTGACACAATAACAAAAAAACATATTGCAACAGGTAACGATCATGACTATTACGAATACAAAATAGAATTAAATGTAAATGGGGTTATGGTAAATATAACCCCCAGTGGTATGCGAACAACACATGGTGCAGATTGTGCATTACGTTTAATAAAATTCAAGTTCAAACCAAAATTTGAGATCATAATAATATCACGTCCGTTCCAAGACACATGGGATACACCGTCCTTAGCAACAGAATATTTATATCAACTGAACCAGAATCAGATCGTAAACACATCACGCAAAAATTTAGTACAAATATGTGACGTTACTGAACTGTTTTAGTTTATTCATATCTGGATTGGCGTATTTCGTACTGTTCTAATTCACCCAATTGACGTGCATTACGCATACTATATACAGAAGCATCTGCACCAACTATAATATGATCATATAATCTTATACGGTGCTCTAGTAAAACTTTCCCTACATGTGTCGTAAGTGAAATATCATCAGATGATGGTAAAACACCACCAACAGGATGATTATGACATAAAATTACCATAGATGCACCTTTAGTTAATGCATCTGCTAAAATTTTGTCACTGTAGACATAAGAAGAATTAACTGAACCGATATTGTGTAAATCATCACAAATTAATCGAAATTCATGATCCAGATAAAAAACATGTAATTCTTCCACCTTTTTATGTGCCATTTGTGTTCGACAATAATTTTCCAAAACATTTTGATGGGCAAATACAGGACAATCAACCAAATGTCGCTTATATCCTTTGGACACAATGCTGCGCAATAAATTAAAAAATAATGCAACACCTGGACCAACACCATCAACCGAAATGATATCAGATGTATCTGCCATCATGGCATTATAGGCTGAACCAAAACGCTTTCTTAATAACCGAGACAGAACCCGCACATCTCGACGCTGAATTACGTATGTTAATAGTAACTCCAGCTCTTCATCGTCACTAAGCTTGCCTTCTTCAAATTTTTGACGCAACCGCTGACGATGACCAGCCCGTAATAACGGATCAGTTTTAAGCATATTATTTAAACCATTTTTTCTGTAAATATTATTGCGCCATCTTCGGTTATACCAATTGTGTGTTCCCATTGAGCAGATAAACCACCATCAACTGTGCGTGCCGTCCAACCATCTGCATCAATCTTACATTCTGGTGATCCAGTATTAATCATTGGCTCAATAGTAAAAACTAAACCAGGTACCATTTTAACCTTGTCCCAGCGTTTATCATAGAAATGATATATCTGTGGATCATCATGCATAACTTTACCAATACCATGTCCTACAAAATCACGTGAAATTGAAAATCCGTGTGGCGTAACAACTTCTTCGATAACCTTGCCTATCTCAGACAATGGTACCCCAGGTGCACAAATTGAAATTGCAGCATTTAAAGCATCTTGACAAACATTAACCAGCTTGCGGGCCTGGGGGGCAACATTGCCAATCATATACATACGTGATGCATCACCATGAAACCCCTTAAATTCCGCCGTCAAATCCACATTGACTATGTCTCCATCCTTTAAAATGACATCATCACTGGGAATACCATGCACGATTACATCATTTACAGATGTACAAATATTTTTAGGATAGCCTTGATAACCTAAATCAGAAGAACGCGCACCGTTTTCTTTCAAAAATTGTGCAACCAATCGATCAATTTCACCAGTTGAAACACCTGCCTTAATATGTGGGCTTATAAAATCAAAACATCGGGCAACCAAATCACCAACCACACGTAAACGTTTAAAATCTTTTGGGGCATAAACAGATGCAAGCATTACTAATTCCTTCGTTTTACAGCCAGACGTGCAGCACGAACAGATAACTTTAGTGAAAAATCACGTAATAAAACCTCTGCTGGCATGCCAGTAGTACGCAATTGTTTTTCCAGTTCGTTTAAACGAACTAAAACAGCTGCTATTTCTGATTCTGGCCACATCTTAACCGCGTTATTAAATTTCTCGGCGACTTTCCAAAATAAGCGGGGTAACTGTCCGTCAACAACCGCTGTCATCAGTTTTTTAAAATGACCGTCCAGCATCCGAACCAACATATTTGGTTCCGCATTATCATATAACAATCTATCTAGTGCTGTCATCGTCTGGGAAATATGACCCGCTGTCAACGAATACAAAAAATCATCCATATCAGCCGCAGCAGAATCAGGCAGACATTTTTCTACGTCTTCTAAATCAACCGTTTTTTTATCATCAACATACAGTGCTAGTTTTGTTAAAAAACCACGCGTAATACCGCGGTCACCACCCAAGTGTGCTGTCATATATGCCATTGCATCTGGGTGAATACGTTCTATTCCAGCAGCAGACAATTCATTCCTGATTAATGGGGCCAATGTACGGGCATCATCAGTATAACACGCCAAAGCTGCTAATTTCTCATTTGATTCAAACAACGATCTTAAACTGCCACCAGCACGCAAATCACCCGCAGCAACAACAACCGTTGCACATAACCCAGTATGAGATATCAATTCTTCTATGGCACGTGCAGATGCGTCACCAGCATTTGAAATCATAACCATTTTACGACCACCAAACATAGATGGTGTACAGCTTTCCGCAAACAGCGCATCCTGCTTGTCACGTAATTCGTCGGAATCCAATGCAAATAGATTGTCTTTTTCTATTCCTAACTTGGCAATTGCAGCATCACAAAACTCATCTACCTGACCAGCATCAGGACCATAAATCAATACGGCACGAATGGTTTCTATACCCGAATTAAAATCTGATTCTTTCCACTTCATTTATTCGATTCTTCTCCAGAAACTAAATTATGAGTGGCAACAATAGCACGAGTGCTAATCTTTTCAGACAATACCACCAGCGAATTTTTAATCGCATTATTATAAGAAGCATTAGAAGCAACAAGATATCTGACAAACGTATAAGATTCAGATGCATTTTCGCTTCCTTTGACAAGGATGCGCCCCGATGATGTTTCTGTCAATGTATATGTCGCAGTCAAAGATACTTCCTGCCACGTGGCATCACCTGTTAATTCACGTGCCTTATACTGGGTAACAGGACTGCCCATATTAACAGTTAATGTATATTTTGCTGATTCATCATGCGCCCCACCAAACTTGGCATTCAATGCATTACGCAGTTCAATGCCATTAATCCCCTTTATCGGGGCAACATAAATATCCGTATCGTTGCCAACAAACATTGGTGTAAAACCACAGCTTGTTAAACATAACAGTAAAATAATTTTTTTCATAACTAAACTTCCTGTTGCAGTTTATACTTATATTAGCTACACTTTTAATAAATCGCAAGGGAGAAAGATGAATATTTTTATCATGATTTTAATGATATTGTTCATGGGTGGGTTCTACCTTGTTAACAGCCCCAGCCAGAAAATCGCTGAACACGAAACAAATAATGCAATCGCTGTAGCAGATATGCGGGCAATAGTACAATGCGCATCTGCGGTTCATAACGCACAAATACGAGGAACCTTGTTCGAAGACATTTGTATCGAACAAAATAATATTATTAGTCAATATATATGTCTGGATACTCGATTAAAGATAACCAGCTGCGAAGTTGTAAGAAATAAAAAACCTGCTTTTTCATACATAGTTACAGCAACAGGAGTCCTGGATTTAAGTAAATACAACACAATAATGGAAATTCTGGAGCAAGATTTTAGCGACGCTGGTACATTTGGTATTTTTGATGAAAATATAATCATGTCAGGGGGTACAACCAGCAAACGAATTGTGCCAGCAGCAATAATCGAAGAAATGAAACTGGAACCAGGACAATTGGTATATTTAACACAATATGAAACCCCCGATACGCAAACAGAATATGTATTTAATGTCGCTCAGGATATTATATGTCCTGTTGGAACTGTTAAAATTTATAAATTTGGTAGATGGCAATGTACGGGTTATAATACAAAGACCAATTGTGGTGGGGATATGACATGGGATTCTGATTTAATGGAATGCGTGCCAGATGAGTCCAGAAAACCACTTTGCACAAACAATCAGACAGCTATTATTGTTGATGACGTTTGGGAATGCATAAGTCCTTTCCAAGAAAAAAGTTGCCCCGAAAAAATGGTTGCTCGTTTAAACTATAATACTTTAGAGTGGGAATGTGTTATGGATCCCCAAGATATTGCTAGTACAAAAAAATGCGAACACGTCAGATACAATTCTGTCTATGGCGTGGCAGGAACAACATTGCGCGTTCCCCAGACATCATGCACAGATTGTGAGAAAATGCTTGTTGATAATGAAACATGTGTTGCACGATGTGTACCAGATGAAACAAAGATTACAGATCCACGATGCTATAATGGTAATGCTTCAGATTGTAGCGGGCCAACGCGTGCATTTTTCTTTGGATTTCCAAGCAAAGAATATATTATGCAATCAGGAATAGATATTACTGACGTGAACATCGGAACAGGCGTTTCGCAGAACAGACGATTTAATTGCAAAGATTGCAGTGAAACAGGCATCAATATGGAATTGTCCAAACCGCCATATGTAGTTATATGTAACTAATACCAATTTTATATTTTGTCAATTTTTGTTGACTTATTGTATTTTTTTGCTATATTTTGACCATAAATAGTTGGAGGCATCAAATATGCAAATAGACTCTGTCACAATTCATAACTTTCGATCTATCCAAGACGCTACTTTATCTTTCCAAGACTATTCTATCATAGTTGGTGAAAACAATGTTGGAAAAAGCAACATAATTGATGCAATTCGTTGCTTTTATGGGGATATTGAATTTAAAGAAGATGATTTTTGCAGGGCTTGCAATACCAAACCTAAAAAAAATACATCACAAAAAGACAATAAAAAAGTAGCATGGATTGAAATTGAATATAATCTGACAGACAAAGAATATGGAGCCCTGCCAAAAAAATATCAAATTACTGCAAACAAATTACGTATTCGCAAAGATTTAAGTGGCACAGGGGCTTTTTATGGATATACAAAAGAAGGCTTGGAAACAAGCACTTTCTGTGGTCAGCGCAACAGTATTCCGACAAATTTAGGACATATAATATATGTTCCTGCTGTTGTTGATGTTAATGGAAATACAAAAACGTCTGGTACAACAGCTTTAAATAACCTGATTTCGCTGATATGTCAAAACCCAAGCTTTCAAAAGGAAATGGACATACATTTACAGTCAGCTATTCGAAGCCTTAATCTTGTAACATCACCAAAGCTTAAAAGTATTAGTCAGGCAATTAATAATGAAATAAAATCTTCAGGCGTTAATGTAAATATAGGAACACGAAAATTTACAACTGAAGAAATCTTAAAGTTTTTGCTGAATATCAATGTAGATGATGGTGTTGGCCCAATGGATTTGTCTAAAATAGGAACAGGTGTTCAGCGCAGAATTATTGCAAGCTTGATAAAACTGAATGCGCACTACACCAGTATATCTGAACGTCATAAGAAAAAAAGACGTTTTACGTCAGAAGATTTCCAAAGCGCAACAGAAAAACTTACCGCAAATTTAACACTTAATACAGTTGCGCAGGAAAAAGCAACTCACAGATTCAGACCAAGAATGGATTTGTTGCTGTTCGAAGAACCAGAAGTGTCCCTGCATCCAGCAGCAATCGCAGATCTGGCACATGATTTACATGATTTTGCAAAAACCCACAACCAACAGGTTATCGCCACAACACATTCCAGCCAACTGGTATCAGAAGATATTATGGACATTCGTGGATTAATACGTGTTGAAAAACAAAAAAATCGTACCGTTACTTACCAAAATCAAATACCAGATGCAGATTTACAAATGGCAAAAAATATGGTGTATTTTGATCGCCCACGAAGTGATATGTTCTTTGCAAAAAAAGTGATACTGGTTGAAGGTCCAACAGAATATATGCTGTACAACTATTTAAAACGCCGTGGCGATTTGCCACACAGTTTAACACAAAATGTCACACTGATTGAAACAGTTGGGAAATGGTCTATGCCCTATTTCTTGAAGGTATTAAATAACTATAATATTCGTCACGCCGTTTTATACGATACAGACGGCGATCCTAATCGTCAAGATAACATTGATGTTCGTAACCAGTTTTCTGCATTGACAGAATATTCTTATGGATTTCCACGCGATATAGAAACATTCTGTGGAATTAGAAAATCAGGCAACCCTGCAATTAATATTATTAACAAATTTGAAGACGGCACAGTAGATGCTTCAACCCAAGCAGCTGTTGTGCAAATATTTAAGGACATTATAACAAAACATAGATAATTCCCCCAATTCTGGGGATTTTTATTTTCCACAAATCAAATAAACAATATATGCAACATACAATAAAATAAATATAATTCCTGGAATACGTGTTAGACACTTTTTATATGCGGTAAACAATAATAATAATGCGACCGCAAATGTAGCGACAGCACCGTCAAACAAAAATTCTGGCGCAAATGGTATTGGCAATATCACACCAGCAATCCCCAGCACAAACAATATATTAAATATATTTGAACCAACAATATTACCAATTGCGATATCAGATTCACCTTTGCGTGCAGCAATAACACTGGTTACTAATTCAGGCAGACTGGTACCAACAGCGATTATTGTCAGCCCAATAACACGTTCACTGATACCAATATATCTTGCAATGGAACATGCTGATTCAACTGTTATATTGCTGCCCAGAACCAACGCAACTAAACCCAAAATGATATATAAACCTATGCTAAACTTAGTAAGATTCTTTGTACAACATAATTCGCACTGAGTACCACGTGATATAAAGTATAAATATGCTAAAAACATGCTAAACATACCTAAAAAAACACATGAGGCAACACGTGATAAAACACCATAACTCCACCCCAACCAGCATAACAATGCTGACATCACCAAAATAAATGGTATTTCATATCGGATTGTATTTTTTTGAACTGTTAATGGTGTGATTATCGCCGCAACACCCAGAATTAAAAATATATTAGTAATGTTTGAACCAATGACGTTACCAATCGCAATCGCATTAGAACCATGCATTGCAGAAGATATGCTGACGGCGGCTTCTGGCGCACTGGTCCCCATCGCAACAACAGTCAAACCAATAATGATGGGGGGGATGCACATGCGTGTAGCCAAGCTGGAAGCACCATCAACAAAATAATCTGCCCCCTTAATAAGCAGAACAAAACCAATAACCAGTAACAATAAATCTATTAGCATAATGTTTCTCTTTTCTTTCGAAAGGAATCATATCATATATCTTTTTTTCTAATCAACCAATGTTTATTAAAAAACGCCCCTTTTTTATGATGGGGCGTGGACATGAAACTGAAGTAAGTATTGACTTAGCGATTGGTGCGAACTGGACGGTCGACAAACATCCAAATTAACCATATCAACGCTGATATACCAACCAAGGCATACACAATGTTGCTGGCCAAGCTTGCAGGCCCGAACAAGAACGCAACCAAGTCAAAACCAAAGATACCAATCAACCCCCAATTCAAGGCGCCGATAAATGTCAATGGTTTTAAAACATAGTTTAATAGCCCTTTCATCTGTTTTTTCTCCTTTTCAAAGGTTAAATCGTCTTAATTAAAGACACATTAATTATACCTGCTTTTTTTATCATACGCAACAACAATACACCTATTAGGAAAACGTTCCAAACCTTGTATTTCTAGGATTTTTATCAACAACACCGATACGTATTGCCGCAACTATTTAATTAACTTTTTTATAACATAATTTGCCATTAGCAACCCAAAAACACCCGTTACAGTTATATTAGAACCCATATTTTTTGCATGTCCAGATACGGATGCGGGCGTTTCTGTCGAAAATACAGTTGGAAAATCAGGCAAGTTTAATCCACGAACCGCGCGACGAACACGCCCTGCCAAGGGACACACTGTCGTTTTTGACAACGGCGCTATCTTTATTTTTGATATATCCATTTTTAATGCTGCCCCCATACTGGAAATCAATGGGATTTTCTTTTTCGCACACCATTTATATAACGAAACCTTTGATGAAACAGTGTCTATTGCATCAATTACAAAGTCTGGTTGCACATCCAAATCGGTGTTTTCATCCCAAAACAGATTGTAAGAGGTAACAAGTGTATCTGGATTAATATCATGAATGCGTGCAACAACAACATCTATCTTGGGCACACCAATCGTTGAATCAAATGCAACCAACTGACGATTTATATTTGATATATCAACATTATCAAAATCTATGACAATTATATGACCAACACCTGTGCGGGCTAATGCCTCTATCGCAAAGGAACCAACAGCACCACATCCAACAATCATAACTGCTGATGCACGCAGTTCTTTAACACCTGTATCACCAAATAATAAACGTGTCCTGTATAATCTAGTCATTTTTTAATAATTCCATCGCATTATTATAAATAGTTTCTGTAATATCTGCAAGCGAAGTCCCCAAAATTTCAGCCATATGTTGTACAACATTAATAACGTCTGATGGTGCATCAGAATCCGTTTCAGACAAGATTCGATTTACTGGAACACTGCGCAAAGCATTTATTGCACGCTGACGCAACGGATTACAAATTGCCTGACCGAACGAGAAATATGACCGATACCTTAGTAATTGCTTAATCACCTCATTAGATGCATCAAAACCATGAAAAACAATCGCAGGCGGTGTGTATTTTGATAATGCTGTCAAAATATTATCCCACCCGCCAACACAGTGAATATGAACAATACGCCCAAGTTGGTGCGCCATCTTCAACTGTGACACAAAACAATCAATCTGTTGTGGCATATCTGGTTTATACTTATCTAAACCGATTTCCCCGATCATAAAATTGCTGTCGGTTAACAAAATATTGCGCATCTGGCTTAACCAATTTAATGGCAGGTCTGATACATACCACGGATGAATACCAATTGCACCATAAACACCAGCTTGATGTGCAATACTGGATAGATTTATCCAATCTGATATTTTCGCAGAATTTGTAATAGCGATTGCTATATCTGATGGCAAGACTTTTAAATCCTTTAAATGACAGTGTGCATCAACGTATTTCATGACTTTTTTCTTAAAAACACCCCTTAATAAACATATGTAATTATTAACCAGACTTAAACACTAGATACTCTACTCGCTTTGTTTATTAGGATAAAACAATACGAAAAAAAAGCAATTGGTTTTAAAGTGGTCTACTGTAGCAAATTTTTATTGTAAAAAGACAAAATCCGTATAATATATATGCGTATATAAATTTAAGGATAAAAAAATGCCAGCAAAAACAGTTAATGATATAGTTGCACTTTGCAAACGTCGTGGTTTTATTTTCACAGGATCTGAAATCTATGGTGGTTTAGGGGGTGCGTATGATTATGGTCCATATGGCGTTGAATTGATGAAAAATATTCGCAATGCATGGTGGAATGCAATGATTTATTCGCGCAATGATGTTGAAGGACTGGATGCTGCGCTGATTTCTAATCGTTTGTTGTGGAAATATTCTGGACACGAAGCAGGTTTTTCCGATCCGCTGGTTGAATGCAAAAAGTGTGGCACACGTATGCGGCAAGATAAAATGAAGGATCAAACAAAGTGCGACAATTGTGGTAGCACAGAAATTACTGAACCACGCGCATATCAACTGATGATGGGATTGTCAATTGGTGCAACCGCAGATGGTGCGATTAATGCATATTTGCGTCCAGAAACAGCAACAACAACGTATACAAACTTTAAAAATATTTTAGATGCAAAACCACACAAGTTACCGTTTGGTATAGCGCAAATTGGTAAAGCTTTTAGAAACGAGATTTCCCCACGTGGATTCGTTTTCCGTATGCGCGAATTTGAGCAAGCAGAATTACAATATTTCGTTCGCCCAGACCAAGATGAACAGTATCATAAAATGTGGATGAACACACGTCTTGCTTGGTGGATAGATGAATTAGGAATACCAGCTGAAAAATTACGCTTTACGCCTCATGAAAAGCTGGCACACTATGCTAAAGCTGCCGTAGATATTGAATATGAATTTCCAGATGGTTTTGACGAAGTTGAAGGTATTCATAATAGACAAGATTTTGATTTAGGCTCTCACACTAAATCACAAAATGAATTTGATATACATGCAAATGTTTTGGAAAATAAGGATAGCACCACAAAGCTGTCTTATTCAGATCCACAGACTGGCGAAAACTTTATACCATATGTTATTGAAACTGCGATGGGGGTCAATCGCGCAATGCTGGCTGTGATGCTGGAAGCATATACAGAAGAAGACTTGGGTGATGGTAAATCACGCACTGTATTGAAGTTAAAGCCAAAATTATCACCTGTTAAGGCAGCTGTTATTCCATTGGCACGCAATGTTCCAGAATTGCTAGAAATCGCGACAAATATTGAAAACGACTTGCGCAAGCTGGCAATTGGTCGAATTGAACTGGAAAATTCTGGTAATATTGGTAAAAACTATCGCAGACATGATGAAATCGGTACACCTGTTTGTATTACTGTTGACCACCAAACAATGGAAGACAATACGGTTACGTTGCGTCATCGTGACAGTATGGAACAAGAACGCGTCGCAATTGCAGATGTGACTAAACGCGTATTGGAAATTGTTAACGGATAAAAAAACCACCGTTTGGTGGTTTTTTATTTTAATAGCTTGGATTTTATTTCTTCATATTCTGAACGTGTAATTGACTTATTCTGATATAACTTGGCTACTTTTTCTAACTTGTCTATATTTGTATCACGCATTGCACATTCTCCGCGCCAAACCAACGATAAAATCATTGCAACAATCCAAGTAATCCCAAAAAATATCCCCATCCATGCCAAAATTGAAATGGTTGTCTTTTCACCCCCACATATACCACGCGCATTAGCAATCCATATTGGAATACATAAAATACCAACCAAAATAAGCCCTGATATAAACATAATACCAAAAACAATTAAAAATTCTGCCATAAATCCCTCTTTCATTTTTGCATATATCTAAATTATACAGAACATATATAGATTAACCAATAGGACAGATTGCACACAATTACATAAAATTAATAGGATTTACATCAATTTTAATACGAATATTTGCTGGTGTTTTAACAGAAGCCAACCATTTGGCTACAATTGGTTGCAAATTTGCATTGCGACCGCCAGAGACCAGAAAGCGCATTCGATACCAAGATCTAACTTGATATATCTGTGCGGCGATTGGCCCCATTATCTTGCCGCCATTTAAAACGGGTGCTGCCGCAGATAAAGTCGCGCAAAATTGAGATAATACTGATTCACGCTGACCTTCAACAATAACCGCTATCAGTTGACCATATGGAGGCATTTGCGCCAGTTTACGCCCAGCCATATCTGTATCCATAAAGCTGTCGCGATCACCAGCACAAATCGCTGCTAAAACAGGATGGTCTGGCTGATATGTTTGCAATAATACCGTTCCTGGATATACACCACGACCAGCACGACCTGCCACTTGAAACAATTGCTGAAATGTATGTTCACCAGCACGAAAATCCGTACCAAACAGCCCCATATCACTATCAACAACACCAACCAGTGTCAGATTTGGAAAATGGTGCCCTTTTGCTAGTATTTGTGTACCAATAACAATGTCTATATTGCCAGATTCCATTTGGGAAACAAGGCGCTCTAATGACTGTCGTGACAAAATCGTATCACTAGATACCAACGCAGTACGAGCTGCTGGGAATTTTATATTAATTTCTTCTTGTATCTTTTCTAGCCCTGCCCCACGCATAGAAACATTCGTATTACAAGACGGACACTGTTGCATAAGTGGCATAGTACGACCACACATATGACACAACAATTTTCCAATACGCTTGTGGTATGTCATACCAACACTGCAATCTGGACATGTTGCTGTCCAACCACATTTCTTACATTGAATAATCGGTGCAAAACCACGTCGATTGATAAACAACATTGCCTGATGCCCAATATCTAGGGTACTGCGCAATGCGTCACATAAAGGACGTGATAAATATCCAGATTGCTCTGTATCATCAATAATATACGGTTCAGGACGATGTTCACGCAAATCTATGGTCTTTATTTCTGGTAACTGTGCACCACCAAATCGTGACGTCAGTCGCAGATGTTTATATTTACCCAACTTTACATTTTCCAACGTTTCTGCAGCAGGTGTAGCACTGGCCAGAACAACAGGAAAACCTTTGATATTTGCACATAAAATCGCCATGTCTCGTGCATGATAATTTCCCATATCTTCCTGTTTATATGAAGTATCATGTTCTTCGTCAATTACAATTAATGATAAATCCTGCCACGGCAGAAACAAGGCACTGCGTGTACCAACAATTATTCGAATTTTTCCATCCATGACACCACGCCATATTTCACGACGACGAGCAGCTGTCAAATTACTGTGCCAAACAACAGGTGGTGCACCAAAACGTGACTCAAAACGTGATATAAATTGCGCAGTTAATGCAATTTCAGGCATCATCAATAATACAGACCCACCACGAGAATACGCACGCCATGCTGCATCAAAATAAACCTGGGTCTTGCCACTGCCAGTTATACCGTCTAATAAATGTACAGAATAAACACCCGCATCAATAGCCGCACCAATTTTATCAGCGGCAGATTGCTGTTCTGAATTCAATAAAACATTTCCAATATCATTGTATGTATAAATAAAATCATGGGACAACACTTCCCGTGTGGCAGACGGAATTAGCGTACCATTTTTTATCATTGTACGAATAACAGAACTGCTGACATGCGAAATATTCTGAATATCCGATATAGACATTGCATCATTATCATTTGATGCAAATGCATCTGACACTGCAATACGATTATCTGTCATGCGAGCTGTTGATTCATGATTATACAGATATAATTCTTCGGTACGCGGCGGCAAAAAAGCATCTGTAACATTTACAATCAATCGCAACACAGCACCAGTTGGCATCAACGTCCAATCAGACATACGCTGTATCCACTGCAGTGTTGTAATTGGGATAGATTTATCATATACCTGAGCAATGTTTTTAATCTTTGTTTCTGGTAACCCACTGTCACCATACCCCCAAATAACACCAATATAAGACCGATTCATAACTGTCACACGAACAAACGTTCCAATATCAGCATGTGCGGTTAACCGATAATCATAACCAGTGTTTACCGCATTCGGAATTAAAACTTTTACAATTGTGCCAGGTATAAACATAATGACAAAATACTTGTTTTTTTTCATCTTTTCAATATCATTATTTTAAACAATGGAGTGATTTTATGTGGAAACCATTTTTTGAATTTTTATGGGCTGTATCTTATTTGATTCCTGGTCGTCGTATGCGTACATGGTTTAGACTTGAAAAATGTTTTGACTATAAAAACAAATTAAAAGCAATTCGTAATAAATATCCTGAACTGGACTGGTCAAAAATGCGTTTGGCAAAAGGCGGTGGCAGTCTGGCATTTATCGTGGATGACAATGTGTTCAAAGTGCGCAAATTTCATGAAAAAGATAACAGCATTATAAAATTCGAACGTGAAAAACGAATTACAGATGCAATTGCCCCTGTGTTGCCAGTTGCCGTACCAAAGATTGAACTGATTCAAGCCGACAAATATTTATTTTATAAAACTAAATTTATTCCTGGACGTGTTTTGATTGATTTACCTTTAGAAAAAATATTGTTGCACAAAGATAAAATCGGCACACAAATTGGACAAATTATATACACATTGCACAACACAGACTTCAACGAACTGAAAGATTTATGTAAAAATCCCCAGAAAACAGATGCACGTGGTTTAGTGCATGGTGATATGTGTAGCAATATTATTGTTAATCCAGAAACAATGGATGTTGTTGGCATTATTGATTGGGAATATGCCGCGTACACATCCTTGCGACAAGAGTTTTTTGGTATATTCCGTGTTCGTCGAAAAATGCGCCAAACCGATATTGCACCTATCGCCATGTGGGAATATTATAGATTGCGTGATGAAAATACAGAAAAACTTCAATAATATTCATTTTACTTGTTGACAAACGTCTTTTTTGTATATTATAATATCTCTCGTTTAAAAGAGGGCACAATTATGACACAAAAGAAAAACTGCGCAGCATTCCAAGAGTTCCTGGAATACAAAAACTATATTTTGGAAAAATTTTTAGAAAAATTTGGTAAATCGTATGACAATGTTAAAAACTTGCGCGATAGATGGTTTCATGAATACGAATATACTGCAGATCGCGAGAAGTTCTTGGTACATACATCAAAATTATATCTGCGTATTTTCCCAAAAACGCGTGATCTAAAATTCTTGAATGCTTTAACAAATCATATGGCCGATTATTTGTCAGAATATACGATGCGTAGAAAAACGTACGAAACAAAAGAAGAAAGACGTGCCGCACGCAAAGCCGAAAAAGTCGCATTGAAACACGCATTATACACAGAAAACACCTATATTCAGACCTTGGTGTTTAATAAAACTAAGAAGGGCTTATACAACACTAAAAAAACAAATTCTGCTACAAAATATAATCATGCCAAAATTGAGCGCGCAAAACATGATCGAATAGTTCATAAACAAGTACAAGCAGAATTTATTGAAGTCAGTCAATACAAAAATAAAAGATAAATACTATGATAAATGATATTCAAAACAAATCAGCAAAGCGCACACCTGCCCAACGTATGTTTTATCGTCAGTATTTACCATATATAAAACAAAAAACACTAGAACTGTTTCCACAGTCCTATATGACGATTGACACATTAACAGACGAATGGCTAAAAAGCGCAAAGTGGGACACAAAGTTTGCCCAGGAAATTGTATTTCAATCTAAGACATTCTTTAAACAAACGATACATCCAAACAGTGGGTACGCTTGGAATCCAGATTTTTTATCCCAAGTAATTGATCTGATTATACAATATTTGAAGCCATATTTCTTGAATGCACCACACTATCATAATGCAGAAAAGCAGGTGCAGCAATACTTAGAAAATAAACTAAAAACAGAGAACGCTTTCTATAATCGTGCAATTGCAAGATACGAAAATAGCTTGATAAAAAAAGCGCGCAGGACACAAACAGAAACTGTTGAAAAATCCACATCGGTTACACAAAATAAAAAACGTGAACGTATTAAGGTTGAACGCACACTAGATAAATTTAATAACACAAAATATGCAATAAAAGTAGATATTCAGAAAATAAAATAAAAATCCCGCATATGCGGGATTTTTTTTTACTCAGACACCTTTGGTATAAGAACCAAATCATTGTAATGTGTCAAGAAACGTTTTCCCGTTGCACAATATACCTTTTGCAAGGAATCTTTGTACTCACGAACAGCAGAAACCCAACGTTGCTGGATATCATCCTGAGCCCCCTGGTATGCGGTAAAAGCCCCCATTGCACCACCAGCACCAGCACCAATCAAAGTCCCTTTTAGACGTGCTTTGTTCCCTAAATCAATCAGACCACCATCTTCGGCATCAACATACATCGGATAAAAGTTATCTAGGCTTATTACAGCATCCGCATTCAACACCACAGGCTGGCCGTCAGCACCACGTCCCATAATATTATTTTCGGCATTTGGATGCTCTTTTTGGAATCGGCCCCAGTCTTTCTTCTTCCAACCAAAAGCCCGGTCAGTAACCCCAACCACAACCGCAGGTGTTGTTGAATCAACAATTGTTCCACTGCAAATATTTATAAGCTTTTCACTGTCGCTTTCAGTCCATCGACCAGATGGTTTCAGCTCATTATTGGAACTCAACTCATAAAAAGTTTCTATGTTCGCATAGCCACTATTTGCAATTTTTTGCATGTTGTACAATTCACCATTAACGTCTTTATTTGTTTGTTCGGTTTCGTACCCACATGGGATTATATTTGCAACTTCTTTTTTGAAAACCTCACACTTTTCGGCTGTGCATTTGTACACATTTTCACTTAAAGTATTGTAATAATATCCGTCAGCAGATGAAATATAACCACCAGACTTGATTACAGCACCCCACAGACATTTTTGATCCTTATCCTCGTATTTACAATTTTCAATACGCATAACAGAATCACCAGATGCCGCCATGTTACCAATCAGACCACCCGCAGCTGCATTTACCCCCGCAGATAATATCATATCCCCAGCAACCTTGCCAGCATAGACATTCCCAGCCATAATTGCCGCACCAGTCAGACCACCAATCGCTGTCGATGTTAATTTTTCTTTGTTCGTACCAAGCAACGAATCTTGACCAACTGCATTTTCACCAACCACATTACCCGCCACTGCCGCAATCAAGGCTCCCGCAGCAATCTTCAAACCAGCATGTTGTTTTTGCTCTTGATTCATTACAGCAATTACATCTTCAACGGTGGGTTCCGCATCATTTGGAAATGTAACAGTACCAGCAGATGGAAGATATGAATATTCTGGCCAATCAGAAATATTGCATCTAATTGAATCACCTGCTGCTAAATTAATACGCGCCAAAACTAAATCACTTCCATTTTCACCCATTTGGTATCCACGCATCTCAACAACAGACACACACTGTGAACCACTGGCGCTTTTAGTCCCAGCCGTTGGCGTATCCCATGCAAAATCACCATTTGGATAAACTGCACCACAATTAACCAACTGTCCATATGTGACAGATGTCGCATCACCACGCGCAATTTCAGATGCCAGTGTTTGATTTGCTACACGAATTGGCAATTCTACCATGGGATTCGAATTTTCTGTTTGACCAACCACCCCCATATCATCACTGGTATCATCCATTACAACTGGCGCTGGATTACGTATCGCATTAACCTGTTCATACGATGCAGCATAACTGCGTGATTTATTACCAACACGTATTGCGGCATGCGCATCACCACATGTCACAAGCAAAGCTGCAAACAAAGAATAATGCAAAATATTTTTTTTGGATTTCATTCTCTCTCTATCCGTATATTAGAACTGAAGACGCATACGAACACCAACATCTACCATTCCCAGACGTCCACTTTCATACCAATTTGTATAGTGGAAAACACTGTCGTATGGTGCCTCATATTCGCCACCAGCACCGTCACCCAACCATTCAGTCTGAGACACAATGATTGATCCTGATGTTTTAACTTTGCCGAGATTGGCATAGCGCACAAAGAAATCCAACTTGATTCCACCGTCCATTTCTGTTGTTACACCGCCTTCTAACATGAACGCTAATTGTTCCGTTGTGCCGCCATTATGATATGCATAAATATCAGATATACCCGTTAAATCACCAGCGCCAGCACCAATAGGATCCATTTCAGAATAGAATGTACTGTCATAAACAACATAGTCTGCCACAGTATTCAAAGATATCCCGACACCAGCACCAATATATGGACGCAACGACCCACCAGCCAAATACCCAGTATAAGAATCAACATTATAATAAACGTTTAACATCGTAGTATTTGATGTAATAGCCCCACCATCAACTGTCGCATCAATCAGACCACCAGCACCATCAGACGTACGAACCATAGTCGGATATGCTAAACCAGAATAACGCAGGTAAGAAAAGTCAACACGAACATCGTTATTAATAGCCGCGCCAACTGATAACTGTAACGGAATAATTGTATCCGAATGGTAGCCACCTTCTTCGAACGCACCAGGAACAAAGAATGCATTCTGTTCCCCAGTATAATCTGCAGACATCCCCCCTATCAACGAAGCTGTATACGCTACAGAAACACCGACATACAACCCACTGTCTGCCAAACGCTCATAATCAGCGGGCTGATAATAGGAACGACCAGCAGTTGTCTGACTGGTTCCAACGTATGGCAACGCACCCGTTATTCGTGTCGGCTGTGCCGCAGCAACAGAACGATATTGGTTATACTGAGCCTGTTGTTGAGGCTGTGCAACCATACGACTGTTAGACGTTGGCATATACTGTCCCATACCACCCGTCCCCATCCCTTGATAGACAGGATATGCCGCATGTAGCACAGCAGGCAACCCAAACAAAACACTGGCAAAAGTGGCAAAAACTCTTGATTTTTTCATACTTCCCCGAATTCCTTTTGTGAATATTATATCATATTTCAAAACATCACACAAGCATTCAGAAGCCATATATTAACAAAAAAAAATCCCCACAGGGGGGGATTTTTATTTTTCTTCCAATATCGCAATACCTGGCAAAATACGCCCTTCTATAAATTCTAAGAACGCACCACCACCAGTAGACACATACGTAATATCATCTTTTACACCACATGCAGTTAATGCTGCAACCGTATCACCACCACCAACAACGCTGTCCAAGTCACCACGACGCGTTTGTTCTGCTATCGCATTAGCCAACGCAAAAGATCCATACGACCACACCGGAGACCATTCCGCCATACCAACAGTGCCATTCCAAATCACGGTCTTGGCCATACGTATTTCATGCACATCACGCTCAGTCGTTGCAATACCAGCATCAATAATAATATCATCGTCTTCAATTTGCGAAAAATCTTTGTTACTACGTTCGGCATCACGTTCAAACACCTTTGCGACCCCTTTATCCAGTGGCAACAACATACGACAATTATTATCACGTGCATAATCCAGAATTTCTAAAGCTGTTTCACGCTGATCTGCTTCATACAACGAATTTCCAACACGATCACCAAGCGCATAATTAAATGTTGTACCCAGCGCACCACCAACAATCATAGCATCAGACAATTTCGCCAACGCTTTTAACACACCAATTTTTGTTGAAATCTTGCTGCCCGCAACAATAGACAATAATGGACGCTTTGGATTTTTCATAACAGCACTAAGACAAGAAATTTCAGACGCTAACAAATCCCCCGCATACGACGGCAATATTTCTGCAACCCCAACAGTACTGGCATGCGCACGATGAGATACCGCAAAAGCATCATTTACAAACACATCAAAACCACGCGCCAATTCCGTTGCAAATGCAATATCATTTTTTTCTTCGCCAGAATAAAAACGAACATTCTCAAGCAAGACCACGTCACCATCATGCATATCGACCATAAAATCTTTGTCCAGACAATCTGAAATCAGTCGCACCCCCAGATACTGCGCAACAGGCAACAACGAATACGTCATATTTCTTTCGCCTTTTGGGCGTCCTAAATGCGCACAAATTGCAATACGTGCGCCCATTTGACGCAACTTGTTAATCGTTGGCATACTTTGTTCGATACGAAAACCATCTGTTATTTGCCCATCTACAATCTGAACATTAAAGTCGTCACGCAATAACACATATTTTCCACGCAAATCCAATCCATCAATCGTGCGAAGTTTCATTTTTTATCCTTTCTTTTACTGGTCCAAAAGACGTTCGGTGATGCACCGTTATACCATATTTTTCAATTGCCTGTAAATGGGTTTTTGTTGGATATCCTGCATTTTTATCCCAGCCATATTCAGGATACTGGGCTGATAAATCCGCCATGATTTTATCACGTGTTTCTTTGGCAACGACAGATGCCGCCGCAATCGACAGTGATTTTGCATCCCCCTTGACCAGGGGTGCACCCGACACCCCAGACGGCACCCGATTACCGTCAATTAAACACCAATCTGGCACACATCCCAATCCAGACACCGCCCGTTCCATTGCACGCATAGACGCCCATAATATGTTAAGCTCATCAATTTCTGCGGGGGAACAAGCCCCAACCGACCATATGGTATTTTTAACAATCCAATCGTAGGCAACCGAACGCTGGTGGGCAGTCATCTGTTTTGAATCACGTATAACGACAGGTATTTCAATATCATGATTTGGGAACACAACCGCAGCCGCCACCACTGGCCCACACAATGGACCACGCCCTGCCTCATCAACACCAGCGACAACACGAAATCCTGAATCTAATTCTGGTTTAAATGTCGGAATACTTTTCATGTAATACATACTAGCAATTTTTAAAAATAAATAAAAACACTTTTTGTATTGACATTTTTTTATTTTGTACTATGTTATTATGTGACAGGTTGATACTAACACTAATAAAAAAGGAAGAAAAAAATGAGCAAAAGATTGACAAACAGTGAAGCAAATTTCTATTTAGCAGCAGCTAAATTAAACAAAGCAACATCAATGGTATTGTACTATGTTGGATTGATTGGCGCACCAGCAATGGGTATTTTTAAGGCCACACAAGCAGATCGATTCTCAGAAGGTGTAGAATGCGTTTTAGCTGGCGGAATTGTTGGCGCACTTACAATAGGAGTTGCAGCGGTTTTACGTCAGCAAAATATTCCGCTGTTGCGTGATTATGTAAATGCACGAAACCAGGCTAATAATCAAAAAGCAAAATAATGTCCACATACAGTCAAAATTACAATCACAAAAATCCAAATGATTTTAACAATCATGTTTTCTTGTTGGTGTATATTATGCTAAATGGAATATCTGTGAGCGGTGCATTTGGTACAACCAAAGACATTATTAATGGACAGACAGATAGCGGCAATATTATTGCACTGTTGCTATGGGTGGGGGTCACAGCGCACACCGCCAAACGTGCAATAGATTTGTACAAAAGAATATATAACAACAAAGACAACCAAAAATAAAATTCCCAATCTGGGGATTTTTTATCTGCTCTTATTGCGAGCAAAATTTTCCAGCATCCGTATATTACACCGTACATAGTCTGCTACATCGCATAAACACCACTCGCTGGCGGCAGAACAGTACAAATGACTGCAAACAAAGAACCATTTCGGACTCAATGCATAATAATCTTTTTTCTTTTTATCCCAAACAATAACATTACCATAAACATCAGTGCCATTTATGGAAGCTCTCTCAGTTTTATAGCGAGCCGTCTTGGCAACAATCATAACAGGTCGCAAATCTTGTAGATCAGAACACCGTTCCCACATTTGCTTAAACTCTGGCATCTTTGATGCAACATCCCGCACCCCAGCAACCAACACACCATTATATATTTTTTGATTTATGGCCCCCGTATCTATGTGATACACAACTATCTCTTTATACGACTCTTTTAACAGACTTTCCATTTTTTCATGGGTCAATTCAGACTTCTTTTTATTAAATAATCTGGAAAACAAATTTATCATAACTGCCCCTATTTATGCTTGTACGCCAAAACATACGGCACAATTTTATCGGTCCACGCATCACCAAACCATGCACGCGGTATCAAAATAGTATTACCCATACCTGCCGCCATTTTTGAAACAGATTCACCATTTTTTGCATTAATCAGTTCTTTTAACGTCACTGAAACCCCGTCAATACGTCCTGGTATAACAAACGTCACAACGTCATCCACATGCGTTTCATTACGCAACTCCATCGCAACATGCGTGTCTGTCACATTGACAACAACGCCCGCAGCATGATAATCAGATGTACTGCGTGTCGTTTCATAATTATGCGCATCCGCAGTCACAGGCCCATCAAAGAATGCAGTTGTATACCCACGTGTTTCTAAACGATTTAATTCAGTCATATATGGTACTGGATTAAAATTATCTGGATTTGCAGCATACGCATCCATTGCACACCGATATGCATTCACAACCGAACCAACATAGTATTCAGACCGATTGCGCCCCTCAATTTTCAAACTGTCTGGATTTGCGGCAATAACTTCGTCCAATCGTGGCATCAGGCATAAATCCTTGGAATTCATGATATAAGCACCATGTTCATCCTCATCAATCGGCATTTCAACGCCTGTTTCTTTTTCGCGCAGAATCACGTCATATTTCCAACGACACAGCTGTGCACACGCCCCACGATTTGCAGGACGACCTGTTATAAAGTTTGATAATAAGCATCGCCCCGAATAAGACATACACATCGCACCATGCACAAATATTTCAAGCCCTACATCTGGACACGCCGCACGAATTTCTTTAAACTCTTTGTGCGATACTTCGCGCGCCAGCACACATAATTTTGCCCCTGCATTTTGCCAGAATTTAACAGTCTTAGCAGAACAAATATTTGCCTGGGTTGAAATATGAATTGGAATTTCTGGAAAATTTTCACGCACCCACATAACAATCCCAGGATCAGACACAATCAGGGCATCTGGCTGTAAATAACGTATAACTTCAGCTACACGTGGCATATTGTCATATTCAAAATCATGCGCAAACAGATTGAAAGCTAGATAGACTTTCTTGCCAGCAGCATGCGCCAGTTCAATCCCCTGTTTCACACCTTCTACATCTATTTTTGCGCGTGCCCGCATAGAAAAGCCTGGCAGTCCAGCATAAATTGCATCTGCACCATATAAAATGGCGGTTTTAAAAGCGTCCAACGTACCCGCTGGCGCTAAAAGTTCTGGCAGTTTTTTTATCATACCTTATATTCTTAACTGTTATTTTATAAAATCAAGGATTTATTCATAAAGACCTTTAAAAAAAAGGATAATTATGATAAAATTCTCATTTAGAAAAAGGAGAAAAGAATATGGTGTGGAGCATAGTTGCGAAGCAATTCATTAAACAAGGCGCAAAAACTGTAGCCAAAAAAGGCGGAAAAAAAATTGCTGCCAAGGGCGCCAAAGCCGCTGCAGGTGGAACCTTTATGAAAATATTAGACTACACCGACCCTTTTTACTGGATTGGCCGCGGTCTTAAAGCATCTAAAAAAACAATTGCCAAGACCGCCAAGAAAAAAGCATTTAAAAAGGCCGCTGCAAAAACAGCAATAATGGGCGGTGCTGGGCTAACTTTTGGAAGTGTACTTAGCAGTGTTGGCACAACTATTGCGGCGCCAGAATTTATTATTCCTGCATTATTGGGTGCAACTGTTGGGGCATACGGTTTTTATAAAGTAAACACTATATTTGGCAAAAAGAAGAGCTCACACAATGAGGATTCTACACCAAAAACAGTGACAATAAAAAATGAAAAACCTATTGATTTGAAAGAATTTAAACCAAAACAAATTAAGCAAATAAGGAAATTAACACCTGCACAAATACATGCTTTGCGAGCTAAAGAATATACACACGCAGCGTAAAAATAAACAATGTAATTTTTTACTTGCGTTAAGTTTTTAGATATGTATAATTGTGGGGCATTGCCGGTTTAGCTCAGTTGGTAGAGCGGCTGATTTGTAATCAGTAGGTCGTTGGTTCAAGTCCGACAACCGGCACCAGTTTCCCGCGGTTTTCCGCGGTTTTTTATTTGTTTTGAAAACCACCATTTTTTGAAACTTATGGCATTTTTTTGTGTTTTTTGGAATAAAATGTCCCAAATTTGGACCAAAAAAATCCCAATAAAAGCCACAGAAAACTGCAATAAAATCATCGGCGCACTAAAAAAATTTTATGGTCCAGTTTTGGTCCAACAACTTTTGATTTTTTTGCCCCGACAGTGGTCAAATGTTTTTGTGGCACAGTCATACCACCAACCTGCTTAATCGCTGACACGAGGCATTTATTGCGCAGAAATACGGCAAAAAAGCATTCTTTTTATACAGGAACTGAATTTTAACCCGATATCCATAGGGGGGGGGTATGGGATACCGCCCCTCTGATTTTATGGCTGTGTTTTTTTACCGCTCTTCAACGGCAGGGAGCGACGAACTATTTTAAGCCATTTCCACAATTTATACAATATTTAGCATGTTTTTTATTTACTGTTTTGCACTTAGCGCATGTTTTTAAGTGTTTTATATTTGCACCACATTTGGGACAGAACGCATCGTTTTCTTCAACGAACACATGGCATTTCGGACAACGAGGCACAGGTTTATTATCTGAATTAGTTGGCATCAGGCCCCCGCATTCTGAACAATGCAGAGTTGTTTTGCGTGGAATAAAGAAAACTAATGGCCCAAATATAAGTGCAAACAATATGGCACGCCCCAAACCCGTCCGCGGTTCTACAATGGTTTCTTTTTTACATTTATCGCAATACGCCCGCATTTTTATCTCCTTTATTATTCACTAATACTGAAAAAGCGTTCAAAGAATGCCACAATCTTTTCAATCACTGTTTTTTTCTTTTGGGCGCGGTTATTATCACGGTCAAACATGGACATTGGTGGCAAGATTTTGCCAATATCTGTGCCACTGGTTTGAACCGCACCATCGCGGAATGCATTTTGAACAAACTTGTATGTTTCTTCACGGTTCAAGTTTTCTTCGGCAATTATACGGTCCAGTTCTGCGGCCTTGGCACTGTTAACAAATTTAACCCAATCACGGTCAACAATGGTGTCAGGTGTTAAAGATGCCACGAACTGCATAATCAGGTCTTTTTTATTACGCAATTCAACACTGGAATCCACCGCCTTTTGGATTGTTATCAAAATTTCTTTGTCATTCATGTGTGATTCATGATAACGCGCAATCAAGGACAGGATATAGTCAATGTTAACGTCCACGGACTTTATCAATTCCATTTCAAAGACCACATCGTCCTTTACATTTTCTGCGGTGCCATGCGTTGGGCGCATTTCTGCATACAGACCGATATACATACTTTGGTAATCTTGGAATTGGCGCGGACTTAATATTTCATTGCCAGCAAATTCATCAAATGAATGCAAAATGTTCTTTACGCGCAATATTGCACCGAACAGACGCACAAATTCTTTCTTGTCGCTTTCAGACGCCAACACAATGCCCGCTTGGAATTTATCAGTTAATTCACTTATCAGTTCGGCATAACCCGCCACATGCTTGCCGTTCTTTTCATAACCGTTATAATATTCATCATAAGTTTTCAGCAATACCAAACCAGCCGCATCTTTGTCGCCAAACAAGGCAATACTTTCATTTGTTGCGTTTTCCAAGTTGCGGAAACATACAATATTGCCATGCGTTTTAACAGCATTCAAAATACGGTTAGTGCGTGAAAAGGCCTGCAATAAACCATGTTGGCGCAGGTTCTTGTCCACCCACAGTGTGTTTAATGTTGTGGCATCAAAACCAGTCAGAAACATATTGACCACGATAACCATGTCCAATTCACGGTTTTTAATACGCAACGACAGGTCTTTGTAATAGTTTGGGAATTTGGCAGCACTGGTATCAAATGCGGTTCCAAACATTGCATTATAGTCCGCAATGGCCATATCCAAGAAATCACGCGAACTGGCATCCAAACCACTGGTGTCATCACTGTTTTCATCCAGAACACCATCCTCTTCATTTACGCCAAAACTGTAAATGGTCGCAATCTTTATTTGTTTGTCCGATGGCAGGTCCGCCATTTGGCGCTTGAATTCGTTATAATACAGTTTTGCGGCATCAATACTGGACACAGCGAACATGGAATTAAAGCCCGCCAGACGGCGTTCTTTTACCTTGTAAAAGGTATTGCGCATGGTCTTTTGGTCAAAGTGTTCCAAAATATACTTTGTTATGCGACTAATGCGTTCAGGGGCCAATAATATACCCTCGCGGTCAATGTCGGCAACCTGCTTGTCGTCAATATCTTCTGCAACGCGCAGGGTTGAAACATAATCAATTTTGAACGGCAGAACATTCTTGTCACGAATGGCGTCCACAATGGTATAAGTGTGCAACTTTTGCCCGAACGCCTGTTCTGTGGTTTTCAGGTCTGGTTTACCGCCACCCTGGGCATTGGCTGCAAAGATTGGTGTGCCTGTAAAGCCAAACAGGTGATATTTCTTGAACGACTTTGTTATAGCACTGTGCATTTCACCAAATTGGGAACGGTGGCATTCATCGAATATCAAAACCACATGTTGGTCAAACACAGGGTGGTCACGATGCTTTTTAATGAAAGTCGACAGTTTTTGAATGGTGGTTATAATAATTCGCGCACTGGATTCTGGACGCAACTGGCGTTCCAATACGGCAGTGCTGGTATTGCTGTTGGCGGCACCTTTTTGGAAACGGTCATATTCCAACATTGTTTGATAGTCCAAGTCCTTGCGGTCAACCACAAACAAAACCTTGTCTATGTCGGTGCGTGCGCTGGCCAATTGGGCGGTTTTGAAACTGGTTAATGTTTTGCCCGAACCCGTGGTGTGCCAAATATAACCACCACCGTCAACGGTTCCCCATTTCTTATAGTTATTTGCAATTTGTATTTTGTTCAATATGCGTTCGGTGGCCACAATTTGGTATGGGCGCATAACCAGCAATTGTTGGTCCGCATTAAATACACAATACTTGGTTAAAACATTCAAAATACTGTGGCGCGCCAAGAATGTTTTTGCAAAGTCCATCAGGTCTGTGATTGGCATATTGTTGGCGTCCGCCCACCATGATGTGAATTCAAAACTGTTGCTGGTGCGTTTGCCTGCCTTGGGGCCACGATTGGCATTTTCGTTTATGTGTGAAATGCGGGTGGTGTTACTGTAATACTTGGTATATGTGCCATTTGAAATAACGAAAATCTGAACATATTCATACAGACCAGAACCCGCCCAGAAACTGTCACGCTGATAACGGTTTATTTGGTTAAAGGCCTCTTTGATATCAACGCCACGGCGTTTTAATTCCACATGAACCATTGGAATACCATTAACCAATATGGTCACATCATAACGATTTTCATGCACGCCTGCATCGGTTTCATATTGGTTTATAACCTGCAAGGTGTTATTGTGAATGTTTTCTTTGTCAATCAGGTAAATATTTTTAACTGTCCCGTTGTCACGGGTTAACAACTGAATATGGTCTTCTTGGATAATGCGTGTTTTTTCACGAATGCCATTTGATTGGTTGGCAATATTTTGGGCAAAGAACCGATCCCATTCCGCATCGGTAAAGGTATATTTATTTAATTTTTCCAACTGTTGGCGCAGGTTGGCAATCAATTCGGATTCAGTGTGAATTTTTACAGGTTCATACCCCTGGGCCCCAAGTTGTTTTATGAATGCCTGTTCTAATGCGGCCTCGGACTGATAGCGTGTTGCGCTGGTGTCACCTGCGTTATATTCTGCGACAACCGTGCCTTGGACATTTTGTGCAACAACATCGTATTTAACCATTTTTCACCCCTGTATTTTATGCCGCCATTGGGAATGACAACAATTTATCCCGATAATATTCATACTGTTGACGGCGTGCGTTTATTTCCGCAGGCAACCCGTCAGATATATCATTCACCAACGCATCAAATTTATCCAAAATCGCAACAATCCGTTCCTGTTCCGCAAGTGGCGGAATTGGGATTTGAAATTTAGCAAACTCTTCTTTTGTAATTGTTTTTATTATACCCCCCCTTGCAAATTCCTTTTCAATGCCGAACACACGCTGCAACTGATATGCAAAGTATTTTTTAGATATATCGATTTTATAATCTGAAAATATTGCCAATGTTCTGTCGACATAAGAATCATATTGTGTCAAGGCAACCCTACCTATACTGCCTTGTATAGAAACAATAACCGTATCATTTGGTACAAAAACGCTCATTGGCTGCGCTAATACAGAAATTTTGTTTTTAGTATTGTTAACCAATCTTAAATCATTGCCAACATCGACCACTTGCACAAACGGCATTGCACCATCGCCGCCATACCACTTTTCTTCGCCATAGGGTTGTGGGAACGAACCACGTCTAAAATTACAAATTTCAGAAAGTGCCATTGTTCTTACCCCCCCCTGTGAAATATCAGCAAAATTCAACAACTTATCACGATAGTGTTCATATTGTTTTTTTCTTGCCTCCAGTTCTGCCTCCAGTTCTGTAAAAGAGTCCAGAATACGAACTATTTCCTGCTGCACTGGCAATGGTGGAACGGGGATTTGAATATTCCGTAAATTTTGCTGGTTTAACTTTGGGGGCGTTCCTCGCACAATATCAGAAACATCTGTCGCAGATAACGCAAAATAAACATACCGTAAATTTGCAACATCCTGCCTTTCGCTTAATACATGCGCATGGTTATTCACCCAAATTTTACCAGTCGCCCAATTTAATACTGGAGACTTGTTTGGATTTATTACACTACCGTCTTCACCGACCAGCAAGAAAGTTCCGTCAAACAAGTATCCCGAAACCCTATCTTGAATCCCATTTGCACCATAATATGGGAATTCCCCAGCGGTGCGTTTAGATTTTGTTATGGGCTTTCTTCGACTGTCCAATATGTCGCAAATTTCCCCAAGCGACTTATATTCCACACCATTCGGGCAATATTTTGCAATTAAGTCGATTATTTTTGACATTGGTCACCTCCCTCTGGGGCTTGCAGTTCACTTGCAAACAAATCACGAAGTTTTTTATCAGATTTACAAACGTCTGCATGTTCTTTTACATATTCAAAACTTTTCATAACATCGTGTTTCATTTGACCAGAATTTAATGCGCCATTACAATCCAAACGAATATAACTTTCATTGGTATAATCCAGCGGTTTTTCAAAAAACATTTTCAATTCATCATAAAAGAAATACAGTTTATCTTGAATGGCACTTGAAAAAAACAACTCGGATTCTTGGCATGTATTCAACATGCGTTTCAACAACAAAGAAACAGTTTTTGCATTTAATGTTTCAATTTCAATCAAACTGATTGTATGCAAAATATCATAAAATTCTGTATAAACTTTTAACTTATATGGATATTCTGCCGACCATTTGCGCATTTTTTCATCCGCATCTGCATTTTTACGCTGTTCGATTAAATCTTTTTTACGAATATGATGTTGCCACCACAAAGTCCCGACTGTTGCAAAAATCGATACCCCCAACGCAATCCAAGCAACCCAATCAATGCCAGAATTTTGGACCGTGATAACATCGTTAATTAAATGGGTTTGAACGGGTTCCATTATTCATCCCCCTGTAAATCTGCAACAATTGCATCAATTTGGGTACGCAATACGCTTTGACGGGCAACAATGTCGCCAATGCGTGCATTCAGTTCGTTTATATCGATTTTTTCACGCGTATCGGGCTGTTCAACATATGTGGATACAGACAGGTTATAATCATTTTCCGCAACATCGGTGTTATTTACCAATTTGGCAAAGTGTTCCATATCTGCGCGCCCAATAAACGCATTCAATATTGTTTCAATGTTTTCATCAGATAATTTATTCTTGTTCCCAGAATGCACAAATTGGCTGCCTGCATCAATAAACAGAATGCCATTGTCCGTTTTGTTTTTCTTTAATACGATAATACAGGTTGCGATTGTCACCCCAAAGAACAGGTTTGCGGGCAACTGAATAATGCAATCTACATAATTGTTATCAACCAAGTATTTACGGATTTTCTGTTCTGCACCACCACGATACAGCACCCCAGGGAATTCAACAATTGCCGCCGTGCCAGATGCCGACAACCATGACAACATATGCATTGTGAATGCAAGGTCTGATTTGCCGCGTGGTGCCAACACACCCGCAGGTGCAAAGCGTGGGTCGTTTATCAGCAATGGGTTATCATCGCCATCCCATGGAATTGAATAAGGCGGGTTGGATACAATCGCATCAAACGGTTCTTCATCCCAATGTTTTGGCTCCAACAATGTGTCGCCATGTGCGATATTAAACTTTTCATAATTTATATTATGCAGGAACATGTTAATACGGCACAGATTGTATGTGGTTATGTTCTTTTCCTGGCCAAAGAATCCCTGACGCACGCCATTTTGTCCCAATATTTTTGCAAACTTTAACAATAACGAACCCGAACCACATGCAGGGTCATAAACCTTGTTAACCTCGGTCTTGCCGACAAGGGTGATTTTTGCCAACAGTTCTGATACTTCTTGCGGGGTAAAGAATTCACCACCAGATTTACCCGCATTGCTGGCATACATGGTCATAAGATATTCATACGCATCACCAAAGGCATCAATGCTGTTATCTGTGAAATTCCCAAGGTCCAAACCAGCAATGGCATCCAATATTTTTACCAGTTTTTTGTTTCTTTCTGGGACGGATGCACCCAATTTATTACTGTTCACATCAATGTCGTCAAACAGGCCACGGAAATCATCTTCACTTTCTGCGCCAATGGCGGAATTTTCAATATTCGCAAATACGGCAGCCAATGTTTCATTCAGGTTGGCATCTGCCTTGGCCGTGCGTTGGATATTTACAAACAATTCAGACGGCAGGATAAAAAACCCTTTGGATTCAATACATTCATTGCGTGCGATTTCTGCGCTGGCATCGTTCAGGTTGGCATAACTGAAATCTTTATTACCAGCGGCATGTTCGTTTTTATCAATATAGTGCGCAATATTTTCGGATATAAAGCGATAAAATAAAAAGCCCAATACATATGCTTTGAAATCCCAACCGTCAACCGCACCACGCAAATCGTTTGCAATCTGCCATATAACACGGTGCAATTCCGCTCTTTCCTGTTCGCGCGCCATTATAAACCCCTACATTTGAAAAAATTAAACCACCGAACAAAGCGGTGGTTGGAGGTTCAGAACTATAATACTCGGAATATAGCGGGCTTATTCAATATATTCACCGCCCTCCAACCATACAGATTGGAGGTATTTTTTGTCCCCACGGACACCGAGTATAAAACGGGTTCTGACGCCCAACACAGCAACCGCCATGTCATTGCATATACTACAACAAAAAATGACAAAAATCAAATCCCACCTGTTAAGGTGGGGGGGTGGTATTGTTATATGGTATGTGAATAATATACATGGGGGTTATTGGTGGGGTATATTGGTATGGCACATATAGCCCACTTATTACACAGTGGCTTACAGTGTTATATCATCTGGGACCACTGATTCTGCCATCTTGTTCATTATGCACTCTGCGTCTTGGAACGCTTTTTCATACATAATATTTCGCTGTTCAACGGACATGTCCATGTTATCCACGGACTTTGCGTTCAAAATTGAATTTTTACGCAGGATGCTGCACAGTGAAAACGGGTCATCATCTTTACTGGTATGTTCTGCATGCGTTCCCACTGTTGGTGCGCAAGGCGGAACAACGGGACAAGGCGTTTCAGGTGCGGCTGCTACTGTTTCATATTCACCTGTTTCATTGGGCAAATAACTCTGAAACGCATCTTCAAACGCCGCCAATTCATAACCGCGTGCAGTTTTTGCCCCAAGGCGCTTTTGGATTGGCCTGATATTAAAGCCATGCAACATGTTTGCCAATTTTACATTGGTTAGCACAACATGCCCATATTGCCTGTCACCCCATGGTCGACTTTCGCAACGATACAAATGCCCCAACAGGTCCTTGGTCGCTATAAAATCACACCCAATGTTATTGAACACATCACGAATGTCGGCCAACAACTGAATTTCCAAAACTTCGGCATCATCGTTTTTTGGGACCAAACACCCCGCGGCATAAGTTAATTCATTCACCAGTGTTGGCGATATTAAATACGCAATGGCAAATAATGGTTCCCATATATCCTTGGCACGGTCATGCAGGAATTTGGGCATCGTGGGGTTAATTTCACCAATTGCTCTGGCATTATCCCACATAAAACGCATGCACATGCTGCGCAATTGTTCAGTGTGCGACAACAATGCATTTGGGCGCAATCTTTCAACAGTGTCGTTTGGCTTTTTACGCCGCATTACAACCGCAATACTGCGGTCCATTATGGTGCTGTCGCGTTCACCAATACCCGCAATTGCCATCGCACTAAAACACGCAAATCTTTTGGGCAAATAACCGCTCTTGGTATCCACATTACGAACAACATGACCATTTTTCTGATATCCTGCATTGATAACGCTACGCATCGTTTGGTCGCCATTCATGAAACAATCGGCCTCGTCAATTAACAAGGTTGGGTGCATGGCATCAATGCAACGAAACACGCCAGACGCAGTTATGCCTGCAACATTCAATGGTCGATCGACCGTCATTTCCAGCAACTGCAACAATTGGGTTTTGCCACATCTTGGAACAGGTGAATAAATACATAACCGTGGTGTATAATAAAACACATCCATGGCATATGTATGCAGCACCCAAAACGGCAACATACTTGATACGCCATCGGGCAAGACCAGAAAGCGTTCAAACACCGCTTTCAACGCACCCACTAAATCCATGCCATTTACTGGTTCTGGCCATGGTGTTGGCATTGGTATATCTTGACTGTTTTTATTTTTCATATTACTATCCCTATGACCATAATGTGAATCCGTGCCAGTTTGGGCGGATTCATTTTTTGTTAAAACATCTGCCATGATTATGCCCCCTTTCTTACTCTGCCCGTGGATGAGGGGTTTGTGGAAACCCACTGAAAGAATTTGACTTCATCAATCAAAACCTTGGCCCCAACACGGTGGATTACCCCCATGTCATCCAATCCATTGAACGGGCGGTGAAATACCAGGTCCCTGATGCTGCCCTCAGAAAATGCAGGGTGTTTTTTTGCGAACTGTTTAACAGTTAAATAATGTGGAACACCATCACTCATTATAAACTCCTATATTGTTTTATTTGTTTGAGTTTCGTTGCAACTTGCTGGGAATATAAGATGTTTATAAAAAAGTTAAAAAGGAAACAAAGTCGACAAAAACGTCGACTTATTTAGAATTTTTTATATTTTGATTTTACTGGTTTTTCTTATTTATCGTTTTCACTAGGGCACTGATATCAAAACTAATATCATACCCCTTATTAAGACCAGGACATGAATTGTTTATCATTTGGATAACTGCGGTGGCAAAATCTACAAACGGTGTGCTTTGTCGTTTAACTTGTTTTTTTTGATTAGGGCGCATTGTCTGCAAATCCCCAATAATCGGCAATGGTTTTCTTGTATTTGAAGATGCAGATACTGGCGTGGGCTTTTTGCCTGTTGTAAGTTTGTAAATATCCATAAGCCGTTCTATAAAGCGTTTGTTTATTGCATTACTGTGTGTTTCCAAGTCGGTTGGGCGGTGGGCTGCCAATGGTCCCATTTTGTTTATTAAGTATGTAAAGAAACGATCTTGCAATTCTGGGGCTGCGATTAGCAATTCATCCCATGGCATAATGGTGTGGCCCGCATGTTTCAAATCTGAAAACGCTTGGTCTATACGGTCATACAAATATGCCTTTGTGTTGGGGTTTTCTAATATGCGTTTAATGTTTCGGACATTAATTAACAACTCTTCCAATTCATTGTGTATATCCCCAGTGGTCATCAAACGCATTTTATAATCAACAACCAATTGTTTCATTGCGTCTGTTAAGTAAAAATCCAACTCATCAATTTGCGCTGCGGGAGCAATTATTAACTCTTTGGAAACAAACAAAGAAACAGTCGGAACAATTTCTGTTTCAGCGGACTCCCCTGAATGCAGCATAAATTTTATATCATCATACAATTGATATTTTTGGTCTGGTGTATATCTAATGGTTGTCATCTGTTTCCCCGAATATTTTTGCGTTCATACTGGCCACGACACTGCTTTTATGTGCATTGGACAGGTGCGCATACCGTTTTACCATGGAAAGCGTTTTATGCCCCAAGACATCTGCGATTTCATTTGGGCTGGCACCATTCATTGCCAAATAACTGGCACAGGTGTGGCGCAAATCATGGAATCTGAAATCAGGCAACTTGGCCTTGGCCACCACGGTTGCCCAACTGCGTTTTATTTCACAAGGCCCCGAATTTTTATCATTTGGGAACAGCCATATGTCGGATTTGCGCTTTTCATACAACTGGCGCACTAATTCTAACGCTGGCCCCCATAATGGCAAACCGCGCATTTCACCATTCTTGGTATGTTCCAGAACCGCCCAACCACTATCCAAATCAACATTCGCCCATTTCAGCGACAATATTTCACCACGTCTGGCACCAGTTGAAATTGCCAATACGATGATTGTGTATAATTCCTTATTTTTGGATTCTTTGGCGGCATTCAACAACCGATCCCGCTCTGTATCACTTAAAAAGCGTGTGCGCCCTTTGTTTTCGCGTTTGTGTTCAACCCTTGTCACGGGATTTGTATCCAACCAGCCCTGCGTTTTTACACCATAGGCCAACGCACAACTTAACGCAGCCAAATATCTGTTTAGTGTTGCGGGACTTTTAGGGCGCTTGCCATATTGGATTTTTGCAATTTGGTCCAATGCGTTGGTTATAACCGTGGGAGTCAAAGAATACAGTTTGGTTGTGCCAATAAACCTGTCCCATTCATCCAACTGAGTGGTTAAATTCTTGGCAGACCGCAACCCCTTATCTTCAATATGCCGCTTATACAACGTCAGCAATTCGCTAAAAGTGTGATTACGCGCATTCATGTTGGGCATGTGCTTTTGGTCGCGCATTTCTGTTTCGGTTTTGGCGGCCCATTCACGCGCCAATGTTTTACTGGAAAATGTCGCTGTTTGGATAAGATTTCCCTCAACGCGAACTCGCGCCCTATATTTAACACCTGCCTTGGTTATTCTTTTTTCTATTGTCGCCATCACTTTTGCCTTGTTTTCTGACACTTTACAATAACTTACAGCAAATGTCAAAAAGATACCATAGATTATTAATCTGTGGAACGGTCTGCCGACGCCCGCAGAATTCTGGGATTTATTTTCAACATAAATAAAAAATGGTCCAGTTTTGGTCCAGAACGACAAGTTTGCATATCGCAAAACCCTCAAAAAACCGATGCTTTCAGAGCAAAAATTCGGCACCCAACTTTTACTGAATTTTATTGTCGCATTTTGAAAAAAATGTCCCCAAAGTGGACCATTTAGATAATAAAAAACGCCTTTCAACACAGGCACTAATTTGATTTTTCAGGATTTTTCAAGCGTTCACAAACGCCCCCTGAACAATGTTTGTAATCAGTAGGTCGTTGGTTCAAGTCCGACAACCGGCACCAGAATAACCCCTTGATTCAAGGGGATTTTTTATTGCTTTATCCAATCTACAAAAATTGACAAAAAATTTTTTGCTACTCGTTTGCTACCGGCCGACATGACGAATCTTCCTTGAATATCGATAAATATTTATTACTATTTTTTTCAAAAGGATCCATCACCATGCAAGATTTAGTTAAATTTTTACCTTATTTATTACCACTGGAAACACCGGTCGAAGACGACCAAAATTTAGCCCTGGTCTCGCTTTATTTTCGCGGGGCCTATGCCGACCATATTTTACAAATACTGCATATTGCAGAAATTATCCCGACCGATGTATCTGTTATCGCCAATGACGATATGCCCGATGTAATTAACAGGATAGAAAAATTATTCTCGCTATCTGCCAATTATTGCTTTGTTGACAATAAAAATGACACGGTTCAAATCTTTACAGGCAGCAAGATGAAATCAAACTGGGTTGAAATCGAAGAAAAAATGCTGGAACAAGCCAAACAGGAAAACAAAGAACACGCAAATGTACGCCCCCAGGATATTATGACCGAAAAGAAGCAAGAACCTGGATTTGCCAATAAATGTATTGCGGGCATCCTGTTCAAAGACCTGTTATTACTGTTTGAATCTATATTAAAAAATCTAGAAAACACGAATAGCAATTTCGCTTACAATGCAGCCATGTTCTTTAATACATTGACCCGTGCCAAGTCACTTAATTATCGATTAAACGCATTCAGCAACCGTCAGAAATATAAAAAAGGTGCTGACAAAACCGCCGATGCAAAAAATGTTATTCGTGAAAGATATGAAAAAATCATCTATGATATGGGTATTCAGCAGAAAGATACCCTGCCACAAAATATCTCTGAAACGATGAAATTAGTCCGTGAAGAATACTGCAAACGACACAAACGCAAGAAATCTCCCCTGATTTCCAAAATCCTTGAAGAGTTGCTGATTTCTGCGCCAAAACGCAAAATTCTAGCTAGCTAGAATTCTCATTTCTGTAAATTTCGATAAATCCCTCTTAGTCTTCAAGCATAACGATAAACTAAACAAAAGGAAGTTAACTATGCTTGAAGATTTTACGTTTAAGTTGCTAAACCAACGTCAGGCGGCCCAGTATCTGGGGACGACTGTCGGGACGTTAAACAGTTGGCGCCATTGTGGCAAAAACACTCTGCCGTTCATTCGATGGGGAAACCGTATTCGGTACCGAAAATCCGACCTGGATGCGTGGATTGAACACCAGCTGATTAACAAGTTAGACGAAGGGGGCGAAAATGTATAATGTACAACAAATCTCGTACATGGGTACCTATTCGATACCCGAAGTATGCCAGATGATTAATCGTTCTGAACGTACCGTGCGCCAGATGATTGCAAACGGCTTGACCACAATTGACGACAAACGACCAACACTTATTCGCGGGACGAATTTGATAGATTTTCTGTTAAATGAAAACGACAAAAATCGTTGCCCAATCGAATTCCACCAGTTCTATTGTCTGCACTGTCGCCAGGCCCGCATACCCAAGGGCAAGGTTATATGGTTTTCACGTGAACACCCGACCCTGCCCAACATGTGTGGCATATGCCCGGTTTGCGGTTGCAAAATGCATAAAGTCTACAAAATTGCGGATATTTCACGACTGAAACGCGAATTCCACGTGACTGAATCACCGTGTATATCCCATTCCCTGGATTCTAGCCTAAACTGCAGAGTCGATGACGGGAACAATGGTGCAACATCCTGCAACCAGGAATTTATGAAATTTGAAGAAAAAGGAGATACAAATGATAACAAGAATTGAATATAGCAAGGGTCCACATCCGTCCCTGTTCCAGATTAACTATGTATTGGGTAATGACTATCTGACCCTGCTGGGGCTAAAAGAATATTGCAGTGATGTCGACAGCACGGCCCGATACAT
>JAZRJE010000012.1:0-31235 GCA_045645645.1 Candidatus Enterousia sp.
AAATTTCTGTTGACAAGATTGATGCTATTCGCGGTATGGATATCGTGATTGCAACAACTGCGAAAACAGACGATGAAGCACGTGCATTGCTGACTAAAATCGGCTTGCCATTGGTTTTGAAATAATAAAAAGGTAAAAAAATGGCTAAATTAGCGTTGATAAATAAACAAAAAAGACGTGAAAAGCTGGTCGCACAATATGCAAAAAAGCACGATGCGATTAAAGCAAAAATGTCTGTTAATGCAACACCAGACGAACGTATGGATGCAATGAAAAAACTGGCAAAATTGCCACGTAATGCAAATAAAACACGTCTGCGTAATCGTTGCAGTGTCACAGGTCGTTCACGTGGGTTCTCTCGCTTGTTCGGTTTGTGTCGTCAGCAGTTGCGTACATTGGCCTCAGAAGGAAAGTTGCCAGGTGTACGTAAATCAAGCTGGTAAGGTAAACAAAAAACAACTGTGGACAATGCAGTTGGTATAGTAATGTGGATTTCCACAGATACAAGGAGTATAAGATGTCATTATCACACCCAATTGGCGATATGGTGACCCGTATTCGTAATGGTCAGAATGCAGGTAAAGAATTCGTCACAGTACCAAGCAGCAATCTGCGTGCAGCAGTTTTGGCTGTTTTAAAAGAAGAAGGTTTCATTGCTGATTTCCGTAAAGAACAGATTGATGAACATCGTGCAAATATTGTTATTGAATTGAAATACGTTGGTGGCAATGGTGCAATCCAGGAAATTTCTGTTGTGTCAAAGCCAGGTCGTCGTGTTTATTCAGGTAGTGCAAAAATGCCAAAGGTTTTGAATGGTTTGGGTATTGCAATAGTATCTACACCAAATGGCGTTATGACAGATCATAAAGCACGCTTGATGAATGTTGGTGGCGAAGTATTGTGCAAGGTTATCTAATAAGGTGAGGATTAAATTATGTCTCGTGCAGGAAAATATCCAGTTAAACTGAAAGATGGCGTTAGTGTCGCAATTGCGGATAATGCTGTGGTCGTAAAGGGACCAAAGGGTGAATTGAAATTAGCCTTGGACACAAAAAATGCAAACCTGGTTAATATCGCTGTTGAAGAAGGTCAGGTTGTTATTACACCAAAGGATGCAGAAGATAAAGCTTCACGTGCAATGTGGGGCACGATGGCACGAAATATTCGCAGTGCTGTTCAAGGGGTTTCCGAAGGTTTTTCAAAGCCTATGTACATGAAGGGTGTTGGTTATAAAGCATCTGTTAAAGGTAATCAATTAGTATTGGTTGCTGGTTATTCACATGATGTTATCATGGATATCCCAGCTGGCTTGACTGTTGTTATGGGTGATGCGCCAACAGAGTTTACAGTTCAAGGTATGGATAAATGCTTGGTTGGACAATTTGCGGATAAAATCCACAAGGTTCGTAAAGCAGATCCATATAAAGGTAAAGGTATCTTCTATAAGGGTGAAAGAATCCGTCGTAAAGAAGGTAAAAAGAAATAATAGTTAATTGATTCCCGCTGTTACGGGGATTGGAACAAAGGAAAAGAAAATGTTGAAACATTTATCTACAGAAGAAAGACGTACACTGGCAAATCGCAGTGCGTTGAAAAGAAAAAATCCTGGCAAGATTCGTTTGTCTGTTTTCCGTTCTGGACGTCATATCGAAGTTCAGGCAATTGATGATGTCAAAGGTCATACAATTTGTGCGGCATCGTCCAAAGAAAAGGGCTTTGCAGGTAAGGGCTGGAATGTTGCAGGTGCTGAATTGGTTGGTAAGGCATTAGCAGAACGTATTGTTGCTGCAAAAATTGCTGACAATTGTTATTTTGATCGTGGTGGTTATCGTTATCATGGTCGTGTAAAAGCACTGTGCGAAGCAATCCGCGCAGGTGGTGTAAGAATCTAATATCAGGAATAACGGAGTATATAAATGGCACGTTTTGATGATAAAAAATTACAGACGGATAACTTGGTAGATAAATTGGTTTCTATCAACCGCGTATCAAAAACAGTAAAAGGTGGACGTAATATGTCTTTCTCGGCCTTGGTTGTGGTCGGTGATAAGGCTGGTCGTGTTGGTTTTGGAAAAGGTAAGGCGCTGGAAGTTCAGGCCGCTGTTCAGAAAGCAACAAAGGCTGCAAAAGCAAAGATGATGCGCGTTCCATTGAAAGAAGGTCGCACATTGCACCATGATAGTGCTGCAAAATATGGTGCCAGCAAGTTGGTTGTACGTAGTGCAGTTCCAGGTACTGGTATTATTGCTGGTGGTGCTTTGCGTGCAGTATTCGAATGCTTAGGTGTTCAGGACGTTGTTGTTAAATCACAGGGGTCTAATAATCCAAACAACATGATACGTGCAGCGTTCTTGGCATTTAATAAAATGAATTCTCCAAAGACTGTGGCGGCACGTCGTGGCAAGACAGTTGCGGAAATTATTGCAGGTCGCGACGGAAAGAAATTAGAAGTTGCAGAAGAAGCAAAATAATCTGGGCAATTGAGAGGAGTTTTAATTATGGCTAAGATAGTTGTAAAACAAGTAAAAAGTACAATCGGTCGTCCAGAAGCTCAGGTCAAAATTGTAACAGCTTTGGGCCTGGGACGCATCGGTAAGACCAAAGAAATGGAAGATTGTGCTGCTGTGCGTGGCATGGTTGAAAAAGTTTCTCATTTGGTTGAAATTGTAAAATAATTAATAAACCGAGTACACAGACAAGGGGACTTGTCTGTGTGCGAAAAAAGACTATAATATAGTCGTTAGGACAAAAAGGAAAAAAAATGAAATTAAATGCATTGATGGATAATTTTGGTGCACGCAAAGACGTTAAACGTGTTGGTCGTGGTATGGCATCAGGTTATGGTAAGACAGCGGGTCGTGGACATAAAGGTCAGAAGGCGCGCAGTGGTTCACGTAAGCAGGCAACGTTCCAAGGTGGTCAGATGCCAATCTTGCGTCGTTTCCCAAAATTTGGTTTCAACAATCCTTTCGCTAAAGAATATGTTACGATTAATTTGGGTGACATTGAAAAGTTCATTGCATCGGGCAAGATTGATGCGTCAAAGGATATTACAATTGATTCTTTGTATGAAGCTAAAATCATTAATCGTAAATTAGATGGTTTGAAGATTTTGGCCAAGGGTGAAATAAAAACAGCTGTGAAAGTTGTTGCAACAAAGTGGTCTAAGTCTGCTGAAGAAGCGATTGTAAAAGTTGGTGGTTCAATTAGGAACAACTAAGTGTAAAATCTTTTTCGGCATTTGGGGGTTCCCCAGATGCCGTTCAATGGTTAAAAACTATTCACATGAAATTCTTGAAAAAATACTTAGGGAATCTGACTGATTTACAAAAACGTATTTTGTTTACGTTAGGTGCGTTAGTTGTTTATCGTATAGGTTCGTTTATTCCATTGCCAGGTGTTAATGCATCTGCTGTTTTGCATTTGTTTAGTGGTGAAGGCAGTGGTATGTTGGACATGTTTAATATGTTTTCTGGCGGTTCGTTGTCGCGTATGTCAGTGTTGGCATTGAACATTTTCCCTTATATTTCGGCATCGATTGTGTTACAGTTGTTAACAGCAACCAGCAAGTCTTTGAATGATTTGCGTAAGGAAGGCGAATCTGGGCGTGTAAAGATTAATCAATATACCCGATATTTGGCTGTTGTTTTAGCTATTATTCAGGGGTGGGCGATTGTTCGTGGATTAGAAGCTATGGCACCAGTGAATGGTGTGGCTGCTGTTGTTAATCCAGGATTTGCATTCGAATTATCTGCAATTATTGCATTGGTTGGTGGTACTGTATTTGTTATGTGGCTGGCAGAACAAATTACCGCACGTGGTATTGGACAGGGTGCTTCTTTGTTGATTTTCGCTGGTATTATCGCAGAAGTTCCAGGTGGTACGATGCAGTTGTTGTCACGTGCAGGGGTCGGTGAAATTTCACCAGCAATGTTAGCGCTGACAATTGCTTTTGTTGTTGGTATTGTTGCATTGATTGCTTTCTTTGAACAAGCGCAGCGTCGTATTCAGATTTTATATCCACGTCAGGTTATGGCGAATGGTGTTATGAATACCAATGCTTCTTATTTGCCAATAAAGGTTAATATGTCTGGGGTTATGGGACCTGTGTTCGCGGCAAGTATTATGATGTTGCCTGCGTTTATTCAGCGGTTTGTGCAAAGTGAAAATCTGATTGTACAAAATATTATGGGCGTGTTTACATATGGTACTTGGTCTTATATTTTGATTTATACAGTTTTGATTGCATTTTTTGCTTATTTTCAAACTGCAGTTATATTTAACTCTGAGGAGACAAGTAATAATCTGAAGAATGCAGGTGGATATGTTCCAGGTGTTCGTCCAGGTGAACAGACTATTCAGTATTTGGATGGTGTTGTGTCACGTACGACGGCAATTGGTGTTTTGTACCTGTTGGTAATTTGTGTTTTTCCAATAATATTGAATACTCATATGGGGTTGCCAATTATGATTGGTGGTACCAGTGTTTTGATTGTGGCTGGTGTTGTTCTGGATACAATGAATCAGGTACAGTCTTATTTGGTTGCAAAGCAGTATTCTGGAGCGATTAGAAAAGGAAATAAAAAAGGACGTTTCCGTTAATCGAAAACAAAAGAATTTGACTTCTGTTGCTTTTTATATAAAATATTGCGACAGAATAAAATAACTGGGCATTTCGTTTATGAGATGTCTGGGCAAGTGAATCCGGGGTGTGGGTGGACACATTCCGATAGTTAAACAAAACAAGGAAAAAGAAAAATGGCACGTATAGCAGGTGTGAATATTCCGACAGAAAAGCGCATCGAAATTGCGTTGCAGTACATTCACGGTATTGGCCCAGCCAAATCCGCACAAATCTGCAAAGCTTTGAAACTGAAAGATGGTTTGCGCGCAAAAGATCTGACGGATGAAGATGTTGTTAAAATTTCAAAATACATCGAAGAAAACTTTAAGGTAGAAGGTGATGTTCGTCGTGAAGTTACGATGAATATTAAACGTTTACAGGACTTGAAAGCATATCGTGGTATCCGTCATCGTAACCGTTTGCCGGTTCGTGGTCAGCGTACCCAGACAAATGCTCGTACACGTAAGGGTAAACGTGTAGTGGTTGCTGGTTCTGCAACCAAAGGGAAATAAAAATTAACCTGATGTAACATCTGCGTGGTGTTGGCGCGTTTGTGTAGTTTTTGCAAAATTTGGTTGCCAACATCGTTGCATTTGTAACATTGTCTTAATTTTTTGAATAAGGTAGAGATTAACACCATAGTTAATTGAAGACATCGAAATAAGGAAAATAAAATGGCAGTAACAAAAGCTAAAAAGAAAGTCGTAAAGAAAGTTTCGCATGGTATTGCGCATGTTGTTGCGACAAATAACAATACACGTATCACAATAACAGACCAGTCAGGTGCCGTTTTGACATGGGCAACCGCTGGGGCAAATAATTTTAAAGGTGCAAAAAAATCAACACCATATGCTGCGACAGTTGTAGCAGATGCAGTTGGTAAAAAGGTTGCTGAAATGGGCATGAAGACAGTTGATGTTTTGATGCGTGGTATTGGTCAAGGACGTGAATCAGCTGTTCGTGGTTTGGCAAATGCTGGTTTGGTCGTACAATCTATTACAGACACAACACGTATTCCACATAATGGTTGTCGTCCAAAGAAAGTACGTCGCGTGTAAGAATAAGTCTTTTACCGTATATATGCTTAAACCCGCAATCTTATGTAGTTGTACTATGATTGCGGGTTTTGTTTATTCTACATCATTTTTATTTATTTTATACGTTGTAATACAACAGCAATTTCGTCAGAGTTTTTATCTTTTATCATTCCTAATTTAGCCCAGTCTTTAAATCTTTCTTGGGCTTTTTTAAATTGTTTCGCATTTTCTGTAGGTAATAAATTAGATGTATATGCGATTATATATCCACCAACCCGCAAATGTTTTTGTAAACTTTCAAGAGTTGGAATTGTTGTTTCTGGGACCCATTCAAATATGTTTGATAGGTTTATAACATCATATTCTTGTGTTATATGCTCATGTATGTGCATCGCATCTGACCAAATAAAATTAAATGGTTTGTGTATTGTTTGCTTTAGTTTATTAAATTCATCTTTGGTCAGCATGTTTTCTGGGTATGATTCTGGTGATAAACCGTTCGCAAATATATAGTAGTTATCCATATCTTGAATAAATTTAGCCGTTTGTTGGGATAACGTAGGTATAACCTGAGCCATGTTTTCAACATGTGGTGCATGTGGGTTTCTGTATAGGGTGGATAACATCGCATTGTATTCTTCAAATTGTAGTTTTGATATTGCACCAGTTTTTATATCACATATAGCATGTGCGCAGTAGGTTACGTCAAAAGTGTCAATGTGGGTTGCACCCGCTAAGGTATAGAAAAGAGCTTGGTCACCACTGCCTGTAATTGTTAATACGTCGCGTGCCATATGCTGTGTTAAACCTGTTGTAAATCTAAGATTTTCATTAGTTATGACATAGGCGTGTGAATATTCCAGACTGTTGTCTGGGTGTGGAAAATACATACCAGCTAGATTCTTAGTGGCTGTTGTATAAGCTTGTTTTGCCTTTGTTACATTAGCAGTCTTTTTTTGTTTTGTCATTTTCTTACCCCCAACATGTATTTTATGTAGTACAAATTGTAAAAATATCAATATAAATTCTATTTTTTGTTATGTTGTGTATAAAAAGTTCTTTTAATAAATTCCTTAGAATGATATAATGGCGGAGATAGAAGGGGAGTTCTTATGAAAAAAATAGCTGTTTTCTCTATGTTAATTGCAGGATTTTTATCGGGGGCAGATGCTGCAACACCGTCACAACGTCGTGGAAATACGGCAGCGAATAGTACATCTTCTGGTGGTGCAAAACCAGTCTCTGCGCGTGCTGCGACGGGTGCGCGTACGGCGCCACGTGCCTCAACCCCAGCGGCTTCAACAGCTGGCGGAAATACGGTTGTTCGTGGTCGTTCAGGAACAACCCCAACTGCAACGGCAGCAAAACCAGTGGCTGCACGTGCAGGTACAACACAAAAAGTTGTTGGTACAGGAACCAAGGTGGCAACAGCTGCAAAGAACGTTGTCGTAAGCGAAGAGTGTCAGGCGAAGTACGAAGGGTGTATGGACGCTTTTTGTATGTTGGATAATGAAACGGGTGGCAGATGTATTTGTAGCGATAAAAATGCAGAGTTTGATGCTATTTTAGCTGAAATTGAAAAGTTGGATCAACAGTCTTATAAAATGGCAACGGTTGGTGTCGAACGTTTGGAAATGGGCGACGATGCTAATGCTGTGCTGAAAACGGCACAGTCTGTGGCAGATTCTATTATGGCTGAAGGGAGTAAAGTGGAAAAGGCAACCGAAAACACCAAAAAAGCACGCCGTACGTTGGATTTGTCTATGTGGGATACATCGGTCAGCTTTGATGATGAAGAAGATGTTTTTGGTGAATCAAACCCTATAATGGAATCTATTGAAGGTAAAGAAGGTGATGCGTTGCATACATCTGCTGCAAAGATTTGTGCAAACCAGATGCCAGAATGTGCAAAAGAATTGAATATGTTAAAGGCAATGTATTCACAGCGTGTTCGTTCAGATTGTGCAGCGTATGAAAATACTTTGAAACAGCAGAAAAATGCAAGTGCACAGAAGTTGGCTGCGGCGGAACAGGCGTTGCGTCAAACTGCATTAGATCAATATCGCAGTGCAAATAAATATGATTTGGGGCAGTGTACGATTGAATTTAAAAAGTGTATGCAGACCACGGGTGGTTGCGGTGAAGATTTTGCAGGATGTGCTTCTGTTTCTGCTATGGATGCAACAAATGTGACGAAAAGTACAACGCGTGGTTCAAAAAGTTATCAGGTTAAAGGGGCTGCTACGACAATTGAAATTTCAGCGTCTACGTATGATATGTTGATGTCAAAAAAGCCATTGTGTGAATCTGTGACAAAATCATGTGTAAATGTTGCTGGTCAGGTTTGGGACACGTTCTTAAAAGAAATTGCACCCCAGATGAAAGCGGCTGAATTGATTGCAGAAAATAATACGCGTCAGAATTGTATTGGTACAATTTCGGATTGTTTCCAAAAAGCGTGTAAAGAAAGTATGGATCCAAATGATCCAGATGGTACATATGATATGTGTTTGACACGCCCTGGAACAATGCTGAATGTATGTAAGGTTCCATTAAATGCATGTGGTATCGATGCATCCAGCGAGGCTGCGGCAGATCGTAGCCCAATTTGGGGATATGTTTTAGCGCGTTTGGCATCAATGCGTGTTGATTCTTGTACCAAGGAAGTGAAAGAATGTATCCAGGCAGAAGATAGATGTGGCCCAGATTATTCGAATTGTATTGGTTTGGATACAGATACGATTATTCGTATGTGTCCATATGAAAAGATGGTTGGCTGTCAGAAAGAATATGGGTCTGAAAAGATTGGTGGCGAAGAAACATATGATAAAATTGCCAATTTGATTCAGGGCTTACTGTTAAATATTGATAACAGTATGTATACAGCATGCCAGAATGCAATTGATACAGCGGTTGCCAAGGTTTGTGGTAGTACAGAAGAATGTACAGGTTTGCAGATTGATGAAAAATTAGGTTCACGTACATTGTCGTATAAAATGTGCGCTATGGCAGATGCTAATAATTCAGAAGTCTGTTTCGAAAATGCTGAAATGGTTCCATCTGAGATGCTGGGGGCTGGTGAAGCAAAGGGGCGTATCTTTGACGGTATAATCAGTGGTGAAGTGCCATGGGGTGATATTGATTTGGTTACAGAAACCGCAACTGTTGACGAAGAGGGCGGTGAATTAGTTAAACCAAAGGCCAGTAATGGGATGAAGTATCTGTCATACAGTGGTAATTCAGCAGATGAGGCTGTATTGTCAGAAATAACAAAGATTGATACGTTGATTGCCAGTACGATTGCATCTGTAGAATCTGATGAAAAGGTTAAACAGTGTATCTATGGTCGTACTGTTCAGGGGATGACAGTTAATAACAGTCGTGAAGATTTGTCTGGTGGGGCACGTTTCCCACAGCTGGCGTCAACGGCACGTACAATGATTGGAAATGCTGTGTTGGCAGCAGTGCGTAGCAATTATTATGCAAAGTATGATGAGTTAAGCTTGAAGGAAGCAAAGGATATTGCTAATTTGGCTACAAAGATGTCTGAATATGATGCTATTGATGCTGCCCATGCGGAAGAATTGCATGCACTTGAAATGGAAAAGCAGCGTATTGATGCAGAATTGGCTGCAGAAAAGGCTAGAATTGAAGCAGAGACAGAAGCTCAGATTAAATTGGCAAATAGTCAAGCGCAGATTGAAAAGATAAAATCTGATGCGCAGATAGCGATAGCAAAGGCTCAGGCTGATTTGGAATTGCAGAAGGCAGAGAACGAGGTTAAGTTGGCAGAAAAGCAAGCTGAGATTGAGAAGGTCAAGGCAGATACTGCTAAGGCTACAAATGAGGCAAAACAGGCAGCTGCCAAAGTCAATAAGGATGCTTGTTTGAAATCTGTTGGTGATAAGCCAAAAATTTCGGGTATGACAGCAACACAGGATTATTCTGTAAATAAGAAGGGGACTGTGCGTGATGAGTTTAAGACAGCTACGTTCAATCAGGAAACTAATACTTGTACGTTGGAGACAAAATGGCGTGACTGTACAGACATTAAATGTAATAGTACGTGGTGGTTGTGTGATCCAAGACGTTGCAAGGACGGAAAGTGGGGTGAATGGAAGGAATCGTCTCAGACCTTGAAATTCTAAGAAAAAAACCGCCGTATCGGCGGTTTTTATTCTGGAATTTCATCTGGGGTTGTTATGATGGTAATTCCCATTGATTCCCATGTTTGACATATCGTTTCCAGATCCATTATATTTGTCGATCCCAGGTATAATAAAGGCTGTAATTTTTTTGATGTTGATATTTCTAATAATTCTTTGATTGGGGATGGGCGCTGTTTGCCAGTTGCAAACCAATTATCATTATCGCAAATCCAGAAATCTGTATCAGTGTGTGATGCGATTGCATTTTTTTCTGTTATGATTATGTCATTCTTTGTTTTGTATTTTATTTCTTTTTTGTCCAGATATTTCGTTAACAAATTTTCGTGGTTTGTTTCGGTTGTGATGTTAGACGTTTCAAAACTGATGTCGCTAAATGTGGGGGCTGATATTTGAGAAAAGTCTGTGTCAGACAGATTAATGTTTTCATTGCTGGTCGGGGGGACATCAAAATCAGTTGGTAGTGGTATTTCGTCAGGTGTGTTTGATTCTGTTGTGTCAAATGTTGGTGTGTTTGTATTACTTTGTGCTGGTTGATTAAAAGATGAGCGTTGTTCTGGGGTGATATTCATGCGGGCGCGCAAGTACGCGGTGCGTAATTCGCTGGGTAATTCCGATGGCAGATCGTCATAATCTGATTTTTGTTCTTTGGATTTGTTTTCGTCTGATTGTTCGGTGGCTGGTGGGTTTATCAGTGTTGGCTGCATGTGTGACCAAATAGTTTTTATAAAACCTGGTACTGGAATTGTAAATAAGGGGTTTTTGGTGCGAATAATCAATGTTGTTGTCGCTATATATATGGGTAGGGCAGATAGTATTAATATCCCAAAGACAAATCCTGGGAATCCACGTAATTCAGATCTTATAAGATGTTGCCAATGTAGGGATGAAAATATATTAAATTTAAACATGTGCCACAGTATTAAATACATGCAGAATATATAACATATTGTCCATATTATGCTGTATCTGTGTGTTTTAAAAAAACCAAAAATATTTTTCATTTGATTTTTATTGTAGACAACATATGTTGTTTGTCAAATAATTTTTGTCTAAAAAGAGCTTTTTTTATCTCGTTTTTAATGATATAATTATAGGGATAATATTAACGGGGGAGTTTTCTTATGCGTCGTTTAAATTTAATGAAAGTATTTGGAATGTCAGCAGTTAGTACGGCTGTATTGTTGTTTGTTGGCGTGGCCTGTGCTGCGTCAAGTCAGGGACGTAATGCATATGGTCGTGTTGCAGACGTCGCAACTGTTCGGATGCCATCTATGCCGACATTGCCTGGAATTGCAATTGGTAATACATCACAGAATGTACAAAATGCGCCAGTTATTCAAATTCCTGTGCCAGATACACCTGATGAGCCAGATGAGCCAGATACACCAGATGAACCAGCCCCAGAATGTACAGATGGTGGTGTGAAGAATTCTGTGTATGGTATTGAAAACTGTATGGATGATGTATTGCGTTGTGTTAACGGTGGTGCGTTGCCAGGTGGGTTGAATGAGCTGTTTAATGAAGAATTACGTAATGCGATAGAAAATGGAATGGGAATTTGTTCAGCTCAGGTGGATAAGTGTATTGTAGACGTACGTAAAGATTGCAGAAATGTATATCGTAGTGCTGGTGATGTTTGGATTGATTTTAATTCACGTCGTGTGCAACCAGAATATTACAGTTTCGTTTTACGAAAAACGGGATTAACACCTAATCAGGCAGAAAATACATGTCGCTTGTTGGACAAAAATACATATGGTTCTTCGTTTATGGCTGTTTCTAATTCTGGCGCAGTAACCGCAGAATATAATCAAACTGTGGGGGCATATAATAATCAGCAGGGAAATGTTTTGGTTAAAACAAAACCAATGGGGCTAACTGTCAATGATGGAAATCCAGGGGTTGACGGACAGCGTGGACATTATGCGCGTTGGGATGCCGCCAGTGCAACGTGTTTGATACGTGTTGCTGCCTATAATAAAGACGAACATATTAAAAATAGTTGGTTGTTCGGTGCTGTTGGCAATGATAAACCAGCAGAAGTATGGAAAGCCGCAGGTGAAACATTTAGTTGCAATAAGGATTTGTTCGGATTTTCTTTGCTGAATGATACAAGTACTGTTGCTGTTGTTGGTGTCGGTGGTGGTACTTTGTTAGGTGCTGGTGTTGGCGCAATGGCTGGACATGGTGATCAAAATTTTGATTGTTCTAAACAAAAGCATCGTGATTTGTTGACAGAGCAATTACGTGGTGATGCAAATATTGGTATTTTAGGTGAGTATATGATTGCGTCTGAACGTATTACTGCAACTAATCCAGTCGTGACAGAATCACAGTGTAATGAAATAGTAAAATTATATGATACATATCGTCAGATAAAGACTGCTGCAGATGGGTGCAGTGGCGTGACGGATGTTAAGGGGGAATTGTTCCTGATTTGTGCAAAATCATCAAATAGTACCAATATGACGGTTGATGATTTGGAACAATGTTTTAAATTGGCGGCATCACAAAAACCAGAATTTCAGGTATGTGTTGATCAGAAAATTACAGATATAGATACTTGCGTTCAGTTGGTAAGCAGTAATATGGAATTGCAATATGGGGCCAGCTTAGCTAATTGTAATAAGTTTAAATCTATTAATCAGGCAAAATTGGATGGAACTGGGATATATTGTTCTGGTACGTCTGGATGTCAGTCTTATCAGCAAATAAATAATGAGCTTATCCGTTTGGGGCGTGTGTTTAAAGATGATATTACTGATATGTTTGAAAAGGGAATTGATGGAAATCGCTTGAAAACAACATTGGTTGGTGCAGCATCTGGTGCAGCAGCAGGTGGTTTGGCAACAGCAATTACAGCTTTTGTAGAACGTAATAATATTACGTGTCGTGTTGGTGATGGTTTGGATTCGGTTGCGTTTGGCAAGTCATATTCTATTGGTAATTTGCGTGATTTTTATATCAAATGGAACTTGCAATTGCCAGATACAGTGTCGCCAACAGCGCATGTGACAGATTGTCAATCTTGGAAAAGCTTGTGTGCGGTATATACGGATTTGAATTTATGTAAATCTGCACAGTTTAATTATAAACCAGCTGGTGCGCCAACTGTAACGGCTATTCCATCGGCTTGTGTTGCGTCGGGCAGTGTGTGTATTGAAAATTATCCTGTGGCAAAATCGTACGGGGCATGTGAATAGTTGACTTTGTGTTTCTATGATTGTACAGTTCATCCGGATTTAAAAGGATTTACTGTATGGAAAAATATAGGGTTGAAGCTGTTGGTCCGTATTTGGAGCATTTTGTCCAGTTGCTGGATTTAGTTGGTGTAAGTAAGCAGGCTGTGACTAAATGGAATGGGTTCAGAATTCGTCGGTCTTTCCCGTTGTTTAAAAAGGGAGATGTTGTTAATGTCTACTCTTTTCGTGGTATAGATGGCTTACATGCGTTTAAAGCTTATTCATATCGATTAAATGGTAAGATGTTTGTCGATATACAAACGATTCCAGAAACACAAACTGAAATTGAGCATTTTTATGATAATTTATCATGGTCTGATGCGTTGCGCTTAAAGTATGATGTGATGTGTGCTTTGCGTAATAAAAATATTAAACCAACATTAGATGCGGCCAATAATTTGCGTTTGCTTTTGTTTGAAACAAGTATGTTGATTAAGTCTAAATGATATTTTTTATTGGTTTTGTTGCATAGCACGCAAAAGCGTGCTATCATTTTTGTGATAAAAAAGGATGTTACTATATGCAAAATGATTTGTTACAGGAATTACAGGCACGTGGGTTTATTAATCAGACGTCTAATATGGATGGGTTAAATGATGCTTTAAATGCTGGAAAAATTACGGCTTATTTGGGATCTGACCCAACTGCAGACTCTTTGCATGTTGGACATCTGGTGCCAGTTATGATGATGCGCTGGTTGCAAAAGTATGGGCATAAGCCAATTGCGTTGGTTGGTGGTGCAACAGGGCGTATTGGCGATCCTTCTGGGCGTGATAGTGGACGTCCAATGATGACAGAAGATACACTGGCAAAAAATGTGGCAGGATTGAAAAAGTCTTTCTCTAAATTTTTTCGATTTGGTGATGGCGAATCTGATGCATTAATGGTGGATAATTATGACTGGATGAAAAATTATAGTCATATGGATTTTTTGCGTGATTTTGGTACTGATTTTACTGTTCCGCGTATGTTGTCAATGGATTCTGTGAAGCGTAGATTGGACAATGGTATGACATTTTTGGAATTTAACTATATGACGTTTCAAGCAGTTGATTTTTTGACTTTATATCGTGAACATAATTGTATTTTACAAACTTGTGGTGCAGATCAGTGGGGAAATGCAATTATGGGAATTGAACTGATACGTAAAAAGTTAGGTAAAGAAGCCTTTGTTTTGTCTACGTCGCTGATAACAGATTCTAATGGTAATAAGATTGGAAAATCTGCTGGAAATGCTGTTTGGGTTAATGAAGATAAGACCAGTCCATATGAATACTATCAATATTTTCGTAACACGCCAGATGATTTGGTTGAAAAGTTCTTGAAAATATTTACCGAAATCCCATTAGATGAAATAGAGAAATTGTCTAAATTGCAGGGTGCAGAACTGAATGATGCTAAGAAGCAGTTAGCTTTTGCAGCAACTGAAATTGCCCATGGGTATGATGCGGCATGTCGTGCCCAGGAAGCTGCAACAGCGTTGTTTGGTGGCGGGGTAAATATGGATAATGTTCCAACAGCAGAAATTAAGATGGATGTGGATCTGGGTATATTGGATTTTTTGTGTGCAACAGGTATGTTTCCATCTAAATCAGAGGCAAGACGTATGGTAGAGCAGGGCGGAATTCAAATAAATGGGAAAAAAATTACCGATCCAAAAGCAGTTATTGCATCTGCTGATGAATTTATGGTGCAAAAGGGTAAAAAAACTTTTTTGAAAGTCGTAAAGAAATAATGAAGAAAGTAATTGTTGTATTTTCTTTATTGTCTGTTGTCTCAGTACCTGTATTTGGTGCCAGTGAGTTGTCTAAGATAAATGCGCAAATCAAGCAGACACAGCAACAGAATAAAAAACTGGAACAGCAGGTAAAGACGTCTGAGCAAGATGTGGCCAGAACTAAAAAAGACTTAGTGCGTGCAGCGGATAAGGTAAGTAATTTGGAGGAGCAACGCAGTGAAGTAGCAAAGAAAATTAATGAGTTGGATTTGCAACGTGATAAAATCTCTGCGGAAATGGATGAAAATCGTGGTCGAATTGCAGATGCTGCCGCAGGAATTTTATTTGTTGCATCGCATCCTAATTTTGATGTTGATGATATGCGGCAATATGTTTTGATGTCTGCTGTGTTATCTGGGGCCGCAGATAGATTTGAAGATCAGATAGAGATTGCCAATAAGCATATTAAAGAATTGGAAAAAATTCGTAATGCACGTGCAATAGAAAAAGAAAAATTAGATAGGACAGCTAAGAAGTATTCAAAAGAAAAAAATCATTTGGATAAACTTTTAAAAACACGTAGCGCACAGAATGAAAAATTAAAAAATGAACATATGGCGTTACAAAAAAAACTGCGTGATTTGTCTGAACGCGCAAAGAGTATTTCTGAATTGTCTGCTGGGGTTGGTAGTTCTAAAATGTCTGCGGATTCACGTTTTTCAAAACGAAAGCTGTCGTTGCCTGTGCATGGGCGTGTTGTTGTGCGTTTTGGTGAAAAAACTGCGCTGGGGTTAAAATCTGATGGTTGGCGTGTGCGGACACGTGGGGCCTCCTTGGTTATGGCACCTGCGGATGGCGTGGTTAAATTTGCGGATAGCTTTCGAGGTTTTGGAAAAGTTGTGATTATGTCCCATAAAAATGGCTATAATACGGTTATGACAAATTTGGGTAGTGTTGATGTCATATTGGAACAAGAGGTTTTAGCAGGTGAACCAATTGGTCGTATGAACCCTGATAAACCAGAAATGTATCTGGAGGTTCGGCGTGGTAATAATGCTGTTGATCCAGCAAGGTTGTTTAAAGAAAATTAGTATAAAAAAAACGCCCTGCTGGGCGTTTCTTTATTCGTGGGCAATTGCAGAAACAGGACAAATTGCAGCACATGTGCCACATGATATACATTTTGTCGGATCTATTACACATTTGCCATCTGCACCGATTGATATCGCGCCAACTGGGCATGCACCCATGCATGTGTGACAGCCAATGCATTTTTGATTATCTATTTTATATGCCATTTCTTCCCCCATTTTTATTCACGATTAAATAAGCTTAGCAGATATTCAAACATTGCTATGAATGAAATGTATAAATGCAATGCGCCCAATACCGCCATCTGATTTTTTTGTGTGTCGTCACTGATGTAATTGTAAGCGTTTTTCAATGTTTGCATATCATATGCTGTGAACAATGCAAAAACAAGGACACCAATCAAGCTGACGACAGCGGAAAATCCAGCGCCCATTGGTACGAATAGCGAAATCATACCAACCAATATCAGGCCAATCATACCGATCATTAAAAATATGCCCAGAAAAGACAAATCTTTGACCGTTTTGTATCCGAATATTGCCATGCAGGCAAACATTAATGCAGCAATACCAAATGCCCATAGTATAGATGCTGGGTTAATGTGCAAAGATGCCCATAACAATGGCGTCATTGTTATTCCAATTAATATCGCATACAGTGCCAGCAGCCATGCAGCTGTACTTGGTTTCATGTGGAATACACGTACCTGGGCCCAGATAGACAATGCCAATCCACCAAATAATAAGATATAGTATGTTGCAGAAAATCCAGAAAAATCTGGTTTGAATAGATGGATAAATGCACCAGATGCCATCATTATATAAGCTGCAATGCCTGTTAAGGCAACGGCCCCGAACATTAAAGCAAATATACGCTTTAAGTATCCTTCTATGCCAGAAGATTTAACAGATGGGCGTGAAATATGACGAGCCGTTGTATCTGTGACTTTTGTTTTTTTTGCTATCATAAAATTTCTCCTTGTTATTTGAGAATTATATAATATAATGCGAGAAAAATTCAAGATTAAAAGGATAAAATATGTTTTCTTATGAAATTGGAAGTGTTTTTTTTCAAAGTCACCCAAGCTATGTAGCACATACTAAATCAATGTCAGAAATGTTGTCAAGTCGTGTACAACACAAAGCTGATTTGCGTGGATTGGCATACAAGTTGTTGGAAAATGAGGATTTGTTAAAAAAAGAGTTGGCTAAACAAAATCCAAATACTAAACGAATTGAGCGCTTGAGAGAGATTATTGCCCAGATGGAAAAATATCGTGTTCCTAATGTAAAATTGCGCTAGTTTGCTTTTTGCTGGGGGGGCTCGAATGTCGATTTCAGTTACGCAAATTGATCCCGTTGCTTTTTCTGTTTTGGGGTTAAGTATACGTTGGTATGCGTTGGCGTATGTGGCAGCGTTTGTTGTTGGGTATTTTTTATTTAAATTTTTAATGCGTCGTTCGGGTAGCGGGGTGGATATTTCTAATAAGAAACTGGATGATTTGCTGACTGCTGTTATATTAGGCGTCATTATCGGTGGTCGTTTTGGGTATGTATTATTTTATAATTTTAGCTATTTCCTGTTAAAACCATTAGAGATTTTTGCTGTTTGGCATGGTGGTATGAGCTTTCATGGTGGTTTGATTGGTGTTATTGTTGCGGTATTTTTATTTGGCTGGAAAAACAAGATTAATCCGTGGCGTATTTTAGATTTGATGACTGTGGTTGCACCGATTGGATTGTTTTTTGGTCGGATTGCTAATTTTGTAAACATGGAATTAATTGGGCGTCCTACAAATGTTTCTTGGGCGGTTGAATTTGTTGATGTGGATGGTAATGTTTTAATACCAGCATCTCATCCAAGTCCGATTTATGAGGCTGCAACAGAAGGAATTTTGTTGTTTATATTAATGTTTTGCCTATATCGTTTTACAGGATTACGTCGTTATCCAGGTGCGTTGGCAGGGATAATGGGAATGGCATATGCGGTTGCAAGAATGGTTTGTGAACAATTCAGAATGCCAGATGCACAAATTGGTTTTCTGTTTGGAAATTGGTTGACGATGGGTATTCTTTTGTCTTTGATAATGTTTTTTGTCGGATTTGCAATTTTTATGTTTGCGTTTCGTAAAAAATAATGTACAATACGCCCCGTTGACCTAATATGGTGAATGGTTTTGGATGGTTGGCAGAGCGGTCGAATGCGGCGGTCTTGAAAACCGTTGTGGGGGCAACTCCACCGGGGGTTCGAATCCCTCACCATCCGCCAGTGTTTTAAGCGTCCTGTTATAGGGCGTTTTTTTTCTGGAAATAAGAAATCTGTGTGCTAACCTGTTACGACCAGTGGGGATAGTGTGTAGCAATTATAAGGATACTTAATATGAAAAAAATTTTATTTGCATCCTTGGTGGCGTTGATATCGATAGCGGCATCGGCGGATGGTATTGTGACGGAAACAGAAACGCTTACAACAGTAGAAGTTGTTGAATATAACTATGATGCTGCGCCACGTTATGTTTCATCGGCTCAGGTTGTGCCACATAAACGTAAATGCGTCGCTAATGTTGCAGAACCTGTTCGTGTAAAAACTCATACAGAGGTTATAGAACATTATCAGCTGTATCAACCTGTTACTGTTTATCAGCCAGTGGGACGTGTTTCGCAACGCCGTATTATTCGTGCGCCAATGACATGTAGAAATTGTAATTAATGGTGTTTTTATGAGTGGTTTAATAAATCTAAAATTTTTAGATAAGCTTTTTTGCATCAAAAAAAACAATACTTAAAAAAGAAATACTGACGCAAGAACGTTCAAACGTGTTACTGGGTGATTATATAAATCATGTTGTGATGTATAATTTTGATACATCTAAATGGAATCGTGATTATTACTTGTGGCATCGTGTTTTGTCGTCGGGTGTTGATTGTGGTGCGATAACAATTATTAGTGATATGAAGCGTAATCATTATCAAAAGACCTTGCGCAAATATATTAAGCAATCACAGAAGGCTAAAAATAGATAGTAAAAATCCCACCATTGGTGGGATTTTTTATGATAGTTTATGTATGACTAAACCACTGCGTAATTTTGGTTCAAACCATGTGGTTTTTGGTGGCATTATGTTTCCACTGTCTGCGATGTCAATAATTTGACGCATGGTAACAGGATACATTGCAAATGCAGCAATCATTTCACCGCTGTCAACACGTCTCTGTAATTCGCTAAGTCCGCGGATCCCGCCAACAAAATCGATTCGTTTGCTGGTACGCAGGTCGCCCAGATTTAATATCTTGTCAAAGACCAGGTTCGATAATACTGTCACGTCCAAAACTCCAATTGGGTCACTGTCATCGTATGTGCCTGGTTTTGCGGTTAATGAATACCATTTGCCGTCCAAGTACATACCAAAGTTATGTAATGCGTTTGGTTTATATGCTTTAGAGCCTTGTTCTGTGACGATAAACGATTCGTTTAATGCATTTAAAAATTCAGCAGGACTCAAACCGTTCAAATCTTTTACCAGTCTGTTATAATCAATAATGTTTAACTGGCTTTCTGGGAATATGACGGCTAAGAAAAAGTTATATTCTTCATCGCCAGTATGATTTGGATTTGCAGCACGCTTTTCTGCACCAACACGTGCCGCAGCGGCTGTTCGATGGTGACCGTCAGCAACGTATAAAGCAGGAATGTTTTTAAAAATTTCTGTAATGCGTGCATTGGTTTGTTTGTCGCGAATTACCCAGAATGTGTGACCAAAGCCATCGGCAGCAACAAAGTCATATTCTGGTTCATTATTCTTTACAATGTTTTCCACAATTTCGTTCATTTCTGCAACATCTGGATACGCAAAGAATACAGGTTCTATATTTGCGTCTTGAATGCGAACGTGAATCATGCGGTCATCTTCTTTGTCGCGTCTGGTTAATTCATGTTTCTTGATTTTTCCTGTCATATAGTCGTCAACATTTGCTGCAGCTACCAGACCGTACTGTGTGCGACCATTCATTGTCTGGGCATATATATAATACATTTCAGCTTCGTCTTGTACCAACCAACCACGCTCTTGCCACAATTTAAAATTTTCAACGGCCTTGTCGTATACTGGCTGACTATGTTCGTCGGCGATTGGATCAAAATCTATCTCAGGTTTGATGATATGTAATAACGATTTTTCGCTGGCTTCGGATTTTGCTTCGACAGAATTTAAAACATCATATGGGCGTGAAGCAACGTCTGCAACAATGTCGCGAGGTGGACGGATGCCAGCAAATGGTTTGATTTTCATATAATCTCCTTTTTGTAAACGTAAGGGAATTATATATGGTGTTTTATAAAAAGGCAATGTGATAAACAAATGCCCCAGCGGGGCATTTTTAGTCTATTGTCACATTCATTACTGTTTGTGTCTTTTCTACGTCCAGCGGATGATACTGGAATTGAATATTGGAAAAATCAATTTTATCCATTTCTAATTTTCGAATCGTTCGGTTGTACATAGTGTGATAGTAAATCGTTCTGTTTTTTAGATCTGTTGCAATCGTCCACTGGGTTGCAGCAGGCATGTTGTTTGGTGCTTTGCCGACTGGGAATTGTACACCCAATGGTACGTCAAAGTTATTTAGTATATGGAATGATTGCATTACTGTGTCATATGCAGTTTGCTGGGGCAGCGAATATGTTTTTAGAAATGCTGCGCGAACAAAGCGTGACGGTGGGGTAAAGTCCCCGGGCAGTCCCAAAAAGCCCGCTCCAGAACCAAATGCACGTAAATCAATTGGACCGAATTCAGTCGGCCCTGCGCCACCTGGCTTTAAGTTCACATAATTGTCCAGGTTAGTCATGTGCCACTGGAAGCCAGGTGAATTTGTCAGTACACCGATTTCATTTTCATAAAAATTAGGTACGCCGTTTACTATTTCTAAGACGACTTGACGCCCAGTTACATCTGTTATGCGCCAGTGTACAGTTGATGCAGATGGGTCGATGTTAATTATGCGTACATCATTGATGGCTTGTTTTACTTGGTCGATGGTGGCAAAGCGTGACAGTATCCATGATACAACTTGAAAGTCTGCCAGTGATATATCTTTGTCTGCTTCATTGTATGGTTCGTATTTACCATAGTTTGGAAAATAGAATAGGGCAGCAGATAGACCAGCTTCGTTTGTGCCGTCGATTACAAATTCTGGTTGCTCAACGGCCAGACCTGCATAGCCATAAAGGGCAGAATATTCAACGCCTTCACTTTTGCCGTTGGGCAGCATTGAACGTTGGCTGAATCCGCGTGGTACAATGACGTACATGTTATTGTTTTCTGCGCCAGACCAGTCCATTGTACGTGCAACAACAACAGAATTATCTTTGGCTTTTAAAGTTATGCCTGTACATGCGCTGGCATTGTCGACTAGTGTTAGACATGTTAATAATATTATGCAAAGTTTTGTTCGTTTCATAAGATGCCTCCTGAGGATAATTTATTATTTATTTTCAGGGAGCACGAGTCCATAGGAAGCTATGGCTAAATAGACAGCAGTGGACGCCATATAGACATAATGTCGTCATGGTTGGCATAAATTGCCAGAAAATCAATCATTTCGTCTATCATTGCGATTTGTTTTTCAGACCAATCCATTTTTTGTTGCATGCATGTATCAAAGTATTCGCGTACACATGATGCGCCGCCTTCGTGTGTGATATGGTTCTGTTCAAAGTTGGCACTGAACCAATCGCAAATCATTTCAATAAGTGTTATATCAGATATCTCAGATGCGGATTTATAGTGTTCAATGTGGTGTGACTGCATGCGATGGTGTTCGGCGTGCATTTCATGAAACAGTTCAATTCGTGCATCAGATAAATGCAGTTCTGGGTGGTATTTAGCATAGTTCATATATGCGTATGCTGTTTGCATTTGACCAGAATTTTTATCATTGTCATGTTCAGGAAAATGATAGCCCAGCAATCCAGCAAAATAGTTTAGGCAATCAATATGTGCCTGGGTGCGTTTGTGGTGAAAATCCATGATGGTTTTAAGTGCGATAATCATAAACGGAATTATATCATAACAATGTAAAGCTTTTAAATCAAAAAATTAAAACCGCCCAATTGGGCGGTGGTTTTAACGCATCTTTTGTTTCTGGTTGGCATAGGCAGACAAGATTTTGTCTGCATCGCGGGATAGCGAACTGGATAAAATGTATCCATATTCATCTATATCTTCTTTCAGTTTTATCCAACCGCGTGGATATTTTTCAAACTGTTTTGTTTTGAGGTTGTATGATATAAATGTTCCGTACATATCACAATATGGGTTTATGGGACCATAACTAAAATCATGAAGCACAGGCGTTTCTATGTATTCTTCATTCCTGTTAAAATATTCAAAGCCATATGCAGCAAATGCCATTTTGCGTCCTTGGAACATCGGATGTGCTTCAAACTTGTTATTCATGCGTTGCAATTCACGGTTGATGATAACATCTTGTGGTAAAGGGTTGTCAAAGGAATAGAAAAAGTGTTTTCCGCATAACTGGGACCATTTTACACCCAATATCTTTTCAACCATTTGTGGTGTTAAATCTTTGATATCATATTCAAGGGTTATTGTTGGTGTTGTCTTATCCAGGTTTAATGGCCGTGTGATTGGGCTGGACGCTTTTTGTGCTGGTTTCGCAGCTGTGCTTTTCGCTGATCGACCAGGTACAGGGTGGCAGTAATCTAGTTCTCTTGATTTTTGTGGACGGTTATAATGTGTGCGTTTTTGTGATGTTTTTTTATTTGGATTTGTCGTTGTACCAGCATTGATTTGACGGTTTGAATTTATCACAGATAAAATTCTGTCTTTATAAGCAACGGGTACCTCTATCATAAAATGATATCCTTGTTTTGTTATAAAGCGCATTTTGGAATCATATTGAATATTGCTGGATGTTACATGGCGAAATAGATTCTTGTCGCATGTTGTGCAAAAACGGGTATGTGCATCACGCGTCATATAAACAACAAATTTGGATTCGTCACGATACATTGGTCTGCGTTGTGGTTGGTTGTTCTTTTTCATGTTTGTACCCCTTGTAACCGTTGCGTTATATAGCAAGATATCAGAAATGTTCAAGAATTCAATGTTTTTGTGGGGGATGAATTTTCTGCTTGCGTTGGGAAAATAAAAGTCCTATAATTTGCGGCGCATTGGGGCATAGTTTAATGGTAGAACTCCGGACTCTGACACCCCATATGCTACACAACAAAAATTCCCAGATTTCCGCATAATACAGCCTGAAATTCCGACAAAAACGGCCGTTTAACATTTGTGCATATCACTGCATACAGGCTGGTTTAAGTTGGTTTGTATAGAGTTTCAGTTTTACATATTTTTTACACAGGAATTTTGGGGTGTTGTCAATAGTTGTGAGAAAAATATGAAGTTTTGCAATGTGTTTTTTATAGACGGGAGCTTATTAAGTCAATTAGGTCATTTTCAAAACCTTGTCCGACATAGTCGCCAATATAATAAGAAGACTGTTCGTCTAGGCTGTTTATATAATACCAATCGTAATCCGCATCTGGAAAATACTTATTGAATAATTCTTCATTTGTTACAGTCCTATCTAATATTTCTTCTGGCAAATCAGCCAGTGCCCCAGCTTTTGGATTACTTGTATTTATGAAATGGTTATGTTCATGTGATAAAGTGGTAATGAAACCGTCAAGAGAGTTGTTTTCGTTGTGATTTAATCCAAATATTATTTGCTTTTCTTTTTGTTCCCCAACAGCATGATGTGTTCTCCTGACATCTGCTCTTGCTCCATAGTTGTCTATTTTGTTTAGAATCTTTTGGGCAAACCTTTGTTTTTCGTCTAATGTAGCGGTATCAAAATTTAGTGCAATGTTAGTTAATTCAGAATCTTCCGCAACTATATTTAATATTTTATTGCGTTTGGTATTTGCAATACGCAATAAATCTTCGTGATAAATATTATCCTTAAAAGCCAATATGGTTCTTTGGCTTGTTTTAATTATTCCCTCAGTCATATCGCCATTATCAAGCGCACGTTTTTCAAAATCCAATATATCCTGTAATTTTCTGGTTAAGGTTGGGTCTATTTCTGTTCCAAATCGCACAATGTCTTTTTCATAAAATAGTATGCCACCAGTAGTGTGTTGATAGTATGGTATATTATTGGCAGACAATATTTCTTCCATTCTGGCCAGTTGTGGATTAGTTAATCCATCCATGTGATACACCATGTCATCACCCAAAAAACCAACATTCAAACTTTTGCCTAGTTCTGATGTTGTTGCGTTATCCAGAGCATTTACAAATTTATATTTACTCTTTGCAGTGATTGTTACAGTTCCATCAGCGTTTCTTATTCCAGCAGCAAGTTTTGTCATTTCTGGGGTTAGTAATATATCGTCTGCATTATGGACAATTTTGCCTTGCGCAATTCTCTTTTTTAGCGCATCGCGTTCAAGCTGTTGTTTCAGTTCAAGACGTTTGGCGCGCAGTGTTGATTCTGGGGCATTGTCTATGGATTGTATGGCGCGTGCGAATTTTTGTTTAATGGCGGCGGTACTTTTTACCACACGACTGGATTTTGAAATCGCCCATTTGGTAATACCGGTTATCAACGATGCCAGTTGCAATCCAATACCAACCGCACGCCAGACCTGTTCCGGTTCCCAAGAATCTGTGTCAAAGAACCCCAGTTTATTATCCGCCATGTCGGTACCATTTACCAACATGGTTGCCCAGATTTCGTCATCGTCTGGTATCAGGTTTGCCAGACGTGCCATTTCGCTGTCAACTGCGTCCGCCTCGGCCGCGGTCATGTCGTTGGCATAATTTGCCATGCGTTGCAGGTTTTGCGACAGCATTTTCTTGGCACACGTTGCGTTTTTACACTTATTACTTTCAACCAAGAAATCGTCTGCAATTCCGTTGATTTTTAATTGACTGGTCAGTTCTATGCCGGCACCAACAGTTTCAATACCGGTCAGAACAATCGCCGTTACCGGTGCGCCGGCCGCGCCAGCGGTTACAACTGTTAAAGCAACACCAACAACTGCACCACCGACAATAAGACCTATATTTACACCTTTTTGTAAATTTTGGGCAGATTTTGATGATGGTAATAAACAGCTCTGCGTTTCCTTATCCCACTTTGCGGCTTTACACTCAGGGCATTCTTTCAAATTTGATTGGCGCAGGGTGTTGCACTGTTGTTCGCCCAGACCGATACAACGTTCGCCACTGTATGTGCCACCGGTTACGATACAAGACATACCCTGAACGCCGCCCTCTACGGTTTTCTTCCATTTTTCGTTTATATCATCAAAAACAAAATCAATTTGATTGTTGCCAACATGACATGTTTTTATGTCGTCTTTGAAATCGGTTATGCCGTTTCGGGCGCATCCGTCACCGGTATATGTATTAAACCCAGAATCACATTTGACCGATGATTCCGATATACCCGTACGTTCGGCAACATATTGTTTCAAATATGTTTCAACATTGGGCGCATTTGTAACCTGAATCCCGTGACAGAATACAAAGTTATCAATGCCGTATGCGGTTTTTAGTTTGCTTTTGTCGTTTATGCTGTTGAAATTGATTTCGCACTTGTTGTCTTTGTATATGGCAGAATATCCAAATTTTGCCATGGATTGGTTAATTTTTGTACATTTGGCACTGTCTGCCGCACAGGATGCAGACCAGCATGTGGCGGTGCCACTGACATTTGTGCCGCCACCTGCACAGCCAGCGGTTGTGGGTTTTGCATCATACATACGACAGATTGCGTTTTGAACACTGTCTTGGATTGTTTTATCTTTTGGTTCTTCTAAATCGTCAAACACGAATTCATAGTATGCATTTTTGTTATACGATGTGCACATCAGGGTATCGTCCAAAGTGCCTGGGTCAAATTTGTTTCTGCATTGAACCGTACTGTCATTATGTTTCAGGCGTGCGTATTCCTTGGCCAATGTTTGACCTGGGGCTAAATTGACCTGGGTTCCGCCATAGATTTTGTTTGTAAAGAAATCATCAACACATATATAGCCGGCTTTGCCTTTGTTTTCTTTGGCGCAGGCGTGATAGAACTTAATGCTGGATTTTTTTACCAGCGCATTTACAAATTTTTGACATTGTGATTTGCCACTTGGTTGTTTTATGTCCCAACTGGCAATAGCGCAAATGTTCCATAATTTTTGGGCAGATATACCGGTGCCATTGGATTGTTTTAGTTGGTTGTTGTATTCGCTGATTACGGAAACCACTTTGTCGGCCGGCACGAATTCTTTGACAACAGATTCCACCGTGGATGGATTTATATGTATGTTCGCCAAGCATGGTGTTATCAAAAATAAGGATAATAATGTCAGGGCTATTTTTTTCATTTCAATACCCCCGTACACTTTTCGGCAACTGCGGCCACTTTTTTAATTGCGCTTATCTGTGTTGCATTGAATACGGTTGCGGTGGCGGATGCCGCGGTTGTTCCAATGGCCAGTACATTTGCCGCAGTATTCAGATTCTTTTCTTTTTGTTTGCCCGCTTCGGTATTGTCATTGCGTGTCTTGTCAGTATTTGCAACCCCAGATATAACTGTGCCAGCAAGTCCCGTCGCAGCACCAACCGCAGAAGATGCCATGGCGCCTGTTGCGCGCTTGTTTATCTTGGAAACATCAACATATTCATATTCACCACAGGCGGATGCGATTGATTGTGCCTCGGACACGTCTTCACCATTTATGCGTGCCTGCATGATGGAATTTTGCAGGTTTTTGACATTGCTGATACAGTTATCTATTTGTGTTTGCAGGTCGCCATCTACCTTGTTCGTGCCGGCAATAATTGCGCTGGCCACATTGGTTGCGGTTGCGCCCGCCATTAAACCAGTACGCCAGTTGCCCAGTTTTTTAGATTGTTTGGTTAATTTATCTAACTCGGCCTGTGCGCCATCTATATCTTTGATTGCAATGTCATAGGATTGTTCAAACTCTGCCAGAAATGCCAGTTGTTCGGCATCTGTGGGATAGATTGCGTTTTTCTCTAATTCTTCCAGTTCTTTGATAAGTTTTTCTAATTCTTCGGCTTGATTGTCCTTGGACTGTTTTACGAACCCCGTTACGGTTGCCCCAACACCGGCCGCAGTTCCAACAGATGTAATTGCAGTATTTATGCCGGCCATTGTTTTCAAGTCGGCTAATTCATCATCAATACCCACGCATGCGGTGTATGTGGCACGCAACGCATCATCCAACGGCAATATATTTGCCGATGCGACAAATGGGAAAATTATAAAAAATAGAGTAATATATCGCATGACTACATTCGTGTGAATTATATCATATATTTGCATGGATTTATACACAGTTTTTACATATTGGGGCCAGTGGTGTATTGGGGTGGAATAGGGGTGAAAGATGGGTAAAAAAGTCCCGGTTTTACACAGGATGTGGTGAATTTTTATGCATTTCCCAGACCGGCGGACTAGTGGAACAATGGTCTGGCAAAATTAAAAGTGTTGGAAAAGTGGTGTTTTTAATGTAAAATCAAGGTGTTGACTATTGTTTTGGTATATAGCAAATACATGTTTTATATGTGTAAAAGTGCTTTCGTTTTGCAAAAAATTTTACATATTTTTTACATAGAAAAAACTTTCTACTTGCATTAAAAATAAAAAAGTCCTATAATCCACGGCGCATTGGGGCATAGTTTAATGGTAGAACTCCGGACTCTGACTCCGTCAGTGTTGGTTCGAATCCAGCTGCCCCAACCATTTTTTATGGGATAGTACGTCACACGTTCGCACTGTTTGTATGCTATTTGGCGAAAATGATAAACTAAGCTAAAAGGAATAAACATGATTGAAAAAAACTGGATGACGTTGATTAAGCCAAAAAAATTGACAATCAACACAGATGAACATAATCCAAATATTGCAACATTGGTCGCAGAACCACTGGAAAAGGGTTTTGGTTTGACATTGGGTACGGCTTTGCGTCGTGTTCTGTTGTCTTCTTTGCAGGGATGTGCGCCAATTTATATTAAAATTGACGGCGTTCAGCACGAATTTTCTAGCATCTCTGGTGTTCGTGAAGATGTGACGGATATTATCTTGAACCTGAAGGGTGTTTATTTTAAAGCACTGAGCGAAGGTCAACACAAAGTTTATTTGAAAGTTAAGGGCCCAGCAGTTGTCACAGCTGGCATGATTGAAACAACAGGTGGCGTCGAAGTTATGAATAAAGACGTTGAAATCTGCACACTGGACAAGGGTGCAAACCTGGATATGGAAATTACATTGGGTACAGGTCGTGGTTATGTCCCAGCATCTGCACATGCAGAAGATTTGCCATTGGGTGTGATTCCAGTTGATTCAATCTTTTCACCAATTTTGAACGTTGCAACAGAAGTTTTGCCAACACGTGTTGGTCAGTCAACAGACTTTGATAAATTGGAATTGACAGTTAAGACAAACGGTTCTGTTTCCCCAGAAGATGCAATTGCGTTTGCTGCGCGTATTTTGACAGATCAGTTGGTTGTATTTATCAACTTTGAAGATCCAGCACAAATCAGCGCACCAAGTGAAGACGAAAAAGCAAAAGATGCGTTGCCATTTGATCCAAAATTGTTAAAGCATGTTGATGAATTGGAATTGTCAGTTCGTGCAAATAACTGCTTAAAGAACGATAAGATCAACTGGTTGGGTGAATTGGTTCAGAAGACGGAAGCAGATATGTTGAAGACACCAAACTTTGGTCGCAAGTCCTTGAACGAAATCAAAGTTCAATTGGAAGCAATGGGCTTAGGTTTGGGTATGGAAGTACCAGGTTGGCCACCAGAAAATATTGCTGAATTGGCTAAGAAGTACGAGGATCCATACAAATAAATTGGATCCTGTGGGGGATTGTTGTGTTTGTCGGTTTTTATGTAGGTCAACTACACTGTAAACCGTCAAACACTTCCAATCGTATCACATAAATCAATTTCTTGATAGGCAAGGGGGGATTTTTCTTGCAATATCAAAGAAATAGTATAAGATAAAACAGATTTAACCCTGTGGTTCTGGTGAAAGTCAGGTCACAGATGTCTCAAAAAAAAATCCCATCAGACGGTGGGCAGAAACCAAAAGGAGTAATCGATGAGACACATGAAAGCAGGTCGTACATTCAATCGCGACACAAATGCACGCAAGGCCTTGTTTATCGGTCTGGCAAAGAACTTGATTGAAAAAGAACAGATTAAAACAACATTACCAAAAGCAAAAGATTTGCGCAGTGTCGTTGAAAAATTGATTACACGTGCAAAGAATGATACAGTTGCAAACCGTCGTTTGACAGCGTCTGAATTGGGTAATAACAGCGGCGCAACAGTTAAAAAATTGTTTGATGTTTTGGGTAAGCGCTATGCAAACCGTCCAGGTGGTTATACACGTGTTATGAAGGCTGGTTTTCGTTATGGCGATGCTGCGCCAATGGCGATTATTGAATTAGTTGATCGCGATGAAAATGCAAAGAAGGCACCAGTTGTTGCAGAACCAGTAGCAGAAGTAGCCGCAGAAGAAAAAACAGCAGAATAATTTTTGCTGATTTGAAATAAAATCCCCAGATTTGGGGATTTTTTATAACTAAAAAAAAAGCCCAGTTTGATGGGCTTTTTTTAATTCTTTTTTACTAATATTGTAAGGCTGCATTCGTTGCTTGTGTCGCTGTATGATATACGCTGACCGCCCTTATCAAATCCAGATTGTAAACATTTGTTCCCAGAAGAATCATTGTTTGGCATCTTACAATTATATGCGAATGGTTTTACTTTTAAGCTGTCGCTGGTTGGTACCTTGTAACGCCCACTGGATGTGTCTAGATGAATTATACTATCAGTTGCTGCCATGATTGTGCCAGAATTCTGTTTGCACCATGTGGCAAAATCTTTTAGTGTTTTTTCATCATCAGATACATACAATGAAACATCATGCTTATCTTTTAAATATTTTATTGGATTGCTGGATGCGACGCTTTCTGCAACCTGTCCCAGAACAGAATTAGAGGGGATTATTTCTTTTAATGCCTCTACCGGGTCACCAAGTAGTTGCGTTGTTACAGATTGGCAAGGACCTGCCCAGAAATGAACATCAACGCGACGACATTTTGGGTCTTTGTAGTTTTTGTAAATTTCAGGTTGGCATTCTGATGGCCCCTTACCAGATGTTGTTATGGCGTTGTCTGGTATGTTTTTGCCACCAGTTAATATGTTCTTAACAGCAATGGCTCTATCTTCGGACAATTTATAGTTTTTTTCGTCTTTTGGATCATTCTTGAATTTAGATCTGTCTGTATGACCTGTGATTACAATGCAGTAATCGTTACCGTTTGCCAGATCGAAATTTATGTCCGGATTTTCTGATTGCGCGTTTTTCAAAGCAGTGTCTAATTTTGATTGAAAATCTGTCAAGAATTTTTGACCTTTATCTTTTAGTGTGCTTTTGCCGCTGTCAAACATTGCATCCGTGTTAAATTCAGCTTTAAATAATGGAACCACAGGTTCTGGGTCTGGCTGTATAGCAATGCATTTTCCAGCTTGTTCAATATAGCCATCACCACATACGCAGATTGTGCCATTTTCACGTGCGTTTTCAATGCATTGGCATGTTTCTTGGTTTGCCAGTCCTGTCAATCTGCATGATGGTTTCTGTAGGATACACTTTCCATCAACGGATTCATATTCGCTGTTGCATTTGCATACGTTAGATATGGCAGAGGCATTATCAATGCATTTGCATTCATTTTGCATACGTAAACCACTCAGCTTGCATTCTTCTGGTTCTGGTTTTTCTGGGGTGGGCTGAATTGGTGTCGGCTTTTCACATTTTGTGCTATTTTGATTTTGCACCATCCCATTTGGACATACGCATTGATCTTGGGTGTCATAGATTAAATCACCATCGCATGGAATGCAACCTTGCTCACCTTTATACCGTTTCTTTGAATCAAGACATGTACAGTTTGGATATGTACCTGTTGCACCATCAATATCTGAACATTTAGCGGCGGGTTGATCTTTTTTCACGTCTTCAAATATTGTTTTTACTTTAGAATACTTTTTTAATATTTCTTTAGAGCTTTCTTTAGGTGCATTTGCATTAATAATTTTGTTGCCTGCAATTCCCACAACTGCACCAATACCAACAGCGGTTAAGCCTTTTTTCAATTGTTCTTGGGATGCGCCTTTCATTGCAGCCCATTTCTTGGCGTCTTCGCCATCTGGATTCATTAATGCACGTGACAGTGACGCATATGCACCTGATGTTATTCCTGTTGATACATCGTCATATAAGCCA
>JAZRJE010000013.1:0-2195 GCA_045645645.1 Candidatus Enterousia sp.
TTCTTCAGCTTTTTGTTGATAGGTGTAGCCGAACTAACACCAAATACTGTTTTCATATTCGAAAACCTCCTTTGTTTTTTGTTTAAAAATTTTCTTTTTTTGCAGCTGCACCCCAAGTATACAAAACAACCCTGACAACTACTGTCAGGGTTAAAAACAGAAGTTAAAAAATCATTGAAAACGCCAAGTTTTTCTTGCCATTCATATAATGTTATGATTAAATAAAAATAGAAATCAATATAAGGAGGTTATTAATATGAAAAAATGGTTATGTTTATTGTTGGCAGGAGTGTTGACATTTTCTTTAGCCGCTTGCCATCGGGAGCAAAATTCGGCCACGCTCCCGACAGAAAGCACCGGAGCAAAACAGGCTAATAACACCGGTGCAACGCAGCCGGATAATACAGAAGTAACGCAACCCAACAACACGGAAGAAACGCAACCGAATGATACAGAGGCAACGCAATCTGATAATTTGGAAGAAACAAAACAAAGTAATTCGCTACAGGGACAAAACAATCCGCTGACAAAAGAAATCGCTTTACTTTTGAGTGTTTTGAATAATGAAAATGCATTTATTGATGAAACTGGCAAATCTGTTTACTTAAAAAATTATAAAATCTTTTCCGATCATGGCGCCATGCCAGGCGCAGCCACCATCCCCCAAAAATATGCACTGGTTGATTTTGATAATGATGGAACGGATGAGCTAGTCGTATATGTCACACCTGATTTTGGAGCATATCTTGTATTTCATATTTATAATGACCGTGTTTATGGATTTGAATTTACAGCGAGAGCCATTACTGACTTAAAAAAAGATGGCACATTTACAGGCAGCTCAGGTGCAGGTAATAACATGTATGTTACTTTAAGTTTCAAAGATCACAAATATGAGCTATATGAACTAGCATACCGATATGATATGCCGGAGAATAAGATATATAGGCTCAATGGCAGAGATGTAACAGCTGAAGATTTTGCCGTTTTTTATGAGGAATTTAAAAACAAGCCGGAGATTGATTGGGTAAAAATTGCCAATTAAGCAACAACCCAAATAGCTTACGCTCGCTAAATAGCAGCGACTATTCAGTTAATGATATCAATATTTGTCGATATAATCTTTTGAAAACAATTGTGATTACTTTTTCAACCCTGGCATTGGTTGTCAGGGTTGTTTTTATTCTCAAAGTGCAGCTGAATGTAAAACCATGTCTAACCGCCAGTATAGTCACTTTGTGCAAGCCACAAAGGAAGCAAATTGCTTTGACGCTTTCTATGTTGCTACAGAACCAAAACATACCAGCCGACCACAAGAATATGCACCCTGTTGTCCGTCTGATCTGGATATGCAAACAGAAGATTTTATGTGGATTTTTCTTCTTTTTATATTAGATTAAATTTATTAAAAAACATTCATTTGTTATGGAAGCAAGAAAATTACGCACATCAGGCACTTAATATTCCCATTTGCTTGATGTATAATATTAGCAAATCAGTTTTTTCAACTATTAAAAATAACTGCCGAATTTTCGGCAGTTACTTTTAATAGATTTTAGATTAGCCCATTGTACCAAGAAGTCGCCTGTGCTTGACGAGTGGACAAAGTCGCATAACTTGCAGGTCGTTCATAATTATACATAAACGCTGCCGCCAGATAACTTGGAGATTCTGTAGACCGTGTAAAGCTAGAAAAAGACAACTGATAATTGGGCGTACTATAATATTGCTGCCCCGTTCCTACTTCATACAAAATACGATACAACTGGTTATCGATATTTAAGTAATCCAATCCGTTTTCAGTTGCCCAGTTAATATATTTTGAAGCAGGTGTCCACTGTACTAGTCCAAAACCAACATTCATATTGTTTTCATCAAGGCTTTCCCAAATGCCTGGATTGATAGTACTTTCTGTCTGCATATTTCCAAGCATGCCACATACCGCATTTTTTGTCCATCCCCTTTCTCTTAAGAAATCAAGGATATACTGTGCGTTTGAAGTCATTTCTATTTCTGTCAAATAACTATTGCTACAATAAATAACTGTTTTTTTTCGGCCACTATACGCATAATACTCCAAACCGGCCATGGAATATGCGGAGGTATTTTCGGAAAGAGTCATTACGGATGCAGTTGCGGTAACCGGCTCTTCTTCATCCATTGCAGAAAGAATCACCAGTTTGTCCTCGCTGATA
>JAZRJE010000014.1:0-4939 GCA_045645645.1 Candidatus Enterousia sp.
TTAAAAAGAAGCGCAAAAACAAAAACTGCTATTGGGATTTTGATAAATATAGTAAGTAGAATATCAAGCACTGGTTTGCTCTTTATTATTGTTGCACAAGACGATATTTTTAATGTCGCTTATGCAATTACTTGCACACACGTATTCTACACCATTTCCCACAAAAATCAAGGGTCGTGTTGTGGGGGGCAATAAAAAACAATGTTACAGATCGGGAATAAATGTAGTAAAAAAGAGCTTTAAAAGCATTTTTATTACCGAGCGGGAAGATTTGTGGTGTTTTTGGTGTGTTTTTGGCAAAATCTTACATATCGGTAAGAAAACAGTTGATTCTATGATTTTTTTATGATAATCTTACCGATGAGGAAGAAAAGGGGGAGAGTGTATGATGAAGATAAAAGACTCAAGGGTTTTTGGTGAAGTTATACGCAAAGTACGTAAAAAACAGGGGCTGACCCAGGCGCAACTTGCAGGGATTGTAAACACTAGTCCACGACTGATTGGTGAGTTAGAACGTGGCAAGCCTACAATTCAGCTGGAAAAAGCGTTAAAGGTTGCTTGGATGCTAGGGGTTAACATAGAAACACCGGAAATCGAAAATGACTAGAACTTTGAATGTTTTTTTATATAGCCAAAAAGTTGGCAAACTGTCCGAAGACGATGTAGGTTATTTGGAATTTAAATACGCAAATGATGCAAAATGGCCGATATCAGTTCGTATGCCGGTTAGAACAAGAAAGTATGATCGTCGTTACGCTGAACCATTCTTTGATAATCTGACACCAGAGGGTGATGCGCTGAAGCTGATAGCGGATAAATTCCATATATCAGATGATAATACTTTTTCTGTGCTGGACAAGATTGGTGGCGAATGTGCGGGGGCTATTTCACTGTATCCAGATGAGATGCCAAATGTCGATGAAGATTTGGTGGAAATTACAGACGATAAACTGGTAAAAATAATTCAAGAATTGCCCCAAAACCCATTGCTGACGGGTATTGAGGGTGCACCTAGATTATCATTGGCCGGCGCGCAATCTAAATTCGCTGTGGTAAAGGGCGTAGATGACAAATACTATCGTTCCACGAACACTCACCCCACAACGCACATAATAAAAATCGTAAATCAGCGTTTTCCAGAATTACTGAATAATGAATTATTCTGTATGAAGTTGGCGGCAAAAACATTGTTAGGCATGGGAACGGTTCCTGTGGCACTGCGTGCAACGGGTGAACATAAATATCTGGAAATTGAACGCTATGACAGACGTGTTGTAGCAGATGGGCGGGTCGAAAGGGTTCATCAGGAAGATTTTTGTCAGATTTTGGGGTATTTGGAACGTAGCAAGTATCAAAAGGATCGTGGGCCAGGAATCCGTGATGTCTATAATGCAATCCTGGAATATTCGTCTGCACCGGCAACTGATGCATACAGATTTGTTGAATTGGTAATGTTTAACTATCTGATTGGTAATACGGATGCACATGCCAAGAATTTTTCAATATTGCACGAAGATTATGGAAAAAACATATTTTTGGCGCCGGCCTATGATTTGATTTCGGTAGAGGCGTATCCAGAAACAACAGTTGATCATGAAACTGCAATGGTTATAAATGGCAAGGCTAAATATGATGCTATGACCAAGAAAGACTGGTTGGCATTATATGAACAGCTGGAGCTGAATCCGGCACGCGTTTTGCAGACACTTCGGGACAGATTAAGCGGGGTGCTAGGGGCGGCCAAAACATTGCGTGATGAATTGAATGCAGATGTGCTTACTAAATCGGATATCTATGACAAGATTGTAGATATCATAGAAAAGCGTTATTCGGCCATCATCGCTGATAATAAATAACGGACGTGTTTTGTTGATTAAATAGAGGTGTCGGAAGTGATACCTCTTTTTTTAGGGTTGCGATAAATCGGCAATAGTTGATTTGATGTCGTATCCATATTCAAGAACACCTGCATTTTATCTGTGCAAATATTCATTCCAAAAATGCCATTTTTGCAATATGTTCAAAATATGTAGATTTTTTTATGGGTTGTGAAATTGTAAGTTATTCATCGGACTGCGGACAGGTTGCGGATCCTGTGTAGCTGCTGTGTAGCCAAGGGGTTAAATAGTGGTGTTTTTGGGTGGATTGTGGTGTGCCTAAATCCAAAAGTGTTAACAAAGAAAGACGCCGCAAAATCAACGATTTTGCGACGGAATTCGTGGCTCGGGCAGTTGGACACGAACCAACGACATACGGATTAACAGTCCGTTGTTCTACCGACTGAACTATGCCCGAATAGCGAACACAATATTATATCAAAAAATCGCAGAAGTCAAGCATTTTTTGAATGTTGTCATAATATTGTGTAACATGCAGAAATCCGGGGCTTTTTCCTGTGTGTTTTCGCCCAGGTGTAGCGTGTGTGTAAAACATTTTTTTCGCCTTTTTTGAGCTGTTTTTGTCCGTGCGTCTGGGTGGTTTTTTGTGGGCAATGTTCTGAAACAATTATAAAGCGAATTGTGTGGCGGAAATCTGCGGTTTTTGCCCTTTGTTTTGCCAAAATATGCCAAAACTGTGTGTAACGCCCAGTACATGGTTGTAGTAGTCCGCGTGTCTTGACGGCAATTTTTTTCAGAAAACCGCCAAAAGCCCCAAAAGTGTTTTTTCAGATTTCAGCAATCTGTATAGCGCCTGTGTAAAACACAGACCAGTTGGAACTATATGTGCTTGTGTCCGTATCTAAATCCGTCAGGAGAAGCGTAGTTTTAATTGGATTTTGTGTTTTTAGAAATCATACAGGTAAAAAATGATTTATATTGCTGTCGCAGAAAAAAACTTCTATTCTATGGAATAGCAATAATGGGGTAGCGTGATGAAAAAAACATTACATAAGGCAGTATATATCATTCCGGTTCTTATTGTTGGATGGCTGTTATGGATTTTATTTTGTGGGGACAGCAAATTAGAAGACAAAATGTCATTGGTTGCCTTAGTGGGAACGTTGTTCATTTATTCATTGCAGTGGATTTGTATGCGCCAACAAAGGGATGTTTCTATATTATCTGCCAAATCTCAAGAAAAAATCATGCAACAGCAATATGCTATCGCAAATAAGCAATTTTTTCTGGCTTTACTGAAAGAGAAACAAGAAATAAGAGAAGAATACAGGCAATTTATGATGTTTCTCAAGGATAAAATAAATAATCTAATTTATGATTGTGAGCAACTGTCGTTGGAGGAATTAAGAAAATACACATCTAAGAATTATAGTATATTTATGCGGATTCTTGATTTGTTTGGACAAAAACTCGCGACTAAGGCACAGGAAGCGATTTATAAATATGAAGAAATAACATGTTGGGAAACAAACAAAATTGCAGAATTAAAGATTTTTGAACACGGTATGCGTCATGAAGACAGAGAAAAAGCGGTAAAAAATCTACCAATAGAAGACCTTATAAAAAGACATACAGAAAATCAAAAACTAAGTATAGAAGCCAAACAGATTTTTTCAGAAGTTCTTAAAGAAATGCATTCACAAATTGATGAGCTGACAAAAGAATTGTGTTTGTGTGTCGGTCAGGATAAGTTTATCCCTGTTTGCAGTATAAAAAGTCCAGACAAAATCTAGTGGCAATATATTCAATTTACTTTTTTGATTTTTGGTGATAGACTATGAAATGAATCCATAGGGATATGGGTTCGGGGCTATCTCAAGCCCAGCGTATTCGGTGCAAAATTACTGACGGCATCGTCATCCGATGTCATTCCTGTGGTTTTGTGTCGTGATTTATCCCTGACTTAATAAGTCGGGGAGCTGTTTGTCATACAATAGGGGCAACCCGAAAACAACAGAATCACTAATACGCTGATTTGAGAACTCCCCGACCGCCTAACATCCCATGGCGGTCTAATTTTTTTTACAAAGGGGTGTAAAATGAAAAAATTTTTATGTGTTATTGTTGGAATATTGATTGTTCAAAACGCAAGTGCAAAAATATTTATAGATAATATTCATCCATTTTTTGGTATAAACGGAAATATAAATGTACCAAGTTACAATATGGACCTAGGGGAAGAGGCAGGTATTCCATTTAGTACATTTTCGTCAGAAAAAACACATGGAGCATTTGGTTGGGGAATAGAGGCAGGAGCCAGATTTTTCAAAAAATCGTCTATATATCAACCTGGCGTACGTATGTTCTATGATAATTTATACGATTCTACAGAAATTAAGATTGCGTTCTATGATGGTGTCATACATGGTGATGCGACCCATAAAATATATGGGGCGGCATTTGATAATCATATTCGTATAGGTCACAACAGAGAAACCAATAACGTCAAGGTTGATGATTTTCTAATTATTGGTGCAGAATTTGGTGGATTAAGCTCAACGTATACATTTGATAATGTTTCTGGTGAAGCACATGAAAACTCTAGAGTATATGGTGCCACGCTAGGATATTTACAGGAATATAAAAATGGATTTGGGTTATTCGTAACCGCTCGTTATCTTCTTACAACAAGTGAGGCACTAGAAGCAGTGTTTAGTACAAAAATAGGACTTAGATATACGTTTTAACACATAAAACCAAGGTGAAATAAAATGAAAAAAATATTTTTATTATTTATTTGCTTAATGGCTACAAATACTTCATTGGCTGATACGGATATCGCTAATGAAAGCAAAGTTTTTAATCTTTTTATTGGGGCAAATATAGGTGCTGCAAACGCCTTCGAATGGAATGATTTTTATTATGATAAAAACATATCTTATGAGACAAAAGAAAGAGGGATGCCTTTTGGATGGGAGGTAAATACGGGAATAAAATTTTTAGGAACAAAATATAAATATCATCCAGTGTTGCGCATTTTTTATAAACAATTTTATAACTCTGCTGATGTTTTAGGGACTCAATACATAAGTTATAATAAA
>JAZRJE010000015.1:0-1229 GCA_045645645.1 Candidatus Enterousia sp.
GGTTCGTACCAATCATCAGAATCACAGAACATTAAATATTTACCGGTTGCTGCGTCCAAACCCTTGTTACGGGCGGTTGCCGGCCCTGAATTTTTTTGCGTAATAACCACCACGCGTGAATCACGTTCTGCGTATTCGTTCAGTATTTTTAATGAATCATCGGTTGAGCCATCATCAATTGCAATAATTTCAATATTGGTAAATGTCTGGTTTACTAACGCGTCCAGCGTTCGTCTAAGATATTTATCGGTATTATAAACAGGTACAATAATTGAAATTTGTGGCATATCGTATTTCTGTTAGTTGTATTGATTGTGAAAAACAGTTTGACAAGCAATGCTTGATAAATGTTTTTTATATTTCCATTCCATTTTATTTGTAATATATTTTATAGTTAACTGGAATCGTATGCGCCATCTTGGAATAAAAATACGTAATAAAACCATAGGAATCGTGTACACAAACCATTCGATTATCAATCTTGCGTATGATTTTTTTGTTACAAACAGTATGACGTATGTATTCCATACAACCAAAGACACATTTTGTCGCAGAATGTTTGCAATCTTAGAGTTAATATCAAAGCAATAAGCGACCAGTTCGTTTGTGGGTAAAAAATGTAGCCTCTGTACATATTGCAAACAAATAAAAAATATTTTTGTCATTGTCAAAGAATGTTTAGGAAACGCACGGTTGTTTAACAAGAAATTAAACACATAGTTAGCAACCTTCAAATTATCATATTTGTTTTTTGGCTTACGGTTATATTGACTGCTCATTATAGAATTAGCGCGCCATACATAATGATACAGACGTTTATGTGTTATGAAAATAGAATCTGCCATACAAAAATACATTTGGAAAAAAGCACCGTCGTCATGTTCACAACCGTCTGGGAATCTGATGTCGTATTTTCTGATTATGTCCATTCGCCAAATCTTATTCCACAGCATAACATTTATATCAAAGATATTTTTACTTGTCAGTTGTTGTTTGCCACGCTGTCTGGGATTCAAGTATTTGATAATATTTGTACGCATTGTGCGTTCTTTCTTAGACAAGTTAGAATCTACATCGCAATAAGGTCGACACATAACCAAATCAGTTTTTTGTTTTTCGATTGTATCAAACATAACCTGACACATGTTCGGTTCGTACCAATCATCAGAATCACAGAACATTAAATATTTACCGGTTGCTGCGTCCAAACCCTTGTTACGGGCGGTTGC
>JAZRJE010000016.1:0-101982 GCA_045645645.1 Candidatus Enterousia sp.
TTCGGACCCCCGACCAAAGGATTATGATATACCAGCGCACAAAGTATTTTCCCACACGCACCCCGCAGAAAACCGCCACTTTCATTTGTTTTGTAATAGTTGATGTCTAGTATATGTAAAATTGTCCATAAGCGTTAATCAGATTAAATACAAAATTCACTTTAACAAAAACCGCTACACCGCTTGCAAAACAGCATTTTTATGCTATAAATCTTGTAAACACAAGGTAAGTATTATGAAATTGAAACAAAAAAAACAACAAAATACTACAAGAAATTAACAATCTTAAACAAAACCAGAAGTAAAAGAACAAAACAAACAATGTCATACATTTCTATTGTATACCCATGGCAAAAAATATCCGTCCAGGACATCGATAAAATATCGCCTGCCGCCATGCGTGAAAACAATGCGGATTACTTTTTACACGAACTGTATCGAACTGCACGTAAAATAGTGATATACAACTATCGTGGTTCCATTACACCAGACACAACAATCAGTTTTGGGTGGGAGATTAGATCACGTTTTGGACAGGACCCCAGATATTTTTATACCTATCAACAAAACACAGTATATTTACGAAACCCATTTGAAACATTGCCTGTCGCACACTTTACACCTGAACAAGATGTTGTATTTCGCCACGCTGTCCAAACAGTGATTGAACACTATAAACCTTGGGCTCTATTTAAGTGTACAACCCCCAACACGATAAAACCAACTACACCAACACAATTCAATCACCTTATACAATATTTTGGGACCAGTTTGCAAATTTACCAAGAACAAAACCCATTACAGAGACCTGTCCGTTGTAACGGATGCAACTTGCATTGTTATCTGGGCTATCAAAAACACCCACAAAATCCTTATGCTCCACACTCGATATATTATGATGAATGTCCAACAATAAATCATATTTTGGCCAAGGATTGTCCTGATAAATGCGCCACCAAGATGCAAGAATACCTTAACAAGGTAAGGCAAAACACACGATAATTCCACCGCCCCTCGGGCGTTTTTTTTATTGTATTTGTATTACAGCGGAGGGATTGTGTATTCCCACACACTTTGTGTGCGGGCCCCTTTCCAAATCGCAACGGTTTCGCTGCGTTGCACTTGCAAAACCTGCTTTTTTGTCGGACTCCCATCTGGGTGTCCTTCATCACCCCGACGCACAGAATAAAAAAACGACCCATCGGGTCGTTTGTTTATTCTGGTAGCAGCGGAGGGATTCGGACCCCCGACCAAAGGATTATGATTCCTCTGCTCTACCACTGAGCTACGCTGCCAAGCGACACGAATTATAACAGACTTTTTTCTGATTGCAAGTGACAATTTTTGCTGGGATTTTGTTCGTGTTTACAATTTAAACCTTTTTTTATAAATTTATTTTTGTGTTATGAATTATCTAAAATCGATTTTTTTGGGACTGTGCTTGACAACGAATGTTGTGAGGGCTGATGTGCTTAATCCGTTCTTGAACGGATATGAAAATCAAGTGGCGTTTAATTTTGGTTTTGGGGTAAATGATGGTTTCTTAATTCCTTCGCCATCTGAATTTGTGCCGTTTGATATATTGCATGCACAATATTCACAAGAAATGACTTTTTTTGATATTCCTGCACGTAAATCTTTAAACGTTATGCAGACAATTGGGTATGGAAAAAAATATGGATGGAATTGGGAAAAATTTTCTATTCCAATAGCAATGTTAAGCTTGGATGTGTCTCCTTTATATGGTGATAATTGGTATACTTTTGTAGGTTTTGGCGCAGGATTCCAAGCACAACAGAATAAGCGTATTGGTTCAAAGTTATTATTTAGTTTTAAGCTAGGAGTAGGTTATCGTTTGTCAGAATGTACATCTATAGAGGTCTTTGCACATCATTTTTCAAATGGAAATACAGCACCAGAAAATAATTCTTATGCGTTCTATGGGGCAGGGATGACTTATAGTTTCTAAAATAAATTATTGCAATATTTATTTATCGTTTTATAATCATTGTCAGATTTTATGCGTATGAATGCAATGAAGTGCCTGACAACCACCGAGTGTTCATGAGCATTGCTTAAGTTATAAGCCAGGGTGGCACCGCGCAGGAAAAATCTTTGCGCCCCTGATGATTTGACAGTAAAAATGGGTGCCTAAATTCTGTTGAATTTTTGTGCCCGATAAACAAAAAAGGGACCAAAATGTTATCTTTGAAATCAAAGTTCAGAACACATACATGTGGAGAATTGACCGCTAAAAACGTTGGTGAAACAGTAACTTTGTCTGGTTGGGTTCATCGTAAGCGTGACCATGGGGCATTGTTGTTTGTGGACCTGCGTGATAATTATGGTATTACACAGATTGTTTTTGATGGTGGTAATGAAGCGTTGGAACGTGTTCGTCCAGAATCTGTGATTAAAGTTGTTGGAAATGTTGTTGCACGTGATGCCGCAGCAGTAAATGATAAAATTCCAACTGGTGCAATTGAAATCCAAGCTACTTCTTTCGAAGTTCTGACAAATTCAGAAGTTTTACCTTTCCAGGTTTTCGGCGAAGATGAAGTTGGTGAAGAATTACGTTATAAATATAGATTCTTGGATTTGAGACGTGAAAAATTACATAACACTATTTTAACACGTAACAAAATGATGAAATGGTTGCGTGACAAAATGTGGGATTTAGGGTTTTCAGAATTTCAGACGCCTGTGTTGACGGCTTCTAGTCCAGAAGGCGCGCGTGACTTTATTGTGCCAAGTCGTTTGCATCATGGTAAATTTTATGCGCTGCCACAAGCACCACAGATGTTTAAACAGTTGCTGCAAGTGTCTGGATTTGATAGATATTTCCAGATCGCACCATGTTTTCGTGATGAAGATTTACGTTCTGACAGATTGTTAGAATTCTATCAGTTGGATTTAGAAATGTCTTTTGTGGATTTAGCTGATATTCAAGCTGTGGGTGATGAAATTATGCCAAACTTGGTTCGTGAATTTGCACCTGATGCGAATGTGTATCCAGAAATTCCACACATAACATATGATGATGCTATGCTGAAATATGGTTCAGATAAACCAGATTTACGCAACCCAATTATTATCCATGATGTGACAGATGTATTCCGTGGATCTGATTTTGGAATCTTTGCAAATGCAGTTGAAAATGGCAGTGTTGTTCGAGCAATCCCAGCACCAAATAGTGCTGATAAACCACGTTCTTGGTTTGATAAATTGGGTGAATATGCTGTTAAAGAATTGGGATTAGGTGGCTTGGGGTACATTGTTTTTGCCGAAGAAGCAAAAGGACCCGTTGCGAAGAAATTAGATGAAGAACGTATTGCAAAGTTGCGTGAAATTGCAGGTGATAATGCGTCGTTGTTCTTTGTTTGTGATATGATGGAACCTGCATCTAAAGCGGCTGGTAAACTGCGTAATAAACTGGGAGCTGATTTAGGTTTGGTAAATCCGCGTGATTTTGCGTTTTGCTGGGTTGAATCATTCCCGTTCTTTGAGCCCGATGAAGACCGTGCAGGTGCACCAAAGTTTACACATAACCCATTCTCGTTCCCGATGGCAACATTGGCAGAGTTAGATACTAAAAACCCATTTGATATCAAAGCAGCTCAGTTTGATATGGTATTGAATGGCTTGGAAATCTGTAGTGGTGGATTACGTAACTATAACCCAGACATTATGAAAAAATGTTTCGAAATTGCTGGTTATCCAATTGAAGCTGTTGAAAAGAACTTTAGTGGTTTGTATACAGCTTTCCAGTATGGTGCACCACCGCACGGCGGTTGTGCGTTCGGTATTGATAGATTGGTGTCTGAAATTACAGGTTTTGGGGACAGTGTGCGTGAGGTTGTAGCTTTCCCTGCTAACCAGCGTGGACAAGACTTGTTGATGGGCAGTCCAAATGAAGTAACTGAGCAACAATTGCGTGATGTTCATATTCAGGTTAGAAAGAAAAACTAATAAAAATCCCCAAAATTGGGGATTTTTTGTTGTGAAATCATACCTGTTTGTTTTTGGTAATATATTAATATAATTCGTCGCAGGAGAATTAAATCATGTACGATTATATTGATAATATTACAAAGACTTTGCGCCTGACGCCATATCAGTCGTATGTCTTAAAAAATAATACACATAAATATAATGTAGCTAGAATTGTTAAACGTGGCGGTGTTGTTTATGTGCCGTATTTGTCACGTGGTTTTATTAATTATTTAATAAAATTATTTTGTGGTACATCTGCAGATTTAATTGGGCAAAGTCAGATACTGGTTCGTAATAAACGAAATATTAAATTTTGTAACGACGGATATCATTGTGTTCAAGTCGGTCAATATACTTACTATGCCGATGCAAAGGGACGTAATATTTCGCGTGATGAATTTTTACGTGAAACTGCACGTTAGAATTTGTCGTGTGTTCGAATAAATTCTTTTAAATATTCGCTGTCAAAATTTGTCATTATTTCAGATAATGAATATTGACGTGTGCCGTCTGGTAATACGTTTAGTTGTATTACTGATGGAACAGGTGATGTACCACGCATCGTTAAGTCTAGGGTTGTATACATATCTTTGTTTTCTATTTCTATTGTACCAAATCCGTTTATATGACGCATGGATATCGTAAACGGTTCTATGGTCCTAAAATTGCCGTTTGTGTATTGACCGATGATATGCATATTTTTTATTTTGGTTTCGCCGTTGCCCAGTGCGTTCGATATTGCGTATTCTAAATTTAATGAACTTAAATTGTTGGCAGATGCATAAAAACTATCAAACGAAAAACCAGATATATAACCACCATCAAAAGACATATCCATTTGACCATTCAGGTTATACCATATGTCGTGTGCGATTTGACCATTCGTTTTCATGTGAATTTCAGCAGTTATCATTGTGTCGCGAATGTTTAATGGCATCGATCTTTCTAAGAAATAGTCATTTAAAACAAATTTATTCATTTGTATGAATATTTCATAGTTGTTTTTATTTTTTTCTATTGTGGCTAATAAATTACCACGTGCATTGTCTGTAATTGAAAAAATTTGAGCGTTATTTTTTAGAGAGTATACAAAATTTGCATATTCTTCTTTGTTGTATATTAATTTATCACTGGATAAAGAAATGTTTATGGTAATTCCAAATGGAATTAGTATAGGTGCATTTGTTAAAAATTCTAATTCTGAATATCTAGATAAAAATTCTTTTGATATAAAATCGTCAATATTTAACATGTTTGTATGTAATGTCAAATTGTTGTCATTAAACGAGCCTGTTAATTTTGTGTTCAAGATATCTATTGTTAAATCTGATATTTTTCCATCGCTGTATATACCAGATATCGTATAAGGCATGTCGTTTATAGCACGTAAGTCTAAACCAGGTAGCCATGTGTGGGCAGATGTTCCAGTTAGTGTAAATCGTTTGTTGTTAATTTGCAGACGCCATTTTTTGTTGTGTGGTGTAAAGTCCATCATGTTACCATGCCAAATAAAATCACCAAGATCATTGTTCATAAATCCTGGTAAAAATGGCATGTTTATATTTGCCCAGCGCAAGGTTTTATCATGTGCATATGTAAATGTTGCATCTATTTTATTGTCGTTTATATGGTATGTTCCTGCAACATCTGAAAATTGAAATTTTATTTTTCCATGAGAACCAAGAGTTTTTATTTGTTCGCTTAATATACCGTCTTTTGGCATTTTCTTATCTGATTTAATAATCATATCAAATGATTTGTTGTTTACAGATATATCACCAGTTATGTCGCCATATGAAAATGGGGTGCATTTCCAGTTTTCTGGTGTGCCAGAAAAATTACATGTTGATTCCTGTCCTTTAAACGGCATTGTTATTAATATGTTATGTGCACCATTTGTATCAATGTAGCCGCCTGTGAATGCGATATTGTCAGCAATAATGTTTCTGATTTGAACTTGTTTGTTTGTACCAATTGCGTTAATTCTGATGTGATTAAATGTTTTTTCCAGAAATTTTAAATCACCATAAAAATCTAGATCGTATTGTGTGTGATTTAACATGTTGCTGGGATTTAATATAAATGAAAAATCATATTTTAATCCATTTGCTTTTAATTTTATTATTTTGTTCCCATTTGGTTGTATTTCAATGCTGCCTGTAAAAATACCAGTTTGGATATTTGTGTATTTAAAACCTGTTTCGGGAGACCATTCAAAATTCATGGATATGTTTACAGTTGAGGTTATTTTTGGTTCTTCTATACCTAGCCAATCATTTATGTCATCGGTTTCTAAAGACATGTGGCCACGAATTGAACCGTTGTTAAAAAAATTACCAGAAATGTCAAGTTTATTGTTTTTGTTGGTTATATGAAATGTATCTCCAACAAATTCAACATCATACTTATGGTTTGCACTGCGAACAGTGCCAGTGAATTTATTGTTAATCATTTGGGCCCTGATTATATGAAAGTCACGTCCCATAAAATTAATGTTAGAATCATATATCTGTATGTTATGGTTAAATACCGCTGGTTCCAGTTTTGTAATAGTTATATCGGCATCATATATTATAACTGTATTATTTATTGTTGGGTTGTTCAGGTTAAATATACTGCTAAATGGTATTGATAATAATACAGAACCTATTTTTGCATTTGGAACATGTACGTCATGTGCAACAATAGTGGCACCAGACAATAAACTAAAATTCAAATCACCTTTTAATTTAGCTGGAACATTTGTCTGGGTTTCAATGGCAACTTCTATCATAGGTTTGAATTTGTTTAGAGTTATCATAGATGGTATGATAATAATAGCCAATATTAATGCTGAAACAATAGATATCAGCGACCATATGATTCTGCGTTTATATCTAGGTTTTAATGCCATTCTCTACTTCCTTGTATTTTGATTATAATGAATTATACTAATGGTTGTGAATAAAAAAATATTTGATCTTGAAAGTAATTATAAACCAATGGGAGATCAACCAACTGCTATATCAGAACTGGTGTCTGGGGTAGAGCAGGGGCGAAAATCCCAAGTGTTGTTAGGGGTGACAGGGTCTGGTAAGACGTTTACTATGGCTAATGTTATTGCTAATCTGGGACGACCAGCGCTGATTATGGCACCAAACAAAATATTAGCTGCGCAATTATATACGGAAATGAAGGCTTTTTTTCCGCGAAATCATGTTGAATACTTTGTGTCTTATTATGACTATTATCAACCAGAAGCATATGTACCAACAACAGATACATATATTGATAAAGATGCATCTATTAATGAGCAGTTGGATCGTATGCGGCATAGCGCAACACGTGCAATGCTAGAAGAGCGAGATGTTATTGTTGTTTCTTCGGTCTCTTCTATTTATGGTATGGGATCGCCAGAACAGTACGCTGGTATGAAATTGGTCTTGAAGTCTGGTGATTTGATTTCAATGCGTGATGTAATGCGTGCGCTGGTAGATATTCAATATACACGTAATGATACCGCTTTTGAACGTGGGGTCTTTCGTGTTCGTGGCGATATTTTAGATTTGTTCCCATCGCACAGTCAGGATAGAGCGTGGAAAATATCTTTTTTTGGAGATGAAATTGAAGATATTTGGGAATTTGATACATTGACTGGTGCAAAACTAAAAAAATTAGACAGGGTTGTTGTTTATCCGAATACACACTATGCGACACCGATGCCAAGTGTGTTACAAGCAATTGCTGAAATAAAAAAAGATTTAAAAGAACGTCTAGATTTTTTTCATGAAAATATGAAATATATTGAAGAACAACGTTTAAGAGAACGGGTGAATTTCGATATTGAAATGATGGAAAATACAGGTACGTGTCGTGGGGTTGAAAATTATTCACGATATCTGTCGGGACGTTTGCCAGGACAACCACCACCAACATTGTTTGAATATTTGCCGAAAGATGCTGTTTTGTTTATTGATGAAAGTCATGTAACTGTACCGCAAATTGGTGCTATGAGTCGTGGTGATCGTGCGCGTAAAGAAACACTGTCGCAGTATGGTTTTCGGTTGCCTTCGTGTGTTGATAACAGACCGTTAACATTTGATGAATGGGACAGGTTACGCCCACAAACGATATTTGTGTCTGCGACACCAGCAGACTGGGAACTGGCGCAGGCAAATGGTATTGTGTCAGAACAAGTTATAAGACCAACAGGACTTTTGGATCCAGTATGTGATGTGCGACCAACAGAACATCAGGTGGATGATTTGCTGGAACAGATAAAAAAGACTAAGGGGCGTGTTTTAGTTACGACTTTGACTAAAAAAATGTCAGAGCAATTAACCGATTATTTGAATGAAAATGGTGTGCGTGCAAAATACTTGCATTCAGATATTGAAACATTAGAAAGAATAGATTTATTGCGTGACTTGAGGTTGGGTAAGTATGATGTCTTGGTTGGTATAAATTTGCTGCGCGAAGGACTGGATGTACCAGAATGTGAAATGGTTGCAATTATGGATGCAGATAAAGAGGGGTTTTTGCGCTCAACAAGGTCTTTGATTCAGACAATTGGGCGGGCTGCACGTAATGAGAATGGACGGGTTGTTTTATATGCGGATAAGATAACTGATTCTATGCGGGCTGCATTAGATGAAACAAAGCGACGTCGTGAAAAACAGATGGCTTATAATAAGACTTATGGGATTATTCCAAAGACTGTCGTAAAAGCTGTTTTTGCAGAAGTTGGTGAAAAACAAGAAAAAACTGACAAAACACGTAGATTTGTGTATGATAAGTCTGGTGGGGTTATGGATGCGGAAAGTTTGCGCCGAGAAATTATTAAATTGAATAAAAAAATGCGACAGGCTGCAGAAGATTTGGAATTTGAATTGGCTGCAGAAATTCGTGATCAGATTCATAAATTAGAAGATGATTTGTTATTATTGGAGTAAGCTATGAATGAATATGTTTTAAGTAATGTCGATGAAATGCGTCAATGGGCAAAGAATTTTGCAAGGAATTTGTCTGCACCATGCGTCGTCGCATTGCATGGGGATTTAGGTATGGGAAAATCTGAGGTCGCAAGAACAATTATTCAGACTTTGCGTGGTGAAGATACTGTTGTGCCAAGTCCAACGTTTACAATCGTTCAATCTTATGATGGAATATCGCATTTTGATTTATATCGTATTGAAGATGTGTCTGAATTAACAGAAGTTGGATTGGATTATGCAATCAATAATGATATTACATTAATAGAATGGCCAGAAATAGCAAAAGGGGTTTTGCCAGAAAACACAACTCATATCTATATAACACAAAATGGCAGTGGACGAAGGATTGTTGTTAAATAATAGAAACGCATTAATTGCGTTTTTTTTTGTTTTTAGTGTGAGAATATGATATCATAAGCTGGAAAAGTAAGTTGTTTTTTTCTAAAAAAATATAGAGAGAATGTATATGCGAAAAGTATTATTTTGTCTGTTTTGTGTGTTTTTGTCTGGTGTGGTAGATGCTGCGCAAACAGGGCGTATGGGACGAAATGTTGTCGGGTTGGAAAAAAGTGCTGATAGTAGTTATAGGGCAACAGTAGATAAAGTTAACGTTGGCGTGTCTGTAGAAGATAAAGAATATCCAGCTGCTGCTGTATGGAATAAAGAATTATCAAATGTGGTTGTTGATAAACCGACAGTTACAGTTGATCCTGAATTAGAAAAAATAAAAAAACAACGTGAAATTTGTATCTCTAATAATATTGGTGTTAGTAATACGTTTGTATGGGCTGCAAAGAATAGTAATACAGATAGTTATGTAAATATGATTGAAGATATTGAAAATCCTAAAAATAATACATGCTATGTAAAGGTGGATTTAAAAACATCAGATAATCGTATTGATATATCAGATATAAAAAGTAAATATTTTGAAATGGGGCGTTCTGTTACATGTGGTGCCTGGGTGGATGAAGAAATATTAAAAGACCGTATATTAGATGGCAAAAAGAAAGCTCGTAATCTGGGGGTTGTGGCATCTGTTGTTGGTGGGGCAGGTGTTGGTGTTGGTGCAATGGAATTGTTTGGTAATAAATTGATTGGTGGCAAGGTTATGGGACAAAAATCATTAGAAGGTCAGGAATTAATATTGTCACAAATAAAGGTTTTAGAAAAAGAAAATAAAACTGAATATAACAGGGTTGTTAAAGCGTTGGAAGATTTGGAACAAGGATGTCGTGAGGCTGGTAGTTTGGGTGATCATAATTTATCTGATTGTGATGAGCAAATAAATCCATTTATTGGTTTGTTGGAAAAATTAAAGTAATTGTTGAAGCAGGAATAAGGATTGTGGATCATGAAAAAAAATATGGTTTGTTTGTTTGGTGTATTATTGTTTACAAGTCAGGCATTTGGTATTTGTGTAAAAACAAATTATGTTTTGCCACAAGGTGGGGATTCTGCATATGATGATTATTTGTATCCTTCTACAGCTAAATACGAAAAACGTAATGAAGGTCAGACAATTGCAGCCTATGTTTGTGGACAAGGATATTGTAATGTTGATGATGTAATACGTTTATCTAATGCTGCAATTGGATCTGGGGCTGCTTATTCGAATGCCGTTTTTAAATGTGTTAATATTCCTGATGCAGATAGAACAGGATATGGTTGGCAAGCAACAATTGTTGATGCTTATTGCACAGTTGGAACAGGAAAGTTTAAATATAATAGTGTCTTGAAACTGTATGAATATGCTGGAAAATACTGTGCAGAAATTAATGAAGTAAAAGATTTAGCTAATGTTTTTAATATAACACAGACGAATATTGTTCAGAATATAACATCAAATATAGATGTGGATATTACAGAAGTTTATGATGTAACAATAAAAAAAGTCAAAATTAATAAAAGACTGTCATTGGCTGATATTAGAAAAATAAAAAGTATGATAAATCGATCACAGGAAGATATTCAAAAAGATTTAGCAGAAATAGGGGCTGTGATTGATGATATCCAACAGGATATTAGTGATATCAAAGGTGATGTTTTTAAGTTAGATTTTGAAATCTGGCGAAATACAATTGCTGATGAGGCTCAAAGTCGTCGAATGGACAGATTTGCAAAAAAAATTCGTAAAATTAATAAAAATCTTAAACAAAAAGTTTCTGCAGACCAAGTGGTTGATATTATTGATGATGAATTAAAAAATTACGATTTTGTTGATCAGTCTGAAATTGATAATGTAATTTCATTAATTGAAAGTGTAGCAGAAAAGCAGAAGGCTGACAGGAGTGCTGTATATAAAAAATTGCGTAATTTGAACTGGCGGGTTACACAAAATGAAGCTCAAATCGCATGGGTGCGTTTGTATAATAATTTGCGCAATGTTAATCAAGATGCACAGATAAAAAAACTTGGAGATAAATTAGCAAATATGGAAAAAGAACAGCTGACAGAATCAGATGTTGAAGATATTGTTGAAAAAGAATTAAGATCTGCAAGATTGTCTGCTAATCAATTGCAACAAGTAAAAATGCAAATTGAATTAGCAACAGTTGGATTAAAAGTAGATCTAAAAAAATTAACAAGTCGTGTTGATGTATTGGAAGATGATTTAAAAGATGTAAAAACAAGTTTAACAAAACTGCAGGTTCAAACCTGGTTTGATAGAATAAAAGATAATATGACAAATAATCGTCAGGATGCAAAGATAAGATCTTTGGGTGGTAAAATTGATAAGTTGAAAAGTCAGGTTAAAGAAAGACCGACAGAAGATGATGTTATGGATATGATTCAAGATGCAATTGATGAAGCTGATTTGAATGAAAATCAATTGAAACAGGTAAAGTCATTGATTGATAGCGAAATTGATAAATTAGGTGGAGATGTTAAAAAATTAAAACGTCGTTTGAATGATTTTGCAATTAAGATGGCTGTATTTAATGGTAAGCTGATGTGGCAGGATATTCGTAATAATTTTCAAGATAAAAAATTAAATAAAATTGTAAAAAATATGGATAAAATGCAGGACGAAGTTAATGAAAAATTAAATGAAGATCAGGTTATGGACTTGGTGGAAAAAGCATTGGATGGTGCTGAATTAAGTAAAAAACAAGAAAAAGAAGTTGAAGAAATAATTCTGGCTAGTGCAAAAAAATTGAATGCACGTATGGATAAAATTGATAATCGTATAAAAAAATTGAAAAAAAGAATAAGTAGTGTTGAATGGGATGTTTTTAAATTAAAAGGAAAATTAGCTGTGGTAGATCTGGAAAATGATGTGCGTTATAAACAGCTGCGTGCGAAGGATGGGCGGATAGATAAAGCCATTAAAAAGATTAATAAGAAAATTAAAGACATTAATAAGGAACTAGATGAAAAGGTTTCTCGAGAGGAAGCGCATAGATTAATTCAAAGTGCGGTTGATGCTGCTGCTGCTGAACTGGGGACCTCACTGGATGCTAATATGCAGACTGTGTTTAGTCAAATTGTGCAAGATTTAAATAATCAAATTGCAGAATATGTCGGTGTAATTGAAAATCGTTTGGCTAAGGTGGAAGCAGATGTTGCAAGTTTAAAAGCGCAAAATGATATTTTGTTAACTAAAATATCAAAGGTGCAAAGTCTAACAGATGAACAGCGCAGACTGATAAACCAAATACGTGGTCAAATATCAGAAAAAACAACACCAGAGGAAGTTGTTGCACTGATTGTTGCTAATACGCAGTCTTTGGCGGATGGGCAGAAACAAGAGGTTCAATCGTTAATTGTAGAATATACAAAGTATTTGACTGATGGACAAAAAGCTCAGATACAAGTGATGATATCTGGATATGTTGATTTGAAGATTAATCAGATAAACACCGATATGGAAAATATGCGTTTGCAGGCAGATGCTCGTGATAAAATTATTTCAGCAATGTCTGTTTTGAATGCGTTTGTTTCAGGTGCAGATGTTAGTGTGTGGAAAAATAAAGATGGTAAATTTAATACAGCACGATTAACATCTGATGCTGCGGCAGGTGTGGTTTTGGGAACAGCTGGTGGTTTGATTTCTAATAGTATTATTAAGAAAAATCAGATTAAAAGTGGCTTTGAAGATATTAGTTGTTCTGTTGCAGGGCAGCTGGTTGCTGATTATGCAGATGAATTTACGGTTGGTATGCAGTAAATAAAAACCCCGCATTTGCGGGTTTTTTATTTTATTTTATTTTATTTTATTTTATTTTATTGGTGGAAAACAGTCTCCACCATCTGGGGGACAACATGCAAATGTCAAATTTTCAATTTCTTTGAATTCTTCATTTCCGCAACAACCAAATTTGTTTGGTTTTGTTCCGTCTGCACACAGACCTGCTTCGATGTTTTCTGCGATTTGTTCCAGTTGGGTTGCTTCATCAACAATAATTTCGGATTGATGTTCTGTTTCTGGTTCAACAGAAACTTCGTTTGTTTCATTTTTTTCTGGTAATGGAATAGGGGGAAAACAATCGCCACCTGTTTCAGGACAACAATTAAATCCTAAATCCCCCATATCAGTATATTTTTCACCTGGACAACATCCGTTTTCATCTGGTGATTCACATGTTTTGTCAGATGTTGTTGTCTGGGAGATATCCTTTTTTTCTGCAGATGTAGTTGTTGTTTCAGGTGTTTTTGTTTTTGAATGTGCTTTTTGTGCGCGTGAACGCATTTGTGTTGTCGAACGACCAGAGCGTACACCAGCTTTTTTGTTACATATGCTGCGTTGTTTTTGTTTTAGTGCTTGAAGTTCTTCTAGTGTTTCTGGTTCTGGATATTCTATTGCTGATAATTCTGCTATTTCGTTTGCAATGTCATCACATGATTTTCGTTCGGTAATTGACTGTGATGCACTTTCAGATTCAAGTGTATCTGTGTCTGTTGTGTTTGCAAAAGTACCAGTTGTAAAACCAATGATTAACGGAAATAAAGCTATTTTATAGATGTTTTTCATATTATTACTCGTTTATTATTCTTTCAATTTCTAGAATGAAATCAATTGCTGGATTTGTTAGCTTTTTTGCTGTTTCTAAAATTTCTTCGGCGGCAGCCTGCATGTTTAAACGTTTGTATGTTTCGACAACTTCGATTGTGTCAGATTTGTCAAACACATCATCTTCCAGTGCGCGTGCTATTTCTAATTCTTGTTTTGCTAAATCGTGATATTTTTGAGAGTTTTCAGTGCAACCACGTTCAGATAGGTTTGCGTAAATTTTTGCACGTATAATTCGATCGTCTGCAGATGCGGTTTTGTCTCCATCTGGCAGACGTACTAGTAGGGACTCTTCAATAAGTGTGCAGGTCTTTTGTGCCAGCGATGGTATTGTTGATTCAACTGTTTCTTGTTCTGATGAAATTGACTGAACAGGTATTGGAGTGCTGTTAATACTATAACCAACCATTACACCACAGATAAACAGGGCGATAAAAGCCAGTGTACCCCAAAAACGTTGTGCAGGGGTATGAATAATTCTGTGTGTGTTTTTTGAATTTGAGTTATATCTTGTTTTTGTTGTCATTGCTCTCTCCATATATTATGTATGCATTATGCCACAATTCCATCACGAATTGTAATAATTTTATCAGCACGTTGTGCCAAATTCATGTCGTGTGTGACAAACAGCATTGCCATTTTGTTTTTACGAACTAAATCCAGTAATAAATCAAATACAGTCATTGCGTGATTTGGATCTAAGTTTCCAGTTGGTTCGTCCGCTAATAAAATATCAGGATTGTTTGCCAGTGCACGTGCAACAGCGGTACGCTGTTGTTCGCCACCAGACATTTGACCAGGTAAATGTGACGCGCGATGGGCAACGTTTGCCGCACGTAATAATTTGGCTGCACGTGTGCGTGCTTCGTTTTCTGGTACATTGTTTGCCAGCATTGGTAATATAACATTTTCAAGTGCTGTAAAATCAGACAACAGGTTATGTTTTTGATATACAAATCCAATTTTATTGCGACGAATTTGTGTGCGCATATCTTCATCCATTTTTTGAACGGATGCGCCACCAATCATTATACTGCCAGATGTTGGTCGATCAAGCAGACCAACGCATTGCAATAATGTAGATTTACCAGAACCAGATGTACCAACCAATGCAATAATTTCACCACGATGTAAATCAAAACCACCACCACGTAAAATGTGCAGAGGTTGGCCACCTTCTATGAACGTTTTCTTGATATCACGTACCGACATAACAATGTCGCCTGTTTTAATTTTTGATAAAGAATTTAATATGTTTGCCATTTATTCATGTCCGTGTTGTTTTCGTGCGTTTTCTATTTGTTGAATTTGTTGTTCGGATTTTACAAAGTCATCACGATGTTGTGGTGCAATAATATGTCCAATTTGAATAAAGTTTAGTTGTTCATCGTTTTGGTCTTGTATGAATTGTGCCTCGGTTCTGTTTAGATAATATTTTATGTCATCTGGTGAAAAACCAAAAACAGCACCGTGGACAAAATTCATGTTTGCTATTTCTTGGTATCGTTCAGGTGTTAAAAATTTGTTATTTTTTTTAATGTCATCAATTTTTTCAGGTGTGACATGGATGTCTTTTAGTTCTGGGTTCATACGCTTTAGTTCATAAATATAATATTTCATTTTATCGGCCCATTGGGATTTGTGGGCCAGAATATAGTTTTCAATATCTTGGATTTGTTCGCGGGTATATTTTTTTATGATTTCGCGATGTTCTGGGCGCAAATCGTTAATGTTATCCAATTGGCGCAACATATCACCTGCCTGAAAAGATTGAAACATATCCATATAATCATATTGCATTAATAATTCATAACGCGACATGTTGTCTGGGAACTTATATTCATAGAATATTTTATGTGGTGGTGTGATGCCGTATGATTTATAACGTTCATCCGCGGCCTTGGCAGATAATGTATCGTTTCCCCAAGTGGTATTAAATGATTCTAGAACAAATTTATTAAATAATAATTCGGTTTGTTTTTTATTCATTGCGTAATACCTCAACCGGGTCTGTGTTGGCGGCTTTCCAGGCTGGGTATAATGTCGCCAAGAAAGATAATGTAATGGCCAGTATTGCTATGCCTGCAACACTGGATAATTCTAGTTTTGATGGTAGCTCAGACAGATAATACAATTCCGCAGGAAACAAATCGCGCCCAGTTATCATTTGAATAAATTGACGAATTGGTTCAATATAAATAGCAATTAGAACCCCGAATATCGTACCGAAAAATGTTCCAATAACACCAATTGATGAACCACACAAGATGAATATACGCATCATAGATTTGCGTGATACACCAAATGTGCGCAGGACAGCAATGTCTTTGTTTTTATCTTTGACCAACATAACAAGCGATGAGATTATGTTAAATGCTGCAACAATTACAATCAGCATTAATATCAAAAACATTACATTTGATTCGACTTGAAGTGCGCCAACAAAACCGCGGTTTAATTCACGCCAGTCACGTACAACAAATCCGTCTGGCAGTAATTCAATCAGCGATTTTTGTACAGCAGTTGTGTTTTCTGGGTCTTTTAGAAAAATGTCAATATGTGTTACTGCATTCCCGATATTTAAATACTTTTGTGCTGTTTCCAGCGGCATAAAGATATAGCCAGAATCATATTCATACATCCCCATAAAGAATGATGACATAACAGGATATGACATAATACGTGGCATCGAACCAAACGGAGTAGGAGTTGCAGCGTTAGCAGATACCAAAGAAATATTGTCACCCATCGTGACGCGTAAATTGCGAGTCAGTGATGCGCCTGCGACCAATTCGCCTTCTTTGATTGCGTCTAGTGGTTTACCATAAATACGAGTGCCAGAATTAGTTTTCTTTTGTAAATCTGACATTTTGATGCCACGTATCATCGCACCAGTGTTGTTGCCATTTGCAGTCGCCATTACTTGCCCTTCGGCAATCGGAACAATTGATGTTGCATGGTTGGATACTATCTTGTTTTGATTCATTTTATCAATTAGGAAATCAAAGTCTGATATTGCACCATCTTGATGATAAACAACAACATGACCATTCATACCAATTATTCGACCCAATAGTGTGTCATGAAAACCACCCATTACAGACATTACAACAATTAGTGTCGCAACGCCCAGCATGATTCCTATTAAAGATACCCAGGAAATTACAGAACCAAATCCACGACGTTTAGCACCAAGATATCTAAATGCCATTTTTCTTTCTAGTTTCGAAAACATTCTTTTTTTACCTTTATTCTTCTAAAAATGCACGCAGGGCATCACCAGCAAGCGGCGTTAGTGAGTTGTCTGGAATTTTTGCTGCGTCTACGATTGATATCAGACGTGGTGACATAAATACAACTAGTTCCGCAAATGGACTGATTAATGTTTCAGGAGTTGTTACAAATGAATGCGTAGGTATGCCAACAATTATGTAATTATCACCAACGCTGGAAGGTATATCAAAAGATGATAATTCGCCATTGCTGGTGCGTAAAACTATTTTTGAATCAATCTTTTGACGGCCAGCATAATCGCCATAAGTTGCGGTGGCACCAATAACAAGGTCTGTTTCTAGACGTTCTTCTTTGCTGCATTGACCAATGTCAAATCTTGATTGCCAGCCATTTGGAATAACAAATTGTCCTTGGGATATTAGAACTACATTTGCTTGTTGTGACAGGAATTCTTGTAATGTTTTTGTGTTTATCTCGGAACTAGTAACCAAAGCACGACCAACAACCCCTGGAATTGACATTTTTAGGTTTTTATCTCCGAAAGCTGGTAATAAATTCATCCAAATAATAGGATTGTCTGTGCGTGGATATACACGATAAATGTCAACATCCCATCCAATCATATATTTTTTTGATGCTATGTCCGATATGATGCGTGCTACTTCTCGCTCGGTTTGATAATTGCCTTCGAATACCACAGTTTTATCATCCCAGTTTATTAATAGGTTTCGCATGTCTGCACCATGCATTGCGTCAAGTAATGCCATAATGATACTTTGATTCTTAGGCATATTTATCAGCCATTTACCACGATGGGTAAGGTGTATTTCGCCTGCTGCTGCGTCATAAGAATAATATGCGTGGCCCATTTTTGACATTAATTCAACTGCATCTGATAAAGAACCTGATGATATTGTGCCAGTTATTTTTTCTATCATTTCGCCGTCTTCAACCACTGATATGTCGGTGCCATCAAGTAATTTATCTAAGGCTTGCTTTACAGTTAGTTTTTTAAAGTCATAGTCAGATACTTTTAGTTCGGGCAGTTTGTCCCCAGTTTCAAGGCGTATTATCTCTATCTTTTCTTCAGGAACAATGGATACGATGTTTTGATTGTTCCAGTCAACACTGCAACGTTTGGGTAACTCAATAGAAAAATGACGCGCAGTATCAGTGGTTAATGCAGCCTTTTTTGGAAAAATTGGAACAGAATTTTCATCGATTACCATTGTGTCTACCACAGTTATGTTATCATATTGTGGTTGTTGAAGCTCAACAGGAACCTCGTTTTGTTTTGCGCAACCAGATATCAAAAAAGTACAAAGTAAGATACTGCAAATCTGTTTTAGTTGTGTTCTTATATGGTTCATGGTTTCTTTCTCCTGCGCTAGATATTCATCAGTTTTTCAAATTCAGATAGTGTCATTTCGTGAATTGGTTTTTGGGTCGGGGTTGTCAAATTGCGCACACGTTCAAATTGTACCGCAAAGCGTTCTATTAATGATTTTATTTCAGGTGATAGTGGCGCGCCAGCTTTTATTAGTCGGTGCCCATATTCAACAATATATTCTAATATGTCAGCAGCATAAAATCGACCAACATAATTTTCCATGGCAATCCCACCTTTTTGTACACATATGGCAGACATTAACATTGCTGTCTGATTATAATAATTCGCTAGTTTTATAAATTGCTGAACACTTAGTGCCATGTATGAATTCCTTTGTCCCTTTTGTGCTATTATAAAAACTATTGCCCCACAAACGCAAATAAATTATAATAGAATCATGAGAATAAAATTCCTGGGGGTTCTTTTTGCATTATTGTTGGTTGGGTGTGCGTCACCCAACGGGGGAAGTATTGATGATGCAACTATATTAAACTGGGAAAATGAGGCTGTAACGATGGAACAATTTGTACGTGATCATCGGTCTTGTTTGGGAATTGATAAGCCTTCTTATCTGCCACGCTCCAGAATTGCTAAGTTGTTGTCGCCAAATCAAAGTGCAAATATGCCAGATTGGGATGGTTTGTGGGTGACTTTTCAATCTAATGAATATAAAGATGTGGGACAGCGTTCGTTGCTATCGGTGCCAAGAAATAAGACTTCTCGAACAATTGGGGCGTACCGTAGATGTATGTTTAGACGCGGATATCTGCTGCGTGCAATGTAAATAATTTTGTTGTTTGGAATACAATATATCAATTTAAGTTTTATGTATTTTATTTTTATGATATAATGAAGTCCATGAAACGTTCTTTCTGGTTTTGGGTGTGTTTTTTTGTCGCAATAGTTATGGCGATTTATTTTGCTACTCGTATGATTATGGTTACAATGGGGCGGGGGCAATTAGCATTGGTGCAAAGTGTTTCTATTGTTACTGATTCTAAGGATGCTGATATGGATGCAATGCGTGCTGCAGCAGGAGGATTGGTTCGTAATAGTTATGATGTCGATTTGGATTCGTTAAATGTTCGTATATCTGCTGTCCCAGGGGTGAAAAAATCTGCAGTTCGCAGATTGCCAAATGGAAATTTAGCAGTACGTGCCGATATGTATAAGGCGGTCGCACAATGGTCTGATGGGGAATATTTTTTCCCGTTGTCTGCAGATGGAAAGGTCGTGGAACAGCCAAGTGATGTGCGTGATCCAGGCGCAGTTGTTTTTGTTGGAATGTTGCCAAATGATATTTCAGAGATTACTGCTGCAGCACGTAATATGGTGGCAGATGTTGCGTATATGGAATGGATTGAAAATCGCCGTTGGAACATGGTGACAAAGGGTGGAATAACGGTTATGTTGCCAGAACAAAATCCAATTGCAGCAATAAGTACGCTTATTTCTTTGAATAAGACGAATAATATTTTAGGAAAAAAAATTTCAATAATTGATATGCGTGATGATGTGCGTATCTTGATAAAATAGACGTGGCGGGTTTATTGAATATGAATATGTTAGACTCTTGTTTTTTATGTCTGGATATTGGCACGTCTGGGGTGCGTGGAATTGCGCATCATGTGAAATCAGGGCGTATAGCAAAATCAGCAATGTTTTCTGTAGATAGTTTTGATACGATTTTTGCAATTAAATCTGTTGTAAATGAATTAGAACATCAAATTGGACGTAATTTAGATTCTGCGTATATAACTGGAAATTTTGGCCCGTCTAAGTATATGGCAACCGTTAAAAATATAACATGGGCTGGTGAACACAAAATTGTAAATGCCGATGTAAAAAAATTAATTTCACAGATTATAACACCTGATGGATTTCAACCTGTGCATGTTGTGCCCTTGGCATACAGCAGACCAGGGGCGCGTGATATGCTGAATCCTGTGGGGAGCGTGGATAGGCAGTTGGTGGCTATATTTGGTGCAATATTTTATCAGGTCGAACGTTTAGATAATGTTTATTCGTTGTTAAGGCATGCATATATGCAACCAATAGCGTTCTATGATCCACATTTTTTACAAAATTCTGCGTTCAGAGAAAAAAAACAAAATACTATGTTTATAGATTTTGGTGCGGATTTTACGTCTGCGTCAATTTGGACAGATAGAGGACCTGTCTGGCATGTTAAAATACCAGTCGGTGGAACAAAGATTACTAAGGATATTTCTGAAAAATTGTTAATTGATTTTGATGAAGCAGAACGTATTAAACGTGCAGTGGCAAACCTGATACCAAAAGAAATGGACAGATTTACCCCAGCAGATACTGCGTATGGTTTTTCACGTGGTGATGTTAATGATATTGTTTTGCCTGTGGTTGTGGATATTATTGGGCAAATTCGTGATTCTGGTAATGGGGCAATTGAAAAATATAAACCAGCACATATTGTTATTTCAGGTGGTGGTTCAGAAATGGATGGCGTATGTGATTTGATAGAAAACACATTTGCAATACCTGTTACTGTTGTGCATGCGGATGCATCGGTCCGTGCATTGTCTAAGTATGTGTGGGATATGTTTTCAGATAAGCGCAATGCTTATTTGGTACGTCGTGAAAAATTGTATTCAATATTTGATGTTGTCACAGGTTGGTTTCGTCCAAAGAAAAAAATAAAAAAATCAAGATTTGTACCAATATTGCCCAGTACTTTATGCTTTGATATGAAACGTCCAGAAACATATACCATGTTCAAGGCTGGTGGTATATCAATGATTCATATAGATGTTATGGATGGGTTCTATGTAGATAAGGTAGCGGGGGGGATTAATTTGATTAAGTTCATTAGGGCGCATACGGATGCACATTTGCATGTACATTTAATGACGGAAAGTCCAAATGTTTGGGCGGCTGATGCAATTGCGTCTGGGGCAGATACGGTGTTATTATCAACAAATACGTCTGGTGTTCGTGATGCAATACGTGTTGTTCGTTCGGCTGGTAAGCGTGTGGGAATTGCGTTGAATCCAGATTCATCAGTGAAAATTTTAAAAGATGTTTTACGTGATTTAGATGAGGTTATGGTAATGACGGTTAAACCTGGGGCTTCTGGTCAGGAATTTGAACCAGCTTGTCTGCATAAAATATCTGTCTTGGCTGCGACACGTAAAAAGTATGGATTGAAGTTTTTAATTTCTGTTGACGGTGGAATAAATGAAAAGACTGCCCAGATGTGTTGGGATGCAGGGGCAGATTTGTTGGTTAGTGGGTCGTATTTAGCAAAAAGTTCAGATTTTCCACTGGCAGTACAAAGCTTGTTAAGGAAGCAGTAAATTTTGAATTAAACGCTTGATTTTGATTATAAATAATATATAATCAAGAGGCTTTGATTTTGTTGCGGGCATAGTACAAAGGCTAGTATGCAAGCCTTCCAAGCTTGAAATGCGGGTTCGATTCCCGCTGCCCGCACCAAGGGATTGGGCGTGCGCCGGAGTTGGAGAGCCGGGGCAGACTGTAAATCTGTTGGCTTAAGCCTGAGCTGGTTCGAATCCAGCCACTCCCACCAAAAAATACCGACCAAATATGGTCGGTTTTTTGTTAAAATGGTTTTATGATTTCTATCATAATTTTGTGGTTTGTTTGATCGTATCTAGAAATATTTGAATCTTGGATTGTGTATGTGTAGCCAAGTGCAGGAATAAAATTGTATAAACTTAACTTCTTGTTGTATATTCGTATATAGAATTGGTATATGTTGTCACGACGTGTGCTTGTTGGTGTGTTTGTATTAACTTCATTATCAGGCGAATGATATGTACTGAGCGAGTACATCAAATTAATATAAAAATTAAACTCGTGTGGAAATTCACGAAAATATCCAATCGCAATTCGGCCTGTGTCAGACCCAAGTGTTGATAGTGCTGTGTGATTGTGAGAGATTGCGTTGGTAAATGATATAAAACTTATTTCGTTTATGTAAAACTTTGGATGAATATAAAACGTCCAATCAAAACCACGAAGGGCATTGTTTATGCTTTTGCTGTGATAGTGGTTGCGCTGGATATCAATGCCACTGTCTGTAAAAATTTGTCCTAGTTGAAAGTTAGAACTTAGACGCAGACCGTATGACATGTTGTAAAATGTGTTGTTATACATACGGACCCCAAATGATGGTTGTATGCTGATGTCACCATGTGAAAATATATACCGAGGCCCAATTGCAAAATGAACAGAATAATCTGTTGGGATGTTGTTTGATATGTTTAGTATTGCACCACCAATTGTTGTGCGCAGTCCAATGTTTTTATGTATTGGTTTGTACAAATTTGCTGCACCATTAATTTGCAGACCAATCCCAGACACAGGATCTGGTAATTCTGTGCAAAGTGTGCCTGTTGATGAAATGATGCATTCATGACGATTTGATGGACTGTAATTTATATTGCTATCAGGAATTGCGCCAATACCAAATTCAATATCCCATTTTTTTAAATGGCGAATTTTGTTCAGATATTCATCTATGTTTTTTATTGTTTCCTCAGAAATATTTGGGGCAGCGCGTGCAAATTCTAGGTAATATTGTGCCGCTGAATAGTCTGATTTGTCAAAATACTGAATACCTGTGTCGTATGACGCGTCTGGTATAGATGCATAAAGGATACGTGGTAAAAATACAAAAGTAAAAAAGATAAATAAACGATTTTCCATACTAATAATATTTTACCCCCGAATTGATATCTGGGGCAAAAGGAACAAAATCGTTGTTAGAACAGAATTATTCTTCTATTTCGATTTCATCAATATATGAACGATTAACAGATTCTATTCTTATGGGGGTGTAATCCGAAACTGTTATTGGATCGCGATCATCTTCGGGTAGTATTGTTATCACATCAATTGATTTTTGTGTTGTAGGAACTGTCATGTTTGTGCCGTATGTTTTTGATTTGTATTTATCCATAAATCGTACAGGAATTTGTATGTAATCATTTGGGTTTATACCAGGTGTTTGTAATTCCATAGCATCCGCAGATTTAATGTGATGTTGTTCAATATTGTAGACGGGTTTTAAAAAATTAACAGGGGCATTTTTTACAGTCTGCATTGTTCCGTCGCCGTTTATACGAACAATCCGTAGTGCGCGTTCGTTATCCCCAGTTGGCTTTAATCTGAATAGACCGTCTGTGCCAATGTACCCACTGGGGTCTAATAAATATGCAGCGGTTGTTTTATCAGAATATAACATGTTTATCGCCATGTTGGTTGCGTCATATCCAATTGTTGCTAGTCTTGATGGGGTGTTGCCAGAAACATTGGTGTAAAGTGATACAAAATTTTCATTTATTGCTGGAAGTGTTGCATATTTAGCACCTGTCATGGTTATGTCTGATGGTATATTTGTTCCATCCCATAATGCTGAACCATAGTATGATGCATCACGTGAACTGACCCCGTAATAACGTAAAAATGAAGCTAGTTTGGTTGTGTCATCTGCGTTGCCAAGGAATACTATTGCTTCATATGGTATTTTACCCAGGGTGTCGGTTCGAGAAATTGTGTCAAGCTGCATAGTTAAATCAGATTTTTCAAGTATGTTTAATGTTTCATTGGTTAATATGTCTGATAAGATTTCACGTGCGCGTGTGTTAGCTGCAACACGTGCATCATTCATAGAAGCTTGTCTTGCTGTTTCTTTGATGGATTCTGGATTGTTTTCTTGATAGTAAAAGATACCATTTGTGTCTATATCGTTAATCTTGGCAACTTTTTTTGCTGTACTGGCCATTAGTTCCCCTGAATTTGTTGCTGGGGCAATTATGATAAATGATTTTTTTCCATCAGCTGATATTTGTTTGACAATTGTTTCAACACTGTTTGTTGGCATTAGTGCCATTGTCATCACGCCATTTCCAACAGCTGTTGCGTCAGATGTAAAGGATAAGGCAGGTATAGATGATGGCTTAGAATCACGCAACAGGCGTGCGTTATCTGCAAATAAAGGTCCAATGATTATTTCTGGTTGGGTGGCCAGACTTTGTTCGATTGCTGTTGATGGTGTTTGGGCGGTGTCAAAAAATGAAACCGATAAATTGGGACGATTTTGTTGCAAAATTGCGGTTTCTATAGATGTTCTTATCGCTTTGCCGATTTGGGCGTTCTTGCCTGTTGTTGGTAATAAAACAGCTATGCGGTGCTGGGGAACATTGTCGGAAGATGGGGTGCCATATCCATCATCTGGACTGCCATATTGTATGGCAGTGGGTGTGCTAACAGCAGTTGAGTCGTAACCGTCAAACCAATCAGTGGAATCAGGGCGGGTTGGAGCACAGCCTGTTAAAATTAATATCAAACTAAAAATCTTAAAAAATATATTCATATACATTGAAAAATCCATTTTATTCTGTATCATTTTACTATAAAAGGATGTTTAATGCAATCAGGGCTTTATATTGTTGGTACACCAATCGGAAATCTTGGAGATTTTTCGCCTCGTGCAGTGCAGGTGTTGCAAAATGTTGACTTAATTGCTGCCGAAGATACGCGTGTGTTTGGAAAGTTGGCGAATTGCTTTGATATAAAAACAAAGCGGGTGTCTTGTCATGAACATAATGAGCGTGAGGTTATCAATGATTTGATAGCAAAAGTACAAGAAGGAAAATCTGTTGCTGTGGTTACAGATGCTGGAATGCCAGGAATAAGTGATCCTGGTTTTCGTATTGTTCGTGCAGCACGCAAAGAAGGGATAGATGTGTTTGTGGTGCCAGGACCAACCGCAGTGATAAGTGCATTGGTTTTGTCTGGTTTTCCAACGGATAGATTTACATTCTGTGGTTTTTTTGATGAAAAAAAATTGCGTGACGATAACAAAATTCGACATACCATAGTTTATTACGAAAGTCCAAATCGGATTATGAAAACAATTGCAGAATTTGCACGTGTTATGCCAGAACGACAGATTGCAATTGTTCGAGAAATTACTAAAATTCATGAAGAAACAATTGTTGGATATCCCGCGGATTTATTGCGTATAGAACCACCACGTGGGGAAATTGTTATTGTGGTAGGACCTGCACCAGATAAAAAAATGACAGATGATGAAATATCAGAAATTGTAAATGATATTGTTGGTGGGTCTATGAAAAGTGCAGCAGCGGAATTGGCAGCACGCAGTGGAATTTCAAAAAAAGAAGCTTATAAGCGATTGTTAAAAAAGGATGACGAAAATGATTAAATTTGTCGGAAGTTTTGAAACAGTTAAATCGCTGCCGCGAACACAGTTTGCAGAATATGCCTTTATAGGGCGCAGTAATGTCGGCAAATCGTCGTTAATAAATGCAGTTGTTTCTGAACCTGTTGCGCGTACCTCAAATACACCTGGACGTACACAATGCATTAATATGTTTAACTTAGATGATAGGGTTATGGTAGTCGATTTGCCAGGATATGGATATGCAAAAGTATCACGTGCAGATGCCTTTAGGTGGCTAGAGCGATTAGAAGAATATTTGTTGACACGACGTCAGCTAAAACGATTGTTTATTCTGATTGATTCACGTATTGGTGTAAAAGATTCTGATCTAGACCTGATGGATTTTTGTGATGCTAATGCGATTGGATATCAAATAGTTTATACAAAAAAAGATAAAAAAGTACGTGAAAAACAGCAAATAAAAATAACTCATACAGATCATGGGGCGATGGTGCCAGAAATATTGGAAACATCTGCTGAAAAGAAAACTGGATTAGAACCAATAAGGCAGATACTTGGCATTAAATAAAAATATATTTTGTTCAACAAATCCTGCAAAAATGGTCGATGCATTATTTTATGTTATGGATGCATCAGGTGTTGATTTGCAAGAAATGTTGATTTTTTTGCCCAGTCGTCGCGCTTTGCGAACAGTAGAGGTAGAATTGGTAAAACGGGCAGGGGGCGCGGTTCTTTTACCTCATTTAGTAGCACTGGGTGAAGCTGTTGATGATCCTGATTATTATGACGAATTTTCTAATCAGGAAATAGTTTCAAATTTGGAACGAGTGGTTGTTGCAGCTAGGTTGCTGGTGGCTGATGCGAATATAAAAAATTATGCGACAGCTTTGCCAATTGCACGTGATTTGATTCGTATGTGCGATTACATGGAAAATGAAGGTGTAAATCCATCTGATTTAGATTGGAATTGTTTAGTCGATGAAAAGTATGCAAAACACTTTCAGGATAAAGCAAAAATGTTAAATATTATGTCACGCGTCATGAATGAATTTGGGGCGGATCGTGTGACAAGTGTTCAAAAAAGAAATGCAGATATTCGGGCATGGATAAATGTTTTAGATAAATATAAATTGGTTATAGTTTGTGGATCAACTGCCAGTGTGCCACCCACAGCGGATTTGATGGTTGCCGTCGCAGAGCATATGCATGGACGTATTATATTGTCTGGTAAAATAAGTGGTCGGGTATGTGATTTTGATTTGAATACAAATCCATATAATTCAGAATTTAATTTCTTGAAACGTATTGGATGTGATGTATGTGATGTGCAGCAAATTGATGTCGGCAAAAGTGCAATTGATTTTATGAATTATTGCTTTGGTAATGAAACAGGTGAATATGATGCTGATAAAAATTTGTCACATTGTCATTTGGTTGAATCTAATAGTGAAGCAGCAGAAGCTAGTGCCGTTGCAGAAATTGCAGCAAGAAGTATAAAAGATAATAAGTCTGTGTTGGTTATAACCCCAGATGCTGCGGCAAATCAGCGTATTGCATCTGCAATGTTGGCACGTTCAATTGTTGCTGATTTTTCTGGCGGAGTGTCAGGAACTGCAACGCCAGCAGGTCGTGCAATATTAAATTTTTTGGATGATTTAATAGAAAGTTCTTTGGATGTATTTGATAAATTGTATGTAAAAAATAATAAAAATTTATTCAATACAATTGCAGAAGTTGTGACTTTATATCATTCTGTTTTTAGCCCAGAATGTAATATTATAGATGATGTGTCGATTAAAGTGTGGGAGGCAATTCGTGAATTATCAAATGCGTTAGATGTAGCAGATGTAGATTTAAACTTGCGAGATGCTCGTGTCTTTATCGCAGATGTTTTGGGTGGTGTTTGTGTTCGGACACTACCATGTGCGGAGGCACGTGTTTCTGTTATTGGAACAATTGAATCACGTATGCAGACAGCTGATGTGGTTATATTAACTGGCTTGAATGAAACGATGTTCCCTGCACGTGGATATGAAAATTCATGGCTGCCGCGAAAGATTACGGAACAAATTGGATTGCCTTCACCAGATAGAAAAGTGTCTTTGCAGGCGTTGGATTTTATGAATTTGTCGTGCGGTAAGGAAGTTTATTGGACACGTAGTCGTGTGTCAGGTGGTGTTCAAACAACAGAATCAAGGTTTTTGTCGCGTGTAATTGCACGACAGGGAATTTTTGATATTGATGTGGGAAAATCTGTAATTGAATCTGTTTGTATGCGTGATACGGTGGCGTCAAATGGTTTAGATTATTCGCCACCTGTTGCAGAAGCTGATTGGACTGATGTATATGTTACAGAATTAGAACACTTAATACATAATCCATATTCTTTCTTTGTTAAGCATATTTTAAAATTGCATGTTAAAGAAGATTGGTGGATGCCTGTTGATGCACGTGCTTTTGGGAACTTGGTGCATGAAGTTATTGAAAATGCCACAGATTTGAATGTCTATGTGTTAGTTGCTCAAATGGATAAAAAGGCGCATGAAATATTAGGTGGTGATAGCGTATTGTTTCATTTTTGGCATAAACGTTTTCTGGAAATTGCGCCAATTGTTGTAGATGTCTTAGGAAAAATACCAAACAGATACCACGAAATTAGTGGATATGTGAAAATTCCTGTTGGTAATTCTTTTCGTATAGTGCGGGCACGTGCAGATATGGTTTGGCAAGATGGGGTAATGGATTTTAAAACAGGAACACCACCAAACAAGTCGCAAATGATTCAAGGAAATATGCCACAATTGCCATTAGAAGCTCTAATTTTACAGTCTGGTGGTTTTAATTTGCCTTCTTGTGTTGAGACAACAAAACAACCTGTTGTGTCTTTTTTGCAGATGAAAAATGGAGCTGTAAAAAAAATAGAATATGATGCGCAGACAACGCAAATCATGATAGATGCCGCAGTGCAAAAAGTTACAGAATTATTTAATATCTATACTGCTGGTAATGCACCATATGAATACCGTGAAACGGGCGACAGTAAATATAAACAGTTTGATGATTTGGCGCGAATAAAAGATTAAAAAAACCGCCTGATGGCGGTTCCTTTTTATTCGTGTCTATCTGGGTATTTACCATCAATCAAGTTTTGACGCACAATATGATGTTTAACTTTTTGTGTGCTGGTTAATGGTAAATCTTCGGTTGTCATCGCAAAGTGTGTAACCCATTTGTAACTGGCAACTTTTTTGTTTGCTGATGCAACAGCAGAGGCAAGTTTGTCCATTGTCATATCTGGTTCAACACTGAATACCGCGTATGTTACAGTTTTGTCTTTGACAACATGTTCAAATACTGCGACATTTTTAACCCCAGGAATTGTGATAAACATTCCTTCTAGTTCATCTGGATAAACGTTTTTTCCACTGTCTAAAACGATAACTTGTTTTTTTCGTCCTGCAAAGTGCAATTCGCCGTTTTTATCCATAGATACCATGTCGCCAGTGTTAAAGAACCCACGTTCGTCAAATACTTCGGCGTTAACACCTGGATTGTTCATATATCCGCTGAATACCTGGTGTCCACGAAGCCATAAGACACCAACGCCTTCTTCGTTTTTATCACGAATTTCACATTCATTGTTTGATGTTGGACCACCAAATGCGAATGGAAAGCGTTTTTTTGTTGGTTTTGAAATACAGATTGGACCAACTGTTTCTGTTAAACCATAGCCCTGGATAAATGTTAAACCAAGACGTTCATAGAATGTTTCAACTTCTGGTTTGGTTGCTGCACCACCTGCAACCAGCAAACGTGCACGACCACCAAAAACATCCAAGACTGGTTTTTGAACCTTGCGGACTAAGGCGCTTAATCCCAGTTTTTCTAATGTTTTTCCATATTTTAAGATGAATGATACCAACCACCATTTTTTCTGGGCTTTTATGTTGCTGATTATTTTGTTTCGAAAAACTTCCCACAAGCGTGGAACAGCAGGGATAACCTGTGGGCGATATTTTTTGAAGTCGGCCATAATTTCCTTAGGGTTGACGGTTGGTTGCAATAATACACCAGCACCAAAATGCAGGGTTGCTAATATTTCAACAGCAAAACCAAATACGTGATACATTGGTAAGAAACCATACAGTGTGTAGCCTGGTTTAAACCATTCTGCCATGTCTTCTAGTGAATTTGCACATTCTGTTAAATTAAAATGTGTAAGTGGAACAACTTTTGGCGTCCCCGTCGAACCAGATGTAAATGACATTGTTGCAACATCCAGTGTTTCTACAGCGGCTGGTTTTAAATCAGGATTTATTTTGCCGTCTTTCTTGGTTATTTCATAAAATATGAATTTGTCTGTTTTGTAAACAAAAGACTTTTCTGCACAAACCATTTTGCATTTTGTGATTTCTGCCATATTGTCATATTCAAATGGTGTCAGATTTGTGTCTAGCAACAGTACTGTTGCCCCCAAATACCACAATGCAAACATTGTAATTGGAAATTCTGGAATATTGTGTGACAGAATACCAACAATATCACCTTTTGTTATGCCTGCTTTATCCAATGATGTGGCGCGTGCTTTGACCAGTTCAATAAACTGGGAATATGAAATGTTTTCACGGACCAGATACAGATAGTCAGGGTATTTAGAAGCTGTTTGTTCCAGTAGTTTATACATGTTCATGTTAAAAATTTCCTTGTTGTTTTTATATTGGACTGACGTTATTATAACTAAGAAAGAAAGGAAATCAAACATGAAAATACTAACGTTAAATATAAACAGTATTCGTGCACATGCGCAAAGTTTTATCGATATTTTACGTGGTGGTGAATATGATGTAATTATGGTCCAAGAATTGAAAGTTGAAAATGCGTCTTTTCCATATAATTTATTTGATGAATATGGATATAATATAAAGGTGTTTGGACAAAAATCTTGGAATGGGGTGGCTGTGTTTTCAAAATATTCCATAGAAGATGTTGTTTGTGGAATGTCAACGTACCCAGATATTAATGCGCGTTTTATGGAATGTGTTATCGATGGACGTATTCGTGTGATAAATGTTTATATGCCAAATGGTGATACTGTTGAATCACCAAAATTTCCGTATAAATTGGAATGGATGAATGCTTTTACAAAATATATTGAACAATACACAGATTCAGAAGAAGCTGTCATAATAGGTGGGGACTTTAATGTTGCAATTGAAGACAGGGATGTTTGGAAACCTAAAAATTATGAAGGTATTGCAATTGCTGCACCACAGGCACGTGCAATAATGCGTGGTTGGTTAGATATGGGGTGGGCAGATGTGTGGCGTGTGTTGCATCCAGATGAAACGGGATACACATGGTATGGATATCGTGGACGTGATACGCTTGGTAATAAACAAGGGTTGCGTTTGGATTATTTCCTGTGTAACAAGACGGCAATGGAAATGGTAAAATGTTGTGAGGTTGATATTGAACCAAGGTTGGCAGAAAAGCCTACAGATCATTGTGGTTTGATGTTAATGTTGAAATAAAAATCCCCATTTTGGGGATTTTTATTTATTTATTTGTTTGTTTTATGCTGCTGCAGTAAATACTTTTTGAACGTCGTCATTTGCATCCAGCGCATCAACCAATTTTTCGATTTTTGCATATGCTTCATCATCTAAATCCATTGGCATGTTTGGAATCCATGTTAATTCAGCTTGTTCTGGTTCGCCCAGTTTATCAGCTAAGAATTTTTGTGCGTTGATAAAGTCTTCGGGCTTAGTTGTGATAATAAAGCCTTCTTCACTTGTTTCCAAGTTGTCTGCATTTGCGTCCATGATGATTTCCATCATTTCATCTTCTGTTTTGCCAATGGATGCAGGGTACATAATCTGACCGGCACGTGTGAACATAAATACAACAGAGCCTTCTTCACCCATGTTGCCACCATTTTTTGCAAATATATTACGGATTTCTGGCACAGTACGACGTGGGTTGTCTGTCAATGCTTCGACGATGACTGGAACAGCACCTGGACCATATCCTTCGTATCTAACTGCTTCGTAGTTTTCTGTGTTCGATCCAGACGCTTTTTCTATTGCGCGTTTAATGTTGTCGTTCGGCATAGAATTTTTACGTGCTGTCAAAATGGCTAAGCGTAAACGTGGGTTGTTGTCTGGGTTTTTATCCCCTAATTTTGCTGCCATTGTGATTTCGCGTGCTAATTTCGTAAACAGACCACTGCGTGCTGCGTCGGCTGCGCCTTTCTTGTGCTGAATATTATGCCATTTACTGTGTCCACTCATATTTGACCTTTTTATTTAATTAGATTAAAATTACCTCAAAAGGATAACAGATGATTGGCAAATTGCAAGGCATAGTTGACTATATCGGTGATGGATATGTAATTTTATTAGTTCATGGTGTTGGGTATAAGGTTTATACACCTGAATATCTGACTCATAAATCAACGGTGGAACTGTGGATTGAAACAGTTGTCCGTGAAGATTCTATACGATTGTTTGGGTTTTCTTCATTGGCGTCCCAGGATTTGTTTAATATGTTGACGGGTGTGTCAGGTGTCGGACCAAAGGTCGCAATGGCTATCTTAGGTACAATAAGTACAGATATGCTTATGTCTGCAATTGCAACAGGTGATGCTAAAACAATTTCGACAGCACCAGGTGTTGGTAAAAAGGTCGCTGAAAAAATTATTGTTGAATTAAAAAATAAAATCGGTGGTGTGTCAGCAACGTTGTTTGCACCAGATGTTGGGGGAGGAACAGGCATGGGGTCTGCGTTGCCAGATTTGTTGATGGCGTTAGAGGCACTTGGCTATCGTCGTTTGGATATCTTAGAAATGGCACAAAAATTGGTTAATGCAAATCCGACGGCGGATGTTGCGACGTTGGTCCCAATGGCGTTGAAAGAAATAAGTGGAAATAAATAACATGAATAATAATGATACGATTTTTGCTTTATCAAGTGGACATGGTAAATCAGGGGTTGCGGTTATTCGCATATCGGGCGATAGTCTGCGTGATATATTTGAAAGGTTTATATGTAAATCAGATATAAAAAATAGATTTGCTTATTTTGTAAATCTGAATGATAAGGCAGGGGAATTGATTGATCAATGCTTGGCGATTTATTTCCCAGCACCACATTCTTTTACAGGCCAAGATGTTATTGAATTGCATACACATGGTGCGCCAGCTGTTATAAACAAGGTTTTTGAATATTTGTCGTCTTTGGGTATGCGTATGGCGGAACCTGGTGAATTTTCAAGACGTGCTTTTTATAACAATAAAATGGATTTGGCGGATGTTGATGGATTGGCGGCATTGTTGGATGCTCAGACTGATCAACAACGCAAACATGCGTTACGTTCGATGTTGGGTCAGGATAGTGAAATTTACAATGCGTGGCGAAATCAAATGGTTGAAATTTCTGCATATGCGGTAGCAATGTTGGATTATAGTCCTGATGATTTGCCAGCAAATATTGGTGATACAATTTTTGTTCGCACAAAAAAATTGTATGATGAAATTGGGATTGCTTTGCGTGGATATCATACAGCACGTGCAATTCGTGGTGGGGTAAATGTTGCGCTGGTTGGTGAAACAAATGTTGGAAAATCTTCAATGTTTAATTATATGGTGGGATCAAATCGTGCAATTGTGTCAGATATTGCAGGAACAACGCGCGATGTTGTGTCGGCGACAATCGATATTGATGGGTATATGGTAAATCTGTTAGATACAGCTGGAATTCGTGAAACGACGGATGTAATAGAGACAATTGGTATTGAACGTACGAAGTCTGAAATTGAAAATGCAGATATTGTTATTCGTGTCTATACGCCAGAAAATGTGAAAAATGTTGAATGTGGTCAGAATGAAATTGTTGTAATTAATAAGTCTGATACGACAACAGTATGTGATTGTTCAGATGTTATTCATACTTCCGTAAAGACTGGATGTGGAATGGAGAAGTTGATGGAGGTTCTGTGTCAAAAAATTCATGAAATGTTTGATGCGCGTGAACATGATTTATCAATAAATGCACGTACGAAGGCGTTGTTGGATTTAGCTTATAATGAATTGGAGTGTGCAATAAAGGCAAATGATAATTATGATATTTTTGCAGAACATGTGCGTCGTGCTGCAGAAGCAATCGGTAAAATACTGGGGGCCATAACTGCGAACGAAATTCTGGATATGACATTTGGGCAATTATGTTTGGGTAAATAAAAATCCCCGTTTGGGGATTTTTATTTAGGTTATTTTGCCTGCTTTTGTTCGTATAATTGAGCAAAATCAACAGGTTGCATTGAAAATGCAGGGAACCCAGATTCGCTGGTCAAGCGTGTGATTAAGCTGCGTACAGCAGGGAACAACATTGTTGGTACATCGATTAATAAAGTGCGTTTTTTTGCTTCATCGTCTTTTTCTTCTTCCATTTGAACCAAACCAGAATATGTTGTTTCAATCAAGAATATGGATTTGTCGCCATCGTTTAATTTTGAATGTACTTTTACAATCAAGTCGACCATAAATAGATTGTTTTCTGCGCCCTTAACCTGAAGGTCAATATTGATTTCCATTTTGGCCTGGTTGTTTTCTTGTTTGAAAAACAGTTCTGGAACATTTGGGCTTTCAAAAGAAATATCTTTCAAAAACTGTGAAATGATATTGAATTTTGCCATTATTTTATCTCCTTTTCTGGCGGTTCAAGACACTGGACTTATGTTTGCCTTTTATGATAATATAACATTATAAATTTATTTTACAAGTGGGGGATGGGTAAAAAATGAGAAATTTGGTTTTTTGTGCTTTTTTAGCAATTTGTGCGGTTTTTGTTTTGGCATCTTGTGATTTGTCTGCACCAACCCAGTCTGTCGATAATTCGGTATTACCATCTAATTTTAAGCGTGTGTCTTATTCGCAAATGCCAGGGTGGCGTGATGACGATGTGCGATATGCATTGCAGGCTTTTCGAAATTCTTGTAAGGCAAGAATTCAGTACGTCGGTCAGGTGCGACCAGATAAGGAGTTGTTCGAAGAAAAGTGTCGAATGTTGCCAAGTGCGTCTGCGGATGTAAAGACAATTCGTGCATGGTTCGAATCTCATTTCCAACCATATCAAATATTTAATGATAATGGTGGCGATAAGGGGACGTACACTGGATATTATTCTCCAATAATCCCTGCGTGTCGTACAAAAACGGCCCAGTGTAATGAGCCACTAATGGGTATTCCAACAGATGGAAGAAACTATAAGGGTGTTGCAAAAAAAGATATTGTTGAAAAACAAATTGGACGTGTGTTGTATTGGGCAAATATTGTCGATGTTCAGAATATTCAGATTCAGGGATCTGGTATGTTGAAACTGGAAGATGAAACAAAGGTCAAATTGAATTTTGCAGCAGTAAATGATTTGCCGTTTAAGTCAATCGGTGAAGAGTTGCGTCGTCGTGGTATTAAACCTGCTGGTGGATATTCCGCTGATGCAGTTTGGACACATTTGAAACAAAATCCAAAATTGGCACGTGATGTAATTTATACTAATCCACGTTATGTTTATTTTTATGAATCAAAACCAGCAGATGTAATTGGAAAATTGGGAACACCATTGTCTAAGATTAGAAGTGTTGCGATGGATGATGATTTGTATACGTTGGGGTTGCCTGTTTATATTAATACAAACCTATCGGATGGGCGTCCATTTCGCAGGTTGATGATTGCCCAGGATACAGGCAGTGCAATTCGTGGATGGATTCGTGCAGATATATTCTTTGGTTCTGGGGATGAGGCTTATAAGTTAGCACAGGGGCAACATGCCCAGGGGCAGATGTTTATTTTGATGCCAAAAGTATATAGTTATGTCAAACCACAATAACGATGATAAATTTTTAAAGCGTGTCGCGCGGCCACAAAGTATGGCTGGTGTTATGGGGAGCTTTTTGAAAATTTTCGGTATACGTGCGTCGGATTCTGATTTGTCGGCACGTTGGGGTGAAATTATGGGCGCTGATATTGCAAGTCTAGCAGCGTTGGCGGCAATCAAAAAAATGCGTGATGATAAGTTTAATGTAACTATAAGACCTGTAAATCCAGCGTATACGCTACAATTATCGTATATGGTAGATGAGATAAAATCGCGTATAAATAAATATTTTGGTTATGATGCAGTTGGAAAAATAAGTTTTAGAAAATAGGAGATTGGTATGAGGCGTTTCTTTGTATTCTTAGCGTTCATTTTTGTGTTGGCTTCAATTGATATGTTATGGAATCCATCAGGTAATGGTTGGGCGTTTTTGTGTGAGTTTTTCTTTGTTGATTTGTTGTTTGTTGTTCTAACTATTCGAGTTGAAAGGGTAACAATAAAAGCTAAAGCTGTAGAAAGAGCAGGCTGGGGCAAAATAAAAAGATATGTTTTTAAAACCGATGATGGACGTATCTTGTTAAATGTGCCATATTGGTTTAAGTTTAATACACTTAATTTGTGGAAAAAGATTAAGGTTGGAAACACATATCGAATAAAGACTATGCGTTTGTTGTTTTTTAGAAATGCATATAATATTTTGTCAGCGACTGAAATTAAAACAAACAAAAAACGTATTGTAAAAAAATCAAAATGACAAAGCGTGTGTTGGGAATTGACCCAGGACTTTTACATACAGGGTGGGCGGTTGTTGAATCGTGTGGGCAATCGCGCAAATATATCGCCAGTGGTGTGATTTTGCCAAAAACATCGTTGCCGATGTCAGAGCGTTTGATGACTATATTTCGAGAGTTAACAAAGATATGTGAAACATTTGAGCCAGATGAGTGCAGTATTGAAATTATTTTTGTGAATAAAAATCCAAAAACTACATTGATTCTGGGACAGGCACGAAGCGCAGCAATCGTTGCAGTGGCGGATAAAAATATTCCAGTGTTTGAATATGAACCAAACGTGATAAAAAAAGCATTAACTGGGGCAGGGCATGCAGATAAATCTGCGGTTGATAAAATGGTGCAAATTTTGTTGCCGATGGCACATCCAAAAAGTTCAGATGAAGCAGATGCGATTGCAATTGCGCTGGCGCATACGAATATGGTCAAGTTTGTATAAATAAAATTTAATTTTTATGATATAATTGCTTTCATGGCAAGGGATAAATATATTTCGGTTAGTAATAAAGTTAATGGGTTTTCATTCGCAAATCTGGGATTGTTTACAGGTTTTGCAGATGGTATTTATAATGCTGTGTATTCGTTGGTGATTTTGGATATATTTCGTTCGTCAGCGGTTGTTGGTGTTTATGTCGCATTATATTCTGCTTTTTGTTTGGTGGTCGGTTTGTTCGCTAATGAAATATTTAGAAGGTTCTCAAAAGTTCGCGTGTTTTATTTTGTTTTGTTAATGTTGGCGATTTGTTATGCGATGATGAGTTTTTCTATTTTGCCAAGAACATTTATAATTCTTGATTTTACCAGCGGTATTGCAGCGGTTTTGGTGGGAATGTTGATACCACTGTTTATGTCTGATTTTTCACGTAATATTGGAATGGCACGTCTGAATGCCAGATATCATTTATGGGTGAATATTGGCGCGTTGTTTGCACCGATGTTAGCGGTGGTTGTTGCAGAACATTTTGGAACAAACAGGTCGGCTTTTTTTGCATCGGCTGTGATATATTTAGCTGCATGGGCAATGTTTAAATATTTTGCCATTGTGCAGCAAGATAAAAAAATTAAACCTGTTAATCCCAGACGTACGTTTAAAGCATTGTGGAAAAATACCGTTGCGTTTTTTAAAACCCCAGGGTTAACACGTGCATATTTGGTCAATTTTGGATATTATTCGCTGCGTGCTTTGCGTGTGCTGTATGTTCCAATTATGGTTATAGAAGCTGGATTTAGTAAAGATACACTTGGGTGGGTTTTGACATTGGGGATTATTCCTTATTTATTGCTGAGTGAGACGATGGGAAAATTAGCTAAGCGGTATGGTAATAACTTATGGATGATGTTGGGTTTTTTGTCTTTTGCTGGGTTGGCGGCGTGTGCGACGGTTGCAACAGGTTATCCTTTGTTGGTGATATTTGTTGCGTGGCAGGTATCGGGTGCGTTGATGGAATCTGTGCATGATTTGTTGTTCTTTGATGCGACAAAAAAATCACAGCAAACAAAGTATTACGGGGTGTTTAGAACAAGTGCGAATTTGCCAAGTGTAATTGTTCCTGTTGTTGGGGCGGCGGTGATTTCTGTGTTTGGTGCAACATCCGCTGTGTGGTGGGTCAGTGCCGCTGTTGGTGTTTTGGCAACGGTTGTTTTGTTGGCAGAAAATAGATAAGAATTTCTTGCTTTTTTTGTGTTTCCTAGCTAAGATTTTATTAAGAAAATAAAGGGGAAAATTATATGGCGAAAAAAGAAGTGGTAAAAGACGGTGCGCCAGCAAAAAATCCAGCATTGGAATCTGCGCTGGCACAAATTCAAAAGCAATTTGGTAAAGAAGCAATTATGAAGATGGGTGATGGATCGCAACAGAATATAGAAGCGATTTCATCGGGGTCGCTCGGATTGGATATTGCGTTGGGGGTCGGTGGTTATCCAAAGGGACGTATTGTTGAAATTTATGGACCAGAAAGCTCTGGTAAAACAACGCTGGCGTTGCATGCGGTTGCAGAATCTCAGAAGAAGGGCGGAACCTGTGCGTATATTGATGCTGAAAATGCGTTGGACCCAAGCTATGCAAAAAAATTAGGTGTAGATGTTTCAAATTTGATTATTTCACAGCCTGATTCAGGGGAACAGGCATTGGAAATTGCAGATACGTTGATTAAGTCTGGGGCGGTTGATGTTGTGGTAATTGATTCTGTTGCGGCATTGGTGCCAAAGGCTGAATTAGAAGGCAATATAGGGGATTCTTTTGTTGGTACAACAGCACGATTGATGAGTCAGTCATTAAAGAAATTGGCGGGTTCGGTATCACGTAGTAATACACTGCTTATCTTTATTAACCAAATCCGTATGAAAATCGGTGTTATGTTTGGTAATCCAGAAACAACATCTGGTGGTAATGCGCTGAAATTCTATGCGTCTGTACGTCTGGATATTCGTCGTACTGGTCAGATTAAAGACAAAGAAAATATTGTTGGTAATGAAACACGTGTTAAAGTGGTTAAAAATAAAGTTGCGCCACCATTCCGTACAGTTGATTTTAAAATCATGTATGGCGAAGGTATTTCCAGAATCAGCGAAATCTTGGATATGGGTGTCAAATATGATTTGATTGAAAAGGCAGGTAGCTTCTATTCATACAATAGTGAACGTATGGGCCAGGGTGAGGCAAATGCACGTCAATGGTTGAAGGATCATCCAGATGTTCAAGAAGAACTGCTGAATAAGATTATGGCACGTTCATCGGGAATTGCCGAAGAAATGACAACGGGACCCGTTGATGATGACGATGTAATGCCAACCGAGGAATAAATCAAAGGGGGATAACATGAAAGATATAGAAGAATAAAACCAAGGAGGTAAGATATGCGTGAGACAGAATATATTTATCGAAAAATAAAAAAAGAATCAGATGAATGGTAAGATTGTAATCCCCAGTTGGTGTTTTCACGACTGGGGATTAATTGTCAGGCAACAACAAAATAAAAGGATGTTTTATGAATCTTTCAAGAGCATGGGCAATGACTAAAATAATAATGCTGGGGCATGTTTTTAATTGGCCATGGCGTTCACGTGAACATCGTCGCGCAGTCAGAAGCGATGTTATTTCAAAAATAATCCCACAATATTTTAAAAGATATTTGCCAGCTGCAGCCGCTGTTGTTGAACGTGAGGTAGAAAATAACGATAAAAATGACAAGATTTTTACATTGTGGTTGCAGGGTGAAAAGAATGCGCCACCATTGGTAAAGGCTTGCTTTAGAAATATTCGTAAGAACTGTAAACAGGAATTGGTTGTCTTGGATATGGATACAGTATTTGATTATATAACACTGCCAAAAGAAATCGTGGACAAGTATAAACGTGGCAAGATTGCGCATGCACACTTTGCAGATATTTGTCGTGTTGAACTGTTATATAATCATGGGGGGTATTGGTTGGATTCAACAGGGTTTGCAACTGCGCCAATCCCAAAGTGGATAACAGATCAAGATTTCTTTGTTTATATGGCAGGTCAAACAGTTGGCAGCCCATATAGTTTTATGCAAAACTGCTTCATACGTTCGCGTAAAGGGGCTTATTTATTAGATGCATGGCGTGCAATGATTTTAGATTACTGGATGCACGAAAATTCAAATTTTGACTATTTTATGCATCAATTGTTGTTTAAGACGATGGTTGAAAATGATCCACGTGCAAAAAAATACTTTGCACAAATGCCTCATATTGACCAAGATCCAACACATGCATTATGGTGGGCGTATCATGATAAACCTTTTGATAAAAAAACGTTCGATGATGTGACGTCGGGGGCGTTCTTTCAAAAAACAACATATCACCAAGCGAAAAATCCAATTCCTGGCTCGTTCGCTGATGAAATGATTAAAATGTAAGGATTTATAATGCCAGCAATTTCTATTATTATTCCAGTATACAATGTTGAAAAATATTTGCGCAGATGTTTAGACAGTGTCTTGAATCAGACTTTCCAGGATTGGCAGGCAATCTGTGTTAATGATGGTAGTCCAGATAACAGCGCTGATATCTTAGATGAATATGCAAAAAAAGATTCCCGATTTGTTGTTGTAACCAAGAAAAATGGTGGGCTGTCGGACGCACGTAATGCGGCAATTCCGTATGTTAAGGGCGATTATATCATGTATCTGGATAGTGATGATTTTATTCATCCACAAACAATGGAAATTGCTTATTCATTGGCGATGCGTGATGGGTCCGATATTGTGTCGTTTACATATGACAGAATTTATCGCCCGCAATTGATGGTGCGTCATGTGTTAAAGATGGATACAGATAATGTTGTGCCGATGCGTATGCATAAAAAATACAATATTGCCAAAATTAAAACACGTGTGACAGATGATGTGTTTGAATATGCAACCGAACGGACACATAATAAATTTAATCCAAAACGCAAATGGCTGATTAAGCATTGCCAGGTTTGGAAAAATTTATACAAACGTGAACTGATTGAAGACATTCCTTTTATTAAGGGTTTGTTGTTTGAAGACTTCCCTTGGTGGAGTAGGGTTATGTTGCGTAATCCACGTGTAACGATTGCGCCGTTACCGTTGTATTTTTATATACCTAATTTTGGCGGTATCGTATTAAGTGCAAAGCAGTTACGTATTATGCAAAGTTTATGTCAAGGAATTGCAGATGCGTATAGGGCTTATGCGGAATATGCAACAGATTATCAGATGCAAAAATGGAATGCTAATTTTAAGTGGTATTTTATACGTTGGGCATTCAAAAAAATAAAATATTTGTCGTCAGATGAAGACTTGGCGGCGGCACGCAAATGCTTTGCTGATTTAGAGCAGCAGGGGGCACTGTCAAATCCGCCGTATAAGTGGGCGACAAAAACGCGCAATGAAATTATTAAGTTTATAGGAAAGTAATAAAATGCATATCAAGAAAAAATTGAAGGTAGTATTTTGTTTGCGTGATATGCAGATGGGTGGGGTGGAATCTGTCTTGGTTCGTATGTTGGAACAGTTGATACAACAAGATGATTTAGAAATAGCCTTTGTATCTTATGTTAAAATAACTGAACCTGTGTATGCAGAATGGTTCTTGCAACACCCACAAATTAAGACATTTGTCTTATATCCTTGTTCTTGGCTGGGAACGCGATTAAAGCGATTCTTTTTAATACGCTTTTTTCAGCATTTGATGCGTGATATTTATCGTGATATGCGTCGATTGCTCTTTCGGCATAAAATATTATCGGATGCGGATGTAGTTGTTGATTTCTATGATTTTGGCTTTAGAAAAGATTTGCGTCGTGTGAATGCTAAACGTATTGCGTGGTGGCATTCGTCTATAAATAAATTTATGAGCAGAAGTTATATAAAATATGTAAAAAATTATGATTTATTTGTGACTTTGACTGATGGGTTTGTTGATGAATTTAAATCAAGATGGCCAAAATATAAAAATAAAATTGTGCGTGTGTATAATCCATTGAATATTGATGATGTGAATAAAAAAATCGCAGATGCAATCGTTCCAGATTATGGAAAGTATTTTGTGTCTGTTGCACGATTGTCAGCGGATAAAGATATAGAAACTGTTTTACAGGCGTTTGATGTATTTTGGAAAAAAAATAATCATCCAGATGTTCGTATGGTGTTTGTTGGTGGCGGAAATATAAAGAAATATCGTGAAATGGCTGATAAGCTTGATGCGCATTCTAATATAATCTTTGTTGGTGCACAAAAAAATCCATTTGGTTTTATGCGTGGTGCAATGGCACATATCTTATCTAGTCGCAGTGAGGGACTTCCTACTGTGTTGTTAGAGGCAATGGCTGTTGGGACTGTGAATATATCATCTGATTGTAAAAATGGACCGCATGAGATATTGATGAAAGGTGAGGCAGGGTTGCTGTTTGCACCAGGGGATAGCGATGCGCTGGCACAGCATATGGAAAATGTATGGAAAAACAAGGTGCCTGTTAATCAAATGATAAAGGTAGCAACAAAATCTTGCGAAAGATTTAGTGTTGAAAATATTATCCCAAGTGTAGTGGAGCTTTTTAAACGCCGGGGGTCTTAAATCGTGTCGGAATTTTTACCACTATTTTAATCCCAAGCATATTTGGCTTGTTCCAGGCGTATGGGGCACGAATATATTGCTGCATTATGCGGGCAATTTTAATCCATTTTTCGACGTGGGCAGTGCGATTTGTAACGTCGTTTATTGTGCCGTTACCACGACGTTTAAGGTGGTTTACCCAATCTTCGCCACGTTTGGCGGCCTTGGCGATTAGCATGTCCATATCGACCGCACCAAAGTGCAAAAGGTATAAATTTTTATCAATATGAAAATTATGATTCTTTACACGATGAAATCCAGAACCCCAAGAAACAGGTTTGTTTAATACAACGGGTTTTGTGTATCGTGTCGATAATAGGGCGTATCCACGTTGTTCTAAAAATGGTTTTGTTGTGTCTAATGGCTTTTCTTGGTTCATGTGTTGGCCGACGTCCAACCCAAGACCAGACAGGGTTGTGTCAAATTTTTTATTAGATAAATATTCACGTAAAGACATTTTGCAGTTTGGATCAACAATCAAGAATTCATCACAATCGCAACCGATTACAATATCATATTCTTTAAATAGTTTTTTTGCTAAATCTGACATTAAGCCAATACGATATTTGTCGCCAGCGGCACGTGGCATATCGGTGTGAGGTAGTTTTGTGACATGCGCCACACCAGCGTTTTCAGGAATGTTTTGATCTGTGCCATCTAAATAGATATAAAGATTTTCGTAACCAAGTTCTTCGCCATAGTATTTTATCCAACGTGATAAAAAGAAATTATCGTTTCTGGCCATTGTAATGGCAGCAATGCGTTTTGGTGTTTCCTTTGTCATAGACCATCGTTCCTTAGTTTATGTATGGTATACATTAGATTACGCCACATAATTTTTAATGGATTGTGGGTTAATGTTTTCGATATATATTCGTTGCCGTATACACGTTGTGCACAACTTAATATAGTTTGACTGATGTCGGAATCGGTGTGGCTTAGAACGTATAACAGTTGTCGTCCCAAGGCACCATAATGACGTGAAAATGCTAGTTTTTTAATAAAAGGCATTTTTTGTTTATAAAAATATTTAACACGATTGTATATAGAACGTCTGGGGGCAGAATAAAGTGCATCCCACGATAAATTGTTTTCTATCAATTTTTTTGTAAAACCATGTTCATAAAATACGGTGACGCTGCCCTTGTCATCGTGATGACGTACAGATTGTAACAAATCATTAAACCATTTAGATGTAAATACAGATGTACGCATACCAATAAACCATGATTGAATGTGTGGTGATGTGTGATGTGGGTTCTTTACCATGCCAAATGCATCCAAGTTACCCGATTCCATTTTTTCAAAATATGGTGCTAAGTCAAATAGAGGACCATACATAGAATCGTTTACCATGTAAACAAAATCGTATTTTTTTATGTCCAGATTTTGATTTGCCCAGTTGTATGCACGCTTGTATGAACCAAAGTCATATTCTTGGTGGCGTTTGGCAATCGTATGTAGCGTTAATTTGTTTAGTTTATTTGTTTCTGATGCAGGACAATCTGAATCCATACATACAACAATATCTCCAAATTTTGATAGTGCGGATACGTACATAACTAATGCGTTGTCGATAATTCCCGCCTTGTCATAGCCAGCAAAAAGAAATAAACGCTTTGTCATTTTGTTTATATGTCATATGATATACATAAAATATATAAAATGCTATGTTTTTATTAAAAATTCCCCAAGTGGGGAATTTTTAATGTTTGCCACCGATCTTGGTTCGGCCACCCATAAGTGCCTGTAATTTTTTGGGAATATTTACAGATCCGTCTGGGTTTTGGTGATTTTCAATTACTGGTACAATAGCGCGTGGCAGGGCAATACCAGTGTTGTTTAATGTTGCACAAAATTGCATTGTGCCATCAGATGCACGGTAACGTGTATTTGTGCGTCTTGCTTGGAATTGACCGATTGATGAACAAGAACCTAATTCACGATATGCGCCTTCGCTGGGGAACCATGCTTCGACGTCATGCATTTTAACTTTATTAAAGCCCATGTCGCCAGTACATGCTTCGATAACGCGATATGGTAATTCTAGGTCTTCCATAACTTCGCACAGGTTATTCAATAAGTGTTCGTGCATTTCATCAGATTGTTCAGGTGTACAATAGATGTATTGTTCAACCTTGTTAAATTGATGTATGCGCACGATTCCGCGTGTGTCACGACCAGCTGCACCAGCTTCTTTGCGGAAGCATGGTGAAAAACCAGCATATTTTATTGGCAGGTCTTTTTCATTTAATACTTCGTCTGAATGCAAAGAGTTTAATATAATTTCTGCTGTTCCTGCCAGACATCGGTCTGTATCTGTTAACATAAATACATCGTTGTTCATAACAGCAGGGTCGGATCCCATAAAATGCCCTGCATTAAAGATTGTTTGTGGTTTGGTAATAGATGGACAGTTTACAAATGTAAAATCTTTTGCAATCAGTTTTTGTAATACATATGTTTGAATGGCAAGTTCTAATTCGGCTGCTTCGCCAAACAGTGCATATGTTCGTGTGCCACAAATAGCTGCTATTTTTTCAGGTTTCCACCAGCCGTTCATTTCTAATAAATCCCATTGCGCACGTGGGGTGAAATCAAATTCACGTGGTGTGCCAATACGGCGGACTTCAATGTTGTCTTTATCATCGTTTCCAAATGGAACTGTGTTTGCTGGAATTTGTGGAACGCGGTGTAATAAATCGTCAAGTTGTGCTTCTTTCTCAGCCAGTTCTGCCATGTCCGCAGCGATTTCATTTGCAATTTCTTTGCTGCGCGCAATCAAGGGGGCGCGATCAGTCGCAGTCGGAATCTCGCGAGTAATTTTATTTTTTTCTGCTGTTTTATTTTGGGTAATAGTTTTTAATTCACGTACGCGTATATCTAAAGCCAAGATTTCATCGGTATAGTCTTGGATTCCTTTGACTTGGCAGGCGTGTTTTACTTTGTCTGCGTTTTCACGAATAAACTTAATGTCTAACATGTTTGTGTCCCTTATGGATTTGTTGTGTTGCAATGTATTGTATGAAATATTAAGAAAAAGTACATAAATAAATTATTCCCCCAATGGGGATGAATATGAACTAAAAAAAGTGATTTTTTTTATCATTTCATTATGAATTATAAAAGTTTTTATAAAAAAAATCAACATAATCATATGTGCCGAATTTGTTTGCATAGGATTATTTTATTGTGTATGCTTGTGCCATAAATATTGCAAGGAAGGTTTATTATGTATGATGTTATTATTTTAGGGTCTGGACCAGCAGGGTTGACGGCGGCATTGTATGCAGCACGTGCAAATAAAAAAACTATTGTATTGGGTGGTGATAGACTGGGCGGACAAATGGCAGGAATTGCACAATTGGAAAATTATCCTGGGTGGGCAGGTTCTGGAATGGCGTTGGCAGAATTTATGAAAAATCAGGCAGAGGCTTTTGGGGCTGAAATAGTGTTTGTGTCTGCCAAGAATATATCAGGTGATGCAGAAAGTGGTTTTGTAGTTAAGGTAGAAGGTGGTAAAGAATATAATGGACGCAGCGTTATTGTTGCAACAGGAGCATCACCACGTAAACTGGAAATAGCTGGCGCTCGTGAATTTATGGGGCGGGGCGTTTCTTATTGTGCGACGTGTGATGGATTCTTTTATAGTGGGCGTAGTGTTATTGTGTTGGGGGGTGGAAACAGTGCGCTGAATGATGCGTTGTATTTGGCTGATTTGGCAAAGTCTGTTAAGATTGTGTACAGAAAATCTGAATTTTTTAGAGCAGAGGCTGTCTTGCGTGAACGGGTCGCGCAACGTGATAATATAGAATGTATATTTAATACTGATTTGGAAAAAATTGAGGCAAAACCAGATTCAGATGATGGTGAATTGATTGTTACCACAACAGGTGGTGATAAAATGGTTGTAGATGGTGTATTCGTTGCTATCGGACATGAGGCAAATACTGATTATCTGACCGAAAATATAAAACGGGATTCTATGGGGCGTTTGGCGCCAGGTGCGTTGCCTGCTGGTATGTTTGTTGCGGGGGATGTACATTCTGGTATAAAAATGCAGATCGCAACAGCGGTGGGAACAGGGTGTACAGCTGCGATGGATGCTGTTGCGTATTTGAATCAAATGTCGTAAATAAAAATCGGGTGATGCCCGATTTTTATTTTTTGCCAAAGTGTTTTTTTAATATTTCGTATGCTGCAGATATACGTGCAAATTCAGTGGCAGCATTTTGTTTGTCTGCTGCTGTGTCTGGATGGTATTTTTTGGCTAAAGTACGATATTTTATACCAACTTCGCGCCATGTTGCAGATATGCCAAGATCAAATATTTTTAATGCAGATACAACATTAGTTGGCAGTTTGCTTTTAACAGGAATTTTATCGAACTTTGAACGGCCTGTGATGAAATCGTTTATAAACTTTGCATAATCGTTTGCGTCAGTATTTGCTGTTTGTTTGTCTTTTAACGGTGTGCCAAATGTTTCACGTTCCCAATCGTCTTCGATTTCGTCAGGTGTCATATCGGCATAGTAATTCCAGTTTTTATTATATTCTGCTGCATGTTCAGGACAGAAAAACCAATAGTCACGTAATTCACGTGATTTTGGAGCACGACATGTGCCTGCTTTGGTGCAACCAGGTTTATCGCATTTTTTTATCATAATTTTATTCTTCCTTGGATTGTGATAATGGATGATGTTTTTTGACGGTTTCTTGTAATTGTTCTGGCATTACGTGGGTGTATATTTGCGTTGTTGAAATGTCTTCGTGACCTAACATTGTTTGTATTGCCCGCAGGTTTGCGCCCCCAGCTAATAAATGTGAAGCAAAAGAGTGACGAAGAACATGGGGTGATACACGACTTGGATCTATGCCAGATAAAATAGCACATTTTTTTAAAATCTTGAAAAATCCGTCGCGTGTTATGTGACCAGACTTTCCATTGGATGGAAATACGTATTTGGATTCTGGGTTGTCACGGGTTTTTAGCCATTTGTTTAAAGCGTTTATTGCATCTTTGTGCATGGGGACAATTCTTTCTTTGGCTCCTTTGCCATGAATTAGTAATTTATCACCAAGTATCGCAGTAATTGGTAGTTCGCAAAGCTCTGAAACACGCAGACCAGAAGCGTAAAGTAGTTCTATCATTGCACGTAAACGTACGTTTGTTTTTATGTCGCTTGCGGATGATATTAATAAATCTATTTCTTCCATGGACAAAAACTTTGGAAGTGGACGCGCCTTTTTTGGCAGTTCCAGATTCGCTGCAGGATTATGGCTAATAATTTTTTCTAGCATTAAAAATTTATAAAAATTTCGTAGCGCTGATGTTTTTCGTGCAATAGAACTTGCTTTGTCTGGCAGGGCAGATAAATATTTTTGTATAGCAACAGAGTCTGCCTTAATTAATCCGCCAGGAATCAAATTGTTTGCCTGAGTTAAATCAGAATTATATGCAGATATTGTTTTCTGACTGCGACCACGTTCGGCAGCTAAGGCTTCTAAAAATATTTCTATATAATTCATGGGTAAATGACAATTTCATTCATGTGCTGTGTTGGGGCAAAAGATATCAGCATTAGTACTAATACAATCAATATAAAAGCCCATATTAAAAATTTGCGAAAATTTGGGTTGTTTTTCCTTTTCAGTGGCATAGATTCACCTTTATATAGTATCAAAACTGTTTATAAATATTGCTGAACCTGCGATAATTATTAATGGTGGTGCAATAATTGCTAAGGCAGGTGGCAGAATGCCAGTTGCACCCAATGCATTAAACATATTGGTTAAGAAGTAAACAGCAAAACATGTAATTATGCCAATGCTGAATTTTACCCCGAAACTGTAATTGCGTCGTTGTTTTGTTTGTGAAAAAGCAACCCCTAATGTTGCCATTGCAATCATGGTTATGGGTAAAAACAGTAGTGTCCATAGTTGTACTAAATGGCCGCGAACAGGTACACCGATATTGGACATTTTTTCAATAAATTTGGGTAGTTGCCAGAACGATATCTGGTCTGGTTGCAAATATCTGTCAAGTACGGTTTGTGGGGTTATCATGGTTGTAATGTGCCAATCAGTTTTTGTTTTGTTTTGGTCGCTGCTCCAGACTGTTGCATTGCTGGCGCTTAGACCTTCGTCAGATAGGCAAACCGTTTGTGCTGTTATGTGTTCTGTTAGTTTAAAAGATGAATCTTGTAAAAATACTGTACTGTTTTCAAATAATAATATATTGCCAGATTTGTGCATGGCGTCCGCGTTTAATGTAATGAAGCCTGATTTTGATGCTTCTCGTAACCAGATTTGATTGTCGACTAATTTAAGGTGATTTGGTGTTATGTTTTTTGCGCTGATGCTGACAGAATATGGGTTTATCAATGTCGTTGCAACAATACCGATTATTGCAGCACCAACAAAAAATGGGCGCGTAGATTGGTATGGGGAAAGACCTGCGCTGGATATTATAATGCCTTCGCTGGATTTGGTAAGGTTGTATGAGGCCAAAAGAGTGCCCATAAATACCGCTAGTGGTAAAAATAATGGAACGTATTCTAATAATCGTACCCATGATTCGTATAATGCAGCTATCGCTGTTGGGTTGGATGGTAAACGCTCAACGAATGTAACAGCTAAAATGATCCCGCATACAACAAGCATTACCAGAAAGAAACCGCTAAAAAAGCGACGTAGTAAAAATTTGGTCAAAATATTTATTCTAAACATATTATGTGAATTATAGCTTGCTTATTTCCTAATTGCAAAATTAAAATGAATTCTTATAATCATGGGTGAAAAATATATATGAGGATACATCATGGAAAAAAAACCAATATCACGTACGGGTTTTGATAATTTGATTAAGGAATTAAAAGATTTAAAGGAAAATCAGAGACCTGAGATATTAAAAACTGTACAGTGGGCAAGGTCGTTGGGGGATTTGTCCGAAAATGCAGATTATAGTGCTGCAAAAGAAAAACAACGACAAATAGACAAAAGAATCCAGTTTATAGAGGGTGTTATAGAAAATGCAGCTATTGTAGATGTAGAGTCTTTGACTGGAAACCGTGTGGTGTTTGGTGCGCGTGTTACCGCAGAGGATGAAGATGGCAATATTATGCAATGTCGGATTTTGTCTGATATTGAATCTGATGGACGTACGGTAATTTCTTGTACGTCACCTGTTGGACGTGCGATGATTGGTCGGTGTGTTGGTGATACGTGTGTGGTTAAATTGCCAAGTGGCGAAAGAGAATATGAAATTTTAGAAGTAAAGTTCAAGGATTAAAAGTATAAGTTAAAGTAATGTCTGTACGTGTTTTGCCCGATTTTTTAATTAACCAAATTGCCGCAGGAGAGGTGGTAGAAAGGCCTGCTAGTGTGGTGAAAGAACTGGTGGAAAACGCATTGGATGCGGGGGCGGATCAGATAGTTATAGATGTTGTTGATGGAGGGCGTACCTTAATTAGTGTGATTGATAATGGGGCAGGTATGTCGTGTGATGATCTGCAAAGGTCTGTTATGCGTCATGCGACATCTAAGTTGCCAACGGATGATTTGTTAAATATTAATTTTATGGGGTTTCGAGGTGAGGCACTGCCGTCTATTGCGTCGGTATCAGATATGGAAATAGATACTTGCAACGGTATAGATTCAAATGGTTGGCATTTGGATTGTAATACCATGGTGGTAAAACCATCAGACTGGGATTCTGGAACACGTATTCGGGTTCGAAACTTGTTTGGGCGTACACCTGCAAGATTGAAATTTTTGCGAGGCGATAGGGCAGAATTGATGTCTGTGTTAGAAGTTGTAAAGCGTTTGGCGATGGCGCGTACAGATGTCGGATTTGTGCTGAATAATAAGTGGCGTTTTCCAAAAGGCCAAGATTTGTTAGAACGTATCATAGCAGTTATGGGCGATGATGTGCGTGATCGTATGTTGGATATAGATGCGGAGTCAATATCCAATTCAGGTTTAAAGCTGTCTGGTTTTATTTCAGAACCGACCTTGCGTCGCGCGTCTGGTATTGATCAATATTTATTTGTAAATGGACGTCCTGTTAAGGATAAGGTTTTGGTTGGGGCCTTGCGTGCTGCGTATATGGATGTTATGCATGCGCGTGAATTTCCGCTGTGTGCGTTGTATTTAAATATGGATTCACATGCAGTGGATGTCAATGTGTCGCCAGCTAAGACGGAAGTGCATTTTCTGGAACCGTCACATGTTCGCGCTTTTATGATTAAGACGTTGCGTAATAAATTAGCACAAACAATGGTTCAGGTTGCGCCAGAACAACCTGTTTTGGCGAATATTAATCGTGATGCTAGCTTGCGGGAAGCAAGTGATAAAAAATCTACGTTTGTTTTTAGGACAAATGAAGTTGCGCCTGCAAAGTTTGATTTTGGTCTGATACCTGGGGCATTTAGGGTCGCATCAAGGTCTTTTCAGGATACGCAAATTTCCCAGAAACAAAGCGTACAGAATGATTTAACTGTCTCTGATGTGGCGGGTGAAGTTGATTTGCCGTTGGGACGTGTTGTAGGGCAAATTTGTAATAGGTATATTGTTTCACAAACTTCTGATGCGATGATTGTTGTTGATCAGCATGCTGCACATGAACGTATAACGTATGAAAAGTTGCGTAATCATGCGATAAAAAGTCAACCTTTGTTAACACCAATTATTGTTCATGTTCGTGAAGAAGATGTTGTTGCGATATTATGTGTGGCTGATGAAATGAGAGCGTCTGGCTTGTATGTTGATGCTTTTGGTGATGACGCGGTAGCTATTTTTGAAAAACCAGCTGATTGGGATTTAGATTGGGAAAATTTAATGAAATCAATATCTGATGAAGTTCGATCTAATGGACATTCGTCGCAATTGCATGAAAAATTGCATTTAAAACTGGCGAATTATGCGTGTCATCATTCTGTGCGGGCGGGACAAAAATTAGACTATAATCAAATGGATGCTTTGTTGCGTGATGTTGAAAATACGCAGCGGGCGGGACAATGTAATCATGGGCGGCCTGTTTATAAGGTTATTCCGTTGACGGAAATTGATGTGTGGTTCGAAAGGTAGTATTTTCCCTTTACTTTTCTAGGTTTTTTTACTATTGTGCCAATATTAAATAAGGAGAAATTATATGGAACAAACAGCAGTTGTTGTCGATAATGTTGCACAAAATGCCGTCTCAACCCAACAGGGTAGTGTGTGGGGTATGGTGCTGTATTTAGTTGTTGTATTTGGGATAATCTATTTGTTGATGGTGCGTCCAAATAAAAAACGTATGGCTGAATATCAGAAAATGTTAGATGCTTTACAGGTGGGTAATCGTGTTATGGCCGCTGGTATTTATGGGATAATTAAAAAAATTAACGATAAAACAATTGAATTGGAAGTCGCAAAAGGCGTTGTTATTGAAGTGAATAAAAACGCTGTGGCGTCTGTTGAACAGTAAAGGGTTTGGGTATGTTTAAAAAACTGGCTATTATTTTCACAGCAGTATTTTGTGTTTTGTTGGCGGTGCCGACAATGGCGCCAAATTTAGCGCCTTATTTTCCGTCGTGGATTAAACCTGTGCCGCTGGGATTGGATTTAAAAGGGGGGGCGCAACTTTTATTAGAAGTTGATACCGATACAATGTTTCAGGAAAAAGCAGAACAATTGTATGAAGAAACACGAAGTGCATTAATTAATCGTGATAAGGGGGTTATTCGCTTCTCTAATTTGCGTAATCATGACGGTGTTGTGTCTATGATTATTCGTGATGAAAACCAGGTTGGTGATGCAAAGGGACGTTTGAAAAGTACGTTTGGTAATACTGTTGATATTACATCCAGTGGAAAAACAATTACTTTGTCATATAGCGATGCTCAAAAGGCACAGATGACGAAAGATGCGCTGGCACGCAGTATAGAAATTGTACGTCGTCGTATCGATGCTTTGGGAACAAAAGAACCATCTATTCAAAGTCAAGGTGGTAAGTATATTATGGTGCAATTGCCAGGTGTTGATAATCCAGAACATATTAAGCAACTGATTGGGCAGACTGCAAAAATGACGTTTCATTTGGTAAATGAAAATGTTGCGCCTGATTTGGTTGCGGCAGGGCGTGCGCCAAATGGTACGGAAATATTACCATATATGGATATGCCAGAGCAAAAAGTGGCTGTTTATTCACGTGTAGAAGTGTCAGGTGAAGCGCTGAAAGATTCGCAGGCAGATTATGATCAAAATAATATGCCTGTTGTGACGACTGTGTTTGATGCAACTGGTGCACGAAAGTTTGCGCGTTTAACCACAGAACATGTAAATGAAAGATTTGCAATTGTTTTGGACGGCAAAGTTTTATCCGCACCAACGATTCGTGAACCAATACCTGGTGGTCGTGGACAAATTTCTGGTGGATTTTCGCTGCAGGGGGCCAAAGATTTAGCTGTTTTGTTGCGTTCTGGGGCATTGCCTGCACCGCTGACTGTTATCGAAGAACGTACCGTTGGTGCGGGTTTGGGGGCAGATACGATTGAACGTGGTAAAATAGGAGCAATTGTTGGGGTGATATTTATCTTTATATTCTTAATATTCACCTATCGTATATTTGGGGTTTTGGCCAGTATTACATTGGTGGTTAATCTGGGGATGATCATTGGTTTGACGGCATTGTTCGGTGCAACGCTTACATTGCCTGGTATCGCAGGTATAGTTTTGACGCTGGGGATGGCTGTGGACGCAAATATTTTGCCGTATGAACGTATCAGAGATGAAGTTCGGGCAGGTGTTCCAACGTTGCGTGCTGTTAATATGGGGTTTGATCGGTCTTTGAAAACTGTCTTGGATGGAAATTTGACCACACTTATTTGTGCTCTTGTTCTGTTCCAGTTTGGCGCAGGACCAATTCGTGGATTTGCAGTTACGTTATCAATCGGTATCTTGACAACGTTATTTACGTGTGTATGGTTGGCCAAGGTTTTAATTGATTGGTATATGAACGGAAAGAATAAAAAGATTGGTTTTGTAAAACAATAAATGCAAAGGGGAAATGTTATGAAACTGCATTTTATGAAATATCGTAATTTATCATACGTCATTTCAGCGGTATTGCTGGTGGTATCAGTGGTTTCGCTGATGGTGCGTGGATTAAACTATGGAATCGATTTTTCTGGTGGTATTTCGATGGAGGTAACACCAGTTGTAGAATCTATGACCATTGATAAGATGCGTTCCGAACTGTCGGAATTTAATCCAGAATTACAACAAATTGATGGTAAGTCGATACTGATTCGTATTGGTTTGCCAAAAGGGGTGACAGATACGCAGCAAAATGAACGGGTGGCAGAGATAAAAAATATCTTGGGTGATGATGTTCAGTATGCACAAGTACAAATTGTTGGACCAAAAATTGGTGGCGAATTGGTACAAGGTGGTATCCTTGCTATATTGTTCGCATTTTTGATGATGGCGGTTTATGTATGGGTTCAGTATCGTGGCGGATATGCTGTGGGTGCATTGGTATCTTTGGCCCTGGATTTTATGTTAATGTTTGGTTTTTATTCTGTAGTAGGGCTAGAGTTTAATCAGACAGCAATCGCAGTTATTTTGACTGGTATAGGTTATTCTATTAATGATAAGGTCGTAAATTATGATCGTATCGAAGAAAATGTGAAAAAATATCATAAAATGCCAATGCCAGAACTGATTGATTTGTCTATTAATGAAATGTTCCGGCGTACAATGATGACAAGTGTTTCTACATTGTTGGCAATGTTGGGATTGTTCTTGTTTAGTGGAGAAGTCCTGCGCGAGTTCGCAATCGCAATGACGTTTAGTATTGTTATGGGAACGTTTACAAGTATTTATATTTCTAACGTTGTTTTGTTAAACTTTGATTTGCGTGGGGAAAATAAATAGTCTTTTAGTGCGTGTGTGTCGCATCAGCCAAGGGGGAAATTATGAGAATGCTGAAAAAAATCGTAGTCTTGTTTGCCATATTTGGTATTGCTTGGGGTGCACACGCAGAAAGCTTGTTTTTTGAAGACGAACCTGTTCAAGATGGTATTCGTGTTTTTGATGTTTCTAAAAACTTCGCAGAAATATACCAAAAGTTGGACAGTATAAATTGGGCAGGTAAAAATATTAATATTGCTATTGAAAGTATCGAGAATTTAGATAAATCAGCACATGTTGCTGCGACAGATGAACGGGTCGTTCTGGTTTGGGGGGATGATATAATTGCAAATTATCCACGACCTGAGCCACGTGATTGGAAGGCGTTTGGTGAAATTACAACTGCTTTAATTTTGAAAATGCGTCAAGTAGATCCTTATTTGCGTGGTTTGTCTGAAAGTGCGATGTATCAAGCTGTTGTAGATAGTTTAATGCAGGGAATAGATGAAAAAGGACGTTACATATTTTCAACCGATGCGGAAATCGCAGAAGATGGACGCATTTTAACTAGTGTTGGATTGGAAGGTGTACGTGATAATCGGGGAAATTTTCGTGTAATCGGTGTTTTTAAGGATTCGCCAGCAGATGTGGCTGGTATTCGTGCGAATGACTTGATTGTAAAAATCAATGGTGTGAATGTTGAGCGCATGACAGATGGTCAGCTGGGGGCTGTGATGTCTGGGTTTAATTCTGGTACATCTAAGGTACATTTGTTGTCCGCAAGTGGGGAACGCGACGTTGTTTTGCGACGCGCAACAGTAATTTTAGCAGATGCGGATGTTGTGCACCGTGATTCACGTGATACAGGGGGGATTCTAGAAATAATATTGCATCGTATATCGAATAATGCGGTGGCAATAGTTAACGAAGCATTAGTAAGATATCCAGATATATCAGGAATTGTTTTTGATTTGCGTGCTGCAACAGGTGATGATGAAAAGGCTGCCGCAAAATTAGCAGGGTTGTTTATTGGGCAAAAACCAGTTATGCGTATAGCAGAAACTGCTATGGAAGAAGTTGAGGTTGTTCCAGGTGGTAATGCTGTAACGGATGTACCAATGGTTGTTTTAATGTCTAATATGACACAGGGAACAGCTGAAGCTGTGGTTGCAGCAATATATGAAAATCGGCGTGGTGTTTTAGTGGGGACGCCAACGGCTGGTAATGCACGTATTGCATCTCGTGTTGGGTTGAGTAATGGTGGTGCTTTAGAATTGCTTAATAAATCCATAAAAACTGGAACAGGGCGTGCATTAGATGGACGCGGAATTTTTCCGATAGTATGTTTGTCTAATATTCGATCAACACAACAACAGAATGCGTTTTTCTTGAATGTCTTGAATAACGATTTTCATGCCCAAGATTTTAATAAGGATTCCGCAATTGAACCTGCTGTTATAAGAAAGGGGTGCCCAGTTATTGTTAGTGGTTCAGATGAAGATGCACTGTCTGCGGCAGTAGCGGCTAAGATTTTAACAGATAAAAAAGTCTATAGTAGGTTAATCGCAGAATAAGGGTTTGATTATGTTTTTAACAAATGATAATAAAATGATGTGGCGTCGGTTAATCTGGGCGACATTGATTACAGGGGTAATTGTCTTTGTGGGGGTATGTTGCTTAGATGTATATATATATATGATTGCAACTTATATTAGTAATTGGAATTTGTGGCATGTTATAGGTAAGGTTTTCGATGCTAAAAATTGGTTGATTGTTACATTTGTTGTTCTTGGTGGGTATGGTGTAAAAAGACTTGTAAAAACAATGCAATCAATACGGAATCATGAAATTCGCTTTAATTTGGTTGATGTTTCAAGAAATTTTTTTCTAAAGACCAAAACAAGCAATGCTTTTTTGATGTTTAGCAGTGTTTTTTGTGCTTGTTTGACTGCTTGGGGGTTGAAGATTTTAATTGCACGTTTGCGACCTGTGTTTGTTATGTCTGGTCAAATTCCAGAGTTTAATCGTTTTGCTTGGGAATGGCACTCAATGCCATCTGGACATACTATTGTTACATTCGCTGGATTGGTTATGATAGGTATGTTGGCACCAAAGTTTAAACCGTTGACGTGGACTATTGCGTGTGTGGTTGGACTGTCGCGTATTTGTATTGGTGCACATTGGTTTAGTGATGTTATATTAGGGGCTTTTTTGGGGATGGTTATAGCAGATTTTATAAAATGCTTATTGTTAAAAAAAACGAAATCTGCTTTGGCTAATAGATAAAAAACTGGTGATATATTTATCGCCTGTTTTTTTAGTGTAATTTGTGATAATATACATACCATGAATACGAAATCTAGATTTTTACCAGAGCGTGTATCTGGTGCATTGAAAAATTTTGCATGGCGCATTTTTGGCGCATGCTTGATGGTTGTAGGAATCTGTTTGGTTTGGACGTTGTTTTTTCATAACCCTTATCTAGATGGTTTTGCAACAGCAAGCACATTTGGAAATCAATCTTTTTTGGGCAATATTGCAGGTTTTTTACGTTATGTAATCGGGTTTGTGCCATCATTATTTGTGTTCTTGTGTATGGTGCGTGGTGGGTTGGCACTGATGATGGTTTGGACAGAAGAAGGAAGTCCAGAATATGACATGTTGCGTGGTTTTGTTGCAACAGGTATGGGGGCTGCTGCTGTTGGGGTGTTGTTTCCGTCAGCTACATTTGGTGGATTAGCAGGGGCGATTGTTGCGTCTGATGTTGGTGGATTTTTGGGAACCTGGGGCGGTGTATTGTGTGGTCTGGTGTTGCTGTCGGGATTTGTTTTGATTGGTTCTAGATTGTTACATATTAAATGGGCTTACGTAAGGGGAACAGCGCAATATTTTTGGCGTGGTGTATGTTGGGTTTTAGCATTGTTTCATTTGTCGGATAATGTGCCTTGTTGTAAGAAATTTATTAGTGATACAGAGAATAAAGAAAGCGATTGTGCGGTGGAAGAAAACGCAGAAGAATCTGATGATTCAGATAACGTTGCTGAAGACAAAAAGCGTACAACAAAGAAACGCGCAACGCGTGCAATTAGTGCAATCAGTACTGTGTCCAGACCTGTTGTTGCAATGAGTGAATATCCGTTGCCAGATCCAAAATTTTTGGAAAAATCAAATTTTGGTAAATGTGTTGTTACACCAGAATTAAAGCAAAATGCAAAGAATATGGAGGTTCATTTTGCTCAATATGGTGTACATGGTCGTGTTGTTGGAATCAAACCTGGTCCTGTTGTGACGTTGTACGAATTTATGCCAGATGAAGGTACGCGTATGACGGATGTCAATAAAACTGTGACGGATATGGTGCGTGCAATGGCAACAGAAAATATCCGTATTGCTCATATTCCACGTACACAATTGATTGGTGTTGAGATGGTTAACCTAAATCGACAAACGGTACGCTATCGTGGTTTGATTGATAATCCTTTGTTTACTGAATCTAAGTATAAAATACCGTTGGCGTTGGGGGTAGATATCGGCGGAAATCCAATGTATTTTGATTTAGCAAAAATGCCACATATGATGATTGCGGGACGTACAGGTTCTGGAAAGTCTGTGTTTGTTCAATCTATTATTACGTCAATCGTTTATCATTTTACGCCAGATAAATGTAAATTAATGATTATTGATCCAAAAGGGGTAGATTTTGGATTTTGGGATGAAATTCCGCACTTAATTACACCTATTGTGAAACAGGATCCTGCGCCAGCTGTTAATGCACTAAAGTGGGCTGTGCGCGAAATGGAAGAGCGTTATAAACAGTTACAGGTTTTAAATGCGCGTAATATTGAAAACTATAATGAAATGGCAGCACAGAAACGAGCAGCTGGAGAAAAGCTAACAAAACAGGTTGCTGTTGGTACAGATGAAGAAACAGGGGAATTGTTGTTTGAAACGCAAGAAGTAGATTTGTCTGATATGCCGTACATTGTCATTATTATTGACGAGGTTGCTGATTTGATGAGCTTGGCCCGTAAAGAGGTGGAAGCCTGTGTTCAGCGTATTGCTCAAAAGGCACGTGCTGCGGGTATACATTTGATTATGGCAACACAGCGACCAGACGCAACAACAATTACTGGTGTTATCAAGGCTAATTTCCCAACACGTATTTCTTTCCAGGCACGTAGCAGAATAGACAGTACGACATGCCTGGGTGAGGGTGGGGCTGAAAACTTGTTAGCAATGGGGGATATGTTGTTCAGTGAAGCTGGACGAATACCTGTGCGTATACATGGTGCATATATAGATGATAATGAATTGACCAGAATAGGAAATTTCTTGCGGGCACAGGGAACGCCAGAATATGCGTCTGGGGTTACAGATGGCGAAGAAACACTTGTAACTGCAAATCAGGCGCCATCAGCGGCAGAAGTTAAAGCAGAAAAAAATGCAGACCTGTATGAACAAGCAAAGGAAGTTGTGATTCGTGATAAAAAACCGACTATATCTTATGTCCAACGAAGATTGGGTGTTGGTTATAATAAGGCTGCTGGTTTTATTGAACGCATGGAACAAGAAGGTATTGTCAGCGCACCAGATGCTAGTGGAAAACGTCAGGTTTTATGATAAGATTTGATGATTAAAATAGGAATATGTTTGTAGATAAATAATTGTTGTATATGGGGGAAAAGTTCTTGGTTTTTAGTGGTGGGTTGTGTTATAATTTTTATCAAAAGGAGTTTTAATATGAAAAAGCAATTATCTTGGGTTGTATTATCTGTTGCGATGTTTAGTATGACACCTGTGTTTGGGGCAACAAATTCAGGGGTTCGTGGTGCGTCTAGTGCTGATTTGACCAGTGCACCAGCAACACGTACGCGTGAAAATGTAAACTATCAAAAATATCAAACACGTACAACAACACGTACATATAAACAGTCAGATGGTGGCGATTTGTACTATACGCAGCCGTCTAAGCGCAGTGATTTATATAAAGAATATGAAGGCGCATCTTCTTCGTCTGCAAAGGCTTCGAAAAATACAGTACGTACAACACGCAGTGAAAAGATTATTACAAAGTTAAATCGTAAATACTATCTGGCGCATCCATTCTTTCAGCCTTTGGCAGGGAATTTTGGTTCTATAACTGATTTTTCTTATACACAGGGTGGATTTGATTTTGATCTGCCACTGACATTGGTAAGCGGTATTGATCCAGATGTACAGATTCCTTTTGCTGGTGGGGAATGGAAATCTAATACTTTTTCTATAAAAGAAGATTTTAGCTATGGTATTACGGATCGTGTTGCGGTTGTTGCGATGGCGCGATTTGATAAGGCTGATTATGAATTCAAATATGAATTCAGTACAGGTGATAGTGCTGCAAGCAAAATGGATGACAGTGCCTTGAATGTGTTTGGTATTGGTGCACAGTGGCGAATGATTGATAATCCATCATGGATTGCAATGGGATCTGTGTATTATCAAAACCAAAAGGATTTCTCAAACAACCTTATTATGGAATTAAAGGCAGGGTATAAGGTTGCACGTTCCACTATATATGGATTGGCACGTGGTTGGTATTTAGACTTTGATGGAAATTCATATGGTGCGTTTGTAGATAACGATGAAGAAATGTTCTATATCGCATATGATACAGATGTAGATAGTTCGTTCTATTTTGAAGGTGGATTGGGCGTATTCAGTGTATTAAATGAAGATTGGACATTGAATGTTGAAGGTATCTTTGGGGCGTATGACTGGCATAACCAGGCATCTGTAAAGGCAGCATTGGGTTGGCAACCAAATGATTGGTTCGCATTAAATCTGTATGCTAAATCATCTGTTTATGACAGTGCAGATGGTAAGGATTTAAATGTTTATTTACAACAGGCGAATATGGGCTTGGATTCTTTGGGGTTGATTGGTACCGCAAAGGTTGATGGCAATAAAGAAATGTCATTAGGTGTTCAGGCTATATTCCACTTTTAAAAAAATGGGATAAAATCCGTCCCCCAAATAAAGGGGACGGAAATTTTATTGAATCGGAGAGAGGATTAAAATCATGTGTAAATATTTATCTGCGTTTTTATTTGGAACGTTATTAACATATTCAGCAACAGCAAATATTCTGGAACATGATACTTCTGATCCGCTGTATATGTTGAAAACGCAAGAGGTTCTATCTGAGTCAACTGCATCATTTGGACGTGATATTTTGCGTTTCGGTGAAACTTTGTCTTATGGTTTAAATGACAGGATAAGTGTATCTGCGAATGTAAACTATCAAATTGATTTTTCTGGGGAAAATGATGGGTTTACCAGTACAGATTTAGGTTTTGTTTATCGTGCAGGCATCTCTGATACGTTTATTTCAGATGTCTTAGGTGGCTTTAAATTCGGAGGCAGTCGTAATGTTCGTACGCCATGGTATGCAGATTCTACGTACTATGTTGGTTGGCGTTTTGGACGTCAGTGGGCAGGGGTGACGTTAGCTGGGACAATCCAATCAAATTGGATTTTTGATGATGAACGTGGTATGGCATATATTGATTTTGTTCCAGAAGCATACTTTAGATTTGATCCTGTTTGGCGGTTGGGCTTAAATGCGATTTTACGTAAAGCGACAACACCATCATTTAATGAAGAATGGATTGGTGCAAAGCTGGTTCGTCAATTTGGACGTACGCAATATGTTGGTCATATTGATTATGAGTTTGAACATGATGATGTGCAAATTGGCGCTAAGGTAAACATCTTGTTCTAAAAATAAAATTTAATGATATAAACGCACATTTGCTTGTAATACATGTAGTATTTATACACCAGTTTTACTGGTTTTATGTGCGCTTTATTGTAAGAAGCTTGTGATATTTTAATCTTGGTCTGAATTTATTTTGTGGCGCAGGTTGTCCCAGTATTCAAGGCGTTTTTTGATTTCGCGCTCAAAACCGCGTTCAACAGGGTAGTAAAATTTTTGACGTCCTAAAGATTCTGGAAAACAATTTTGGCCAGAAAATCCAGTTGCTGTATCTGGGTCGTATATATATCCAGCATTGTATCCCAGATTTTTCATCATTTTTGTTGGTGCGTTTAATATGTTTTTTGGGGGCATTAAGCTGCCTGTTTCACGGGCCATAGCGTATGCGGCTTTTTGTGCCTTGTAATTTCCGACGCTTTTTGGTGCAGTGCCTAAGTATATAACCAGTTGTGTTAATGCTAGGTCGCCTTCTGGGCTGCCCAGTCTTTCGTATGCCTGCCATGCTGCGATTGCAATTTGTAACGCATTTGGATCTGCTAAACCAATGTCTTCAACGGCGAAACGTGTCAGGCGACGAAATATGTACATTGGATCTTGGCCAGATGTCATCATACGTGCCGTCCAATATAACGCAGCGTCTGTATCACTGGCACGCAGTGATTTATGAACTGCGGATATTAAATTATAGTGTTCGTCACCTTTTTTGTCTGATAGTGGGGCACGTTTTTGTACTGTGTTGTCCAGTTCGTCTGGATTTAAGTCTTTTTTGAAGTTTGCATTATGTAAATATTCAACTGTATTTAATAAAAAGCGTGCATCACCATCTGCCATTTGAGCTAAATGTATGCGTGCCGCATCGTTCAAGGGCAAGTGACAAGATAAAAATTCTTCGGCGCGCCCAATCAGTGTTAATAAATCTTCGGTGGACAGTGGTTGCAAAACACCAACGTGACAACGCGACAGTAACGCGTTGTTTAAATTAAAACTTGGGTTTTCAGTTGTTGCGCCCATGAATACAACGGTACCATCTTCTAGGTACGGTAGCAGGGTGTCTTGTTGTGTTTTATTAAAGCGGTGAATTTCATCTATGAATAATAGTGTGTTGCGACCAATATCACGATTCATTCGTGCTGCATCCATTGCTTTCTTTATATCCGCAGTTCCTGAAAATACTGCTGACATTGGAACAAAGTCCATGTCGACTGAGTTTGCTAGTGCGCGTGCAATTGTTGTTTTTCCGCAGCCAGGAGGACCCCATAAAATTAAATTTGATAGCTTTTTATTATCAACCATACGACGGACTAAACCGTTTTCACCCAGCAATGTTATTTGTCCTACAACGTCGTCAATTGTATTTGGGCGCATTAAGTCGGAAAGTGGTCTGGTCATGGTTTTACTGTGCTTTTATTTAATGTTTATTTGTGATATAATTATTCTATTAAAAAAACAGGGGGTTGGCAATTGGTAAATGTAAATAAAAGTTCAGAATTTGCGCTGGCGGTTGCGAATCTGGCAGCGGCAGCAATTGCTGCTAATCCAGAATTAACAATGGAAGTGGCTGTTAAACAAGCACGTGAAATTTTACGTGGGGCATCTGTTACACCACAGCAAATTGAGGATTCTATTCAACCTGATAAGATTCAATGTTTGGAAGATGGTACATGGCATGTGATGTTGCGTCGCTATGTTAAGCGAAAATTTAACATGACACCTGAGCAGTACAGAGAAAAATGGGGATTGCCAGTGGATTATCCTTTTGTTGCACCAGCATATGCACGTAAACGTTCAAAAATTGCAAAAAAAACAGGATTAGGAAAAAAATAAAATGTCAGAAAAGTTTGAGAAAATTGTTAATGCACCTCATCGTGCATTCGGACGCGCTAAAGATAAGTTGATACGTCAAAAATGGCCAGAAGATACTAAGATGCGTGCTGGACATATGGCAAAAATTAGTGGGTTGGGGTTGGCTCAATTTATTTCTTGGGTAACTAAATATTTTGTGTTGGATAATCATTTGACGCGTAAATTAGAAGACTTATTTGCAAAGATTAGGGTGGTTGATAAAAATAATCAAGAGAAGCTGTGGCGTAAGTTTATAAAAAACAATCCAAATTTTGTTGGACACATAGTTTATTATATGATGATCGTATTGACTGCTGCTGGGGTGGATTTGTCAAAAGATGATAATCCTGTCCAGGAAACTGTTAAAGAGTGGACTGTGGATTCTAATGATGATGAAGAAAAAAAAGAAAATTCTATAAATTTATTTTACAAGGATTCAAGTATAAAAGATATTAATAATACAGTAGCTCATCTGAATGCGATAAGTACAAATCAGCCACGTTCACAATTTGTTAAGCAGACGCTTGATGAATACTGGAATGAAATAGCAGTTGTTTTAACAGAGCTTGAAACATATCGAGCTGTACCAAAATTACAAGCTGGAGAATCTAGGTATACTAATGGTTTGGGATTGACCTGGTATTACTGGTATGATGATAAAGGAGTGTTGCACCAGCGAGCAAATCAGAAAAATAATACACCAAAACTGATAAAAAGTCAGGTTTATGAGCAAGTGCGAAGGCATTTAATAAAAGAAACATTGCCTGCATTATATAATGCGATTAAAGATTATGATAATATTACGCCACAAATGAGAATTGCGTTGATAATGGTTGGGTATCAACGATCAACAGATATGAAGTATATTGCAAAAAAATTGTCCGTAGCTAAGAACGTACAAGAGGTTGCAGATGCTTTTGCAGATGTGTCTAGTGTGCCAAAAAAATGGCGTCAAGGTACGTTAATTAGACGGTACACTTGTGCGATGTATGCAATTGGGGCAATAAGTACAGAACAGTTCTTGGATTGGTCACGAGATTCTTTCTCAATGATAAACATTAATACTGTATATAAGAATGGTCATTTTATTATTTCACAGGAAAATATCGAATATCTGTTGAGTCGTAGTAGATCATCTAATGATACTGTACGTGAATTTTTGTCTGATTTTGGTATGGGACATAAAATTGTAACAGATATAAAGTCTTTAAATAAAAAGTTTAATTTTGATAAAAATGCTAATGATTCTATATATGAAAAATCAATGGCTGTGGTAAATAAAGCAGATAGAAAGTTTAAAAAAGCAAAATATAAAGAGGCAGAAAGATTGTATACTGAAGCCTTGGAATTAAACCCAGATAACATGGAAGCTTATAGTTCATTGGCTTTAACATATAAAAAGCTGGGCGATCAATATAAATCAGAGGAATATTATCAAAAGTGTATTAAGGTAGTGGTCGATTGTAATGGACGAATGAATTCAAATAGAAATGTGTTACTGGATCATCGTGTTAAGGCAATGACTTACTATAATGCAGGATTGGCTCGTCAGGAAATTGGACATATCGCAAAAGAAAGTGGTGATTTTCAAAAAGCAAAAGAACAGTATCTGTTGGCGCAAAAGAATTTTAGAACAGCAAAAGAAAATGCAAAAATGGTGGATATGGATGTAGATATTCTTGAGCTTTATGAACATTCAATGGAAGGTATAAAGAAAAATATTGATGCTATTAAAAAGCTTGCTTTTGTCGAGTCTTCAATAAAGTTGAAAAATAAATCTAGTATAATGGATTTATCAAAAATACATATTGATAAATATAAGGCATAGTTTTAGATATTACTTATTCAAAGGAAAAATGATATGAAAGTTTATGTTGATATACATGATAGGCGATGGAAAAAGTATAAACTTGATTTTGAAAAAATTATATCGGCGTTGAATTTGCCCGAATATAATGAATCAGAAGTCTCGATTGTATTGACGGATGATTCTGAAATTCATATGCTTAATCGCGAATATCGTGGTATTGATAAACCAACGAATGTTTTATCTTTTGAGCTGGGTGATGATATCTTGTTGGGGGATATTTATATATCAATCGATACAGTTGTGAAAGAAGCTAAATTAGCAAAGATATCAGTTGAAGAACACACTGCACATATGGTTGTGCATGGTGTGTTGCATTTGATGGGGTATGATCATTTGAATGACAGGCAGGCAAAAAAAATGGAAGCAAAAGAAATAAAAATATTGGATAAATTAGGAATAAAAAATCCATATGAATCAGATGATGAGTTTGTTTGTTCTGACGCATCGTGTTGTCCAGGGGCCGGACTGTTTGCGTTTTTGAATAGACTGAAAATTCGTGAGGATGGATTTTGGCAATATGCGCTGTACGCAGTATTTGGTGGGCTGGCTGCATTTGGGTTTGCTCCATTTAATATGTGGTGGTTAACAATTTTGTGTTTTATGGGGGCTTATTGGTTGACTGTTCGCGGAGCTAAAAAACTTGGTTTTTGGAGTGCTTTTTTACGTGTCCTACCTTTTGGCGCAATGTATGGTATTTCTATGTTTTGGTGGGTGCTTAATTCAATATATGTTGCGCCAGAATTAACAACACAGTATGCTTTTTGGACCGTTCCTGGATTGATTGGGTTGGGGGTTGCTGGTGCCTTTATTTTTGGGATTCCTTTTGCTTTTTTGCGTTATGTTCGTATGTGTTCGGCTGCGCGTCCATTCTTTTTTGCGGGGATCTGGACATTCGTTTTGTGGTTGCGTGAATGGGTGTTTACAGGATTTCCATGGAATCCAATTGCAAATATTTCAATGCCATTCCCAATGCTGGTTAATTCAATGTCTTTGTGGGGGGCATTGGGATTATCTTTTATAATTATTGGTTTTGTTGGAGCTGCTGTAGAAGTTTTGCGTAAATATCGCAGTCGTTCTACATTTGGAACGTTGCTTGTTTTTATTGTTTTGTTAGTGGTCGGTTTATTTGCAGGTTACGAAAATATGCAAAGATCAGATAGTGGGGCAAATATGAAGCCGCAAATGATTCGCGTTGTTCAGCCTGCATCTTCCCAGGAACAAAAGGCGACACATAACCGTGAACAGGCAATGAAAAATGCTGAAAAAAATTTACGTGATTTATTGTTCTTGGGGGTTGGAGATGCACGTGCGGATTTAGTAGTATATCCAGAAACATCATACCCATTTGTAATTGTTGAGGGTGATCAAATGCCATTAGCAACAGCTTTGGGAACAAATGTTGTTATTGGAGCCTCTACGTATAATCCTGCAGTTGGTGTTCAAAATTCTTTAGTTGTTGCAGATAAAAATGGCCAGATTTTAAGCGTATACAGCAAATCTCATCTGGTGCCTTTTGGTGAATATAGACCATTAGGATTTTTGCCAGGCCCAGTAAATTTAGTGCCAGGAGATGGACCAGAAATGGTTAGTTTAAATGTGTCTGGACGGGATTTTGTTTTTGTGCCAGCAATTTGTTATGAAATTATTTTTTCTGATTCTTTGGTACCATGTGCGGCAGGGTTGTCGGTGGATGCAATTATAAATATTACAAATGATAACTGGTTTGGACGGACACCAGGCACATATCAGCATTTGGATATGGTTCGCAGATATGCAATAGAATCGGGGTTGCCGATTGTACGTGCAAATTATTCAGGAATAAGTGCGTTCGTTGCGGCAGATGGTTCGATAATTGATAGCTTGCCCATTGGTGCGTCTGGGCATATTGATGGTTTTGTGTGGGGGGCACATATGACACCATATCGTATGATTGGTATGAACTGGTGGATTATAATGATCTTAGCATTTGCAGGATTGTCTGCATTGGTCATGAATACGATTGATAAAAAAGAGAGATGATAAAATTAGTGTCGCATAACCTGATTTAAAATCCATACGCGAATCGCAGATGATAGATTTTGGTCAGGTTTGCGTGTGTTATCTATTTCGCATATAATTGATGCAACTGACATATTGCGACCATCTGCGATGCGTTTTAATATTTCCAGAAATTCTGGTTCTAAGGTAATGCTGGTTTGGTGACCTGATAAAGATACAGATATTTTTTTCATGTGATTTAATATTTCCCTGCTATTAAGCAATCAGTCATTGCCCGATATGGGTTGTCATATTTTCGCAGTATGCGCAGTGATAAATTGTCCAGCATATAACATGTCCCAAATGCATCAAATGCAAACCAAAACAGGTCGTTGCGACCAAATACCGTTTTACCAACTGTTCCAGGCAGGCCAGATATATCACGATTTATTTCCAATATACTGGGAACTGGGTTTCGTGGCCCGTTTTCAATTTCTTTTGGTCCAAATATATATCCAGAATCCAGTGATATCCCGCCACAGTTTGTATAAAAATCCGTCATGAATGCAGGTAATATTGCTGCACGTAGATGTTGAAGATTGGAATTTGTTTGTCTTATTTCTGAATCAGTTGCACGTGGTGCAATTTTTGCACCGCGTGCAGATATAGCTGATAAAAATTCTTTGCTATTCATCTTTTTTTGCTTTTTTATTCCCGCCCATCTGCCAGTTGTGCTGCCATTTGGGCCAGTCGGTCTTCGGTTGCGTTGCCACCGTCACCACCACCAGCGGTGTGTGCAGGCAGATATATCTTTTTTGCTGGGCTTGGTAACCAAATTGTTTCTGCGTCGTTTTGCATAATTATAAATTGATCTAATTTTTGGCTGTATGGAAACGTCCAGCACATAAACATATTGTCCACTTCAAGTTTCCCGCCCCATGTTAGAGGAACACGAAGTCGGAATGATATGTTATTTGGTATATTGTGGCCCATAAGAAGGGCCATAAACTCATCTTGGCTAAGGTTCATGAATGCCAGTTCTTGTACCGAATCAGTCAGATATGATGTAAATGTATGACACAGTTGTTTATATTGTTTGAACCAATCTGGTGATAGGCTGGTTGGGGTGGGGTGAATTTCAATTACTGGCATGTCACTCATCCCCATGTCAGACAGTATCTTTTCTGCCATTGATTGGTTTAGTTGCATTACAGTTTCCCTATGTAGTCAATGACGGTTGATATGTATTCTGAATATGCATCAAAATTACCATCGTCATCCGCTGTTAATGGCGGATTTGTGTGTTCCTTCATATAATCACGTACAGATTGCAGTGTGTCAAATATTAATATGTCTGATGTGTGCGAATCTGCGACGTCTGTTGCATGCAGGATAAATGGTATAACGTGTATTTCAACGTCATCTAGTGTGTCAGAAAATATTTGGGTTAATTTGCTTACACAAGAATGCATTTGCTGGGTTGAAATGCCCGTCGCCCCAAGGTATAAAATCTCGTCAGTGCCGATTGCTAGTACTGACATTTGGATTCCATTGATGCGCGGTTCTTTCTTTATAATGTAGTGGGCAAGAGAAAATATTTCGCGCAACTTTTCGTTATCTTGGGTATGTAATGTTTGTTGTGCAGGTTGCGTTGTTTGTGTGTATGATGCGTTTACAACTGCTGTGTTTTGTGCGGGCGCAAATGTATTTGATGGCGCAATATTTAAACGTGGTGGACGTATAAGCGTGGGTGTTTCTATCTTTGGTTGTTCAAAGGCAGGTGTTTGTATCGGTTGTGAAACTTGCTGTTGGGATACAGGTGTCGGCGGTGTTGATTTCGTAATGTTTTTTTTAGATGGTCTAATCTTACGAAAACGAGGACGTATCAGTAAGTACAGACCAAATAGCGTTATAATTGTTGCGGCAACAAATGAAAAATAAAACCAAAAACTGATTGGGGTACGTGTTGCCTGTTGCATGGCAAGATATTCCCAATGTGTACTTGAAAACAGGTTAAATCCGAATCGGGTGTTAAACCAAAAGCAGGTTCCTAATGTTGCACCAAGCAACCAAAGTACGCCAAGTAATATATTTTCAATCTTTCTGTTCATTATGATTTTTATTGTATCATATTTATGATAAACTAAAAAGTGTAATGATAGATTTAAATTCTTTTTTTTCTGATATTGATGGGCATGCTGGTGTATGGTGTGGTGTAGATACAAAAGGTGCAGATTTAGCACGGATGGTTGAATTTATAACAGAACAAAAAATTCACGATTTATCTGTGTTGCCAGAAGTTGTCCCTGTTGTTTGGCCATGGTTGGAAAAAATTGATGTTAATATCTTGGGACGTTTTTATTTGGGTGATGATACCATTAATACAGATGTGATTTCTGATTTGACTGTGCAGATAAATAAGTCTTTTAAGCATGGTGCAAATGGTGCAATGGTTTTTGTGCGGTATAAAAATCTGCATGATATGGTGGCACAGGTAGCGTTCGTACGTGATGATTTGTTCTTTAATCGCGAGTTAATTATTGGTGTCGATATTGGGGATATCGATTCGAATCAATGGGGTGATTTGTTCGAAAACCTAAGGCGGATAAATGCATCGGCGGTAATGTTTGCATTGACAAAGGATATGGGTAAAAAATCGGACTTTGTGGGGCGGGTGTATGGGATGCTGAACGCGTGGGATGCTGAATTTAACGGGACATTGCATTTTGCGTTGGGCAACAGCGCAGAACGAATCGACCAGGCGCAAAGATTGGTTGCATCAATGCGGCCCGATTTGATGTCTGGATTGCGAATTTGGGTAAATTATTAAGCGTTTTTTAAGATTAAATATTTTGGGGCATCTGTGCCGGCCTTGTTTTTATGCTGATAACGCGTTTGAATAATTTCCATGTCTGGAATTGTTGCAACCAGGGATGTTGATTTTATTTGTTCCAATATCCAATCAAAATATTCCCAATGATCTGTGCCGATTATTATTTCGCCATTTGTGGATAAAAACTTTGATAATAAATTTAAGAATTCAGCGGACAGTAATCGGCGTTTTTCATGTCTGGCCTTGGGCCAGGGGTCGGGGTGTAAGACCCAGATTTGTTCGAATTTTGAATCTGTTTCGCGCAAAAAATCCCGCACATCATCAGGCCAAATGCGAATACCAGAATATTCATCCAAAATCCGATTCGATTTTTCATCGGTTATTGCGGACAGCAAAGATGCAACACCGTTCATAAATGGTTCGGCGCCGATTATGATTTTATCCGGGTTATTGCGTGCCAGGTCGCGCACATGTTCGCCCGCACCAAAGCCAATTTCAAGTATGTCGCCCGTTGTTGGTTTTATGGTTGGTAAAACCGTGTCAATCAGTGTTGATTGACGGGTGGATAATTTTTTGCCGTGACGGCGTCCAAATGTTCTTATTTCTTGTGTTTCCATAGTTTTAGTATAGAATTGAGTTTTGTAAAACACAAGGAATATATAGATATGGCCGAGTATCCAGAAGTTATTAGTCTAATAGACAGTGGTTGGAATGATACAGAACCCGTTTACTGTGTTCGTGGTGATTTTAGTGGGGGAATGTATAAGCCAATAGGGGCTAATCAGATGATTGCCAACGAATTGTATGGTGCCATAAATGCGAACCGTGATTTTTTTAGACCGTGGTTGCCATGGGTTGATTCTGTGAAAAGTCCGGCAGATGAAATGCCAATTGTGGAATCATTGGCCGACAGAACGACATGTAAATATTATCTGCGACTGAACGGGTGGTTGACGGGCGTGGTTGGCGTTGTTCGTGAAGATAAAAATACCGGGACGATGGAAATAGGATATTGGCATGATCCACGATATAATGGTCATGGGGTTATGACGTGGGCCGTGGGCAAGGCTGAAATGTTATGTTTTTTGTATGGTGATGCGAAAAAAGTGGAAATTCGTTGTGCCACAGAAAATAAGCGCTCGCGTCGGATTCCAGAACGTTTGGGGTACAGACAAGAATGTATTTTACCGGCGGCGGAAAAAATGCCGTCGGGTGTGGTTCATGATATTGTTGTGTATTCTAAAACATTGTCCGAATGGCTAGAGAGACCAACGGGATTACAAAATGTGGTTTGGATTTGGCCCCCGAAAAGTTATCTTTATCAATGGGAAAAGTATCACAAATTGAAATCAGAATGGGAAAAAGGGAAACAAAAATGAGAACGGGTTTATCAAAAGACTTAATCGCACGTGTATTGGGTGCGGCACCAAAATATACACTGGATGAATTAGAAGAAAAATTTCCGGCGCGCAATTTGCCAGATGGTGCAATGGTGACACGTTTTGCCCCCAGTCCAACAGGTTATATGCATATTGGTGGATTGTATGGTGCGTTGATAGACTGTAAATTGGCCCAGCAATCTGGCGGTGTCTTTATGCTGCGAATCGAAGATACGGATACTAAGCGTGAGGTTGCAGATGCTGTTAATATCATAAATGCGTCTATGGACCGATTCGGTTTAAAATATAATAATGTTGAAAGTTATGGCCCTTATTATCAATCACAGCGCAAAGATATTTATCATTCTGTTGTTGCGCATTTGTTGGAAAATGGTATGGCTTATCCATGTTTTTTAAGTGCAGAAGATATGGAACAAATACGCGAAAATCAAAAGGCAGCTGGCTTTGCAACTGGGATTTATGGCGAATTTGCGCGCGATCGTGATTTAAGCGAAGATGAAATTCTTGCGCGTTTGGATAATGGTGAAATCCCGTCTATACGCCTGTATTCAACTGGTAATCCAGAACAGCGTGTGTTTTGCAAAGATGCGGTTCGTGGCTCAATCGGATTCCCAGAAAATAACGAAGATATTGTTTTAATCAAATCAAATGATGGATTACCAACATATCATTTTGCACACTTGTGTGATGACCACTTTATGCGTACAACGCACGTTATTCGTGGTGAAGAATGGTTGCCATCATTGCCATTGCATGTGCAATTGTTCCGTATGATGGGGTGGAATGCGCCATTGTATATTCATACATCAACTATCGATAAAATTGATGAGGAGACGGGTAAGCAACGTAAACTGTCCAAACGCAAAGATCCAGAAGCAAATGTTGCGTTTTTCCTGGAAGCGGGCTGGCCAGTTGAAGCAGTGATTGAATATTTGGGTAATATTGCAGCATCGGGCTATGAAGAAGCTAAAATGAAGGGGCAGGTTAAATCATTCTGGGATTATGAAATGCGTGCCAAAAAGATTCCTATGTCGGGGGCATTGTTTGATATGAAAAAACTGGAATGGTGGGCCAAGGAATTTATTGGGGCGCTGTCGGTGTCAGAATTGGTTGCGCGTGTAGTCGCTTGGGCAAAAGAATATGGTTCGGACGTTAACAAAATGCAGGTTGCAGACGAATCGTATCTGACCGCTGTTTTGGGTATTGAGCGTGATAATCCAAAGCGTGTACGTAAAGACTTTATCACTTGGTCCCAGACGTTGGAAAATGTTGCATTTTTCTGGGACGAATTGTTTGTTCCAAATACTGAATATGAATTTAATAATGGTGTATTAAAAGCATTTTTAGAAACGTATAACGAATCGGACGACAAGGATTCTTGGTGGGCAAAAATTGTTGCTGTTGCCGAATCGTTGGGTGTTAAAAACGGCGATGTTGCAATGAATCTGCGTGTGGCATTGTCGGGTCGCACAAATACGCCAGACCTGTATTCAATTATGTCGGTTATGGGCGGGGAACGTGTAATCAAACGAATCGAAGGAGCGATCAAATGACACAATCAAAACGGGCGCGAATCAAAGCGGTAAAAAAAGATGCACATGCATCAAAATTATTAAAGGTTTTACGTGCAACTGGATTGTTCCGCTGGGAAAAACCATCGACACACGCTGAAGAGGTTGTGAATATTTTAACGCATGGAATTGGAATCGGTTTGGCAATTGCGGCATTGACTTTGTTGGTTGTTTTTGCTGGTTTAAAAGGTGATGCGTGGGCAATTGTATCATGTGCGATTTTTGGTGTGACGATGATAACCCTGTATTTCGGGTCAACAATGTGTCATGCGATGATTGGTAAAAAGCATGAGTGCTTTTTTGAGGTTTGGGACAGCGTTGCAATTTATGCTTTGATTGCGGGGACATATACGCCGTTTTTGTTGGTTAATTTGCGTGGATTTCTGGGGTGGGTTGTGTTTGCAATCCTGTGGGGAATTGTGTTGTTTGGATCGTATATGAAGATTAAAAATCCACGTCAGCAACCAAAATGGATGGTTGGATTATATGTGGCGATGGGTTGGACATTGGTATTTATTTTGCCAGCAATGATTCGCACTATCCCAGCCCGTGGTATGTGGTTTATTTTGGCTGGTGGATTAGCATACACGATTGGTGTGATATTCTATCTGTGGCGTCGTATGAAGTTTTCACATGCGGTTTGGCATCTGTTTGTAATTGGGGGCAGTGTGTGCTTCTTTTTTGCAGTGCTGTTCGGGTGTATATTGGATTTGTAAAAAGAATTTGCGAGGCGAGGGAGGGTGAGCGACCGTGGCAATCCAGTAAATATAATCAAATTATAAATCTTGATTTCGCCGAAAAATAGGCGTATGGTAATCATCATGAAACAAATTTATATGTTCTTTACAACTACTACTACAACCCCGTTGGGGGTGTAATTTCTGTATTGCGGCGAACCGCTTAAATTCTTATAATCAATCAGTCAAAAAAATAATAAAAAAACACTAAGGGACAGTTATTATGTCATATGATATTGAAATTATTCGTCACTCACTGGCGCATGTTATGGCGGCGGCGGTAAAAAAATTACACCCAGATGTTAAATTCGCAGGTGGACCAGCAATTGAAAATGGGTTTTATTACGATTTTGATACAGAATATCGTTTTTCCGAAGAAGACTTTGCTAAAATTGAAAAAGAAATGCGCGATTTGATTAAGTCAAATGGGCGCTTTGAACAACGCAATGTGTCAATTGATGAAGCCAAAGAAATTTTTGCAGCGCAACCATACAAAATGGAATGGTTGAACGAATATGATGCAGCGGGTGAAGCTTTGTCTATTTATACTTTCCGTGATTTTGTTGACCTGTGTCGCGGACCACACGTTGAATCATCCAAAGATTTACCACGTGATGCTTTCAAAATCCGCAGTGTTGCTGGTGCATACTGGAAGGGTGACGCAAAAAATAAAATGTTACAGCGTATCTATGTTGATGCGTTTGCAACGAAAGAAGAATTAGATAATTTCCTGAAGATGCAGGAAGAGGCCGCCGCGCGCGATAACCGCAAATTGGGTAAAGATATGGATTTGTTCCATTTCGAACCAGAATATGCACCAGGGGCTGTGTTCTGGCACGACAAGGGATATAGAATTTATCGTCGTTTAATAGAATATGTACGTCATCGTCAAGAATTAGCAGGATACCAGGAAATTTCAACACCAGCGGTTATGGACAGATGTTTGTGGGAACGGTCTGGGCACTGGGCGAAATATGGTGAACACAATTATTCTGGTAAAACCCAAGATGGCAAAGTGTTCTGTATTAAGCCTATGTCATGTCCAGGTGGAATGTTAGTGTTTGGACATGGTTTGCGTTCATACAAAGATTTGCCATTATATATGGCCGAATTTGGCAAGGTTCATCGCTATGAAGCAGCAGGTGGTTTGTCGGGTTTGATGCGCGTTCGTGAATTTACCCAGGACGATGCACATATTTTCTGTACAGAAGAACAGCTGGAAGAAGAGGTTGTTAAAATCTTGCGCTTTATCAAAGATATTTACGGTAAATTCGGATTTGATAAAATTACAATGAAATTGGCTACACGAAAAGAATCTGAATTCCGTATCGGTTCAGATGAAATCTGGGACAAAGCCGAAGGTGCATTGAAACATGCGCTGGAATCAAATGGTATTGAATTCGAAATCGCAGAAGGAGATGCTGCATTCTATGGTCCGAAAATCGATAACTATCTGCGTGATTCAATGGGACGTGTATGGCAGTGCGGTACGGTGCAATTGGATATGAATTTGCCAGAACGATTCGATTTGAGTTATGTCGGTGAAGATGGCGAAAAACATCGTCCGATTATGTTGCATCGTGCAATGCTGGGGTCGATTGAACGCTTTATGGGAATCTTGCTGGAATCAACAGGTGGAAATTTACCTTTGTGGTTGAGTCCAGAGCCAGTTGTTGTCACACCAATTTCAGAAAAACATGCAGAATATGCAAACGAAGTTGTAGCAGCTCTGCGTGCGGTGGGCGTAAATACACGTGCAGATTTGCGTGATGAAAAAGTGAACTATAAGATTCGTGAACTGTCGTTGGCAAAAACACCAATAATCGCTGTTGTTGGTGAAAAAGAAATGGCAGACAAAATGGTAACACTGCGTCGTTTGGGACAAGAAAAACAGGAATCTATGCCACTGGCAGAATTTGTTGAAATGATGAAGAATGCTGTAAAGATGCCAATGTAATTTTAAGGGGGATAATATGAGAAAAATTATGTTGTTGGTTGTGCTGGTGATGCCATTTGTGCTGTCAGCATGTTCCAAAACGTGTGAGGTTGAGCCAATCGTAGAAGAAAATCATAAACTGATTGTGCCACCAAACTTTGGACAGATGCCAAAATAATGATATAAGAGGCATGAGGGGTAAAAGTCATGTCTCTTTTTTTATTCTATCTGTTTGGTTATTCGTTTCTTTTGTGATATAATGTATCGAGAGAATTTCATAAATGGGGGGATTTTACCATGAACGATGATAACTTAGATTTATTAGATTTAGATGATGGAACTTCAATGGATGCGTTGCCTGAGGCTACGCCGTTTGCAGCACCAAGACCAAAGAAACCATGGTTGCTATTGACGGTTGGTTTGTTTGTTATTGTTTTGGCGACGTATGTTATTATTCGTACTGTTGGTGGATCTTCATCTTCATCGATAGAGGTGGATTTGGATGTGCCTGCGATTGTTGTTGATGGAAAAACAACACCAGATATGAATGTTATGCCACCAATGCCAGTGCCACAACCAGTTGCTCAGCCAAAGCCACAGCAATTACCACCGCAGCCTGTTGTGCAACCACAGCCTGTTCAACCAACACCTGGTGTTCCAGTGCGTGTCATTGAAGAAAGAAAGGATGTTACATTTAATCCTGTTGTTAAGCCTGTAGAAAAACCAGTTGTGAAACCAAAACCGAAACCTGCACCAAAACCAGCAGCTAAGCAAGTTGTTAAAAAGAATGCTACGGGTGTGAGTGCTTCTGCATGGTATGTTCAGTTTGGTTCGTATAGTACGCGCGCTTTGGCAGAAAATGCGCAACGTCAAATGCGTAATGCGCACCAAAGTTTGTTCCAAGGGCAGCAGTTTGTTATATTGGCAGCTCAGTTAAAAAATGGTACAACAACATATCGTTTGCGTGTCGCTTTCAAAACATCTGCTGATGCAAATGGATTTTGTCGAAATGCAAAGTCAGATGGTTTGGATTGTTATGTCGCAAGATAATCAAAGGGGATAAATATGAGACTGGGATGGACCGAAATAATTTTAATCGTTGTCTTGGTTATGGTTTTGTTTATGAGTAACAAAATTCCAGGGATGATGCGTAATTTGGCGGATGGAATAAATGTCTTCAAAAAGGAGTTAAAAGACACAAAAAAAACTGAAGCCAAAAAAATAAATGCAAAAAAATCAGTCAAAAAGAAATAAAAATTTCCCCTAATATAGGGGATTTTTTTGTTCGTTGAATAAAAAATACAACGACAAAAAGTGCGCCTTTGGCGCACAAATTTGTTTGCGTTCTACGCATTAAGCCATTTTGGAAACTTTTTTAGCCAAGCGAGAAATTTTACGTGCCGCACGTTGCTTTGGCATGATTTTACCAGCAGATTTCATGATCTTGCTTTCTGCATTACGTGCCGCAACTGTTGCCGCAGCTTTATCGCCAGATGCAACCGCAACCAAAGCTTTTTTTGTAGCTGTTTTAACAGCACTGCGACGTGATGTATTAATAGCGTTTTTCTTGGCTGATACCAAAATTCTTTTTTCTGATGACTTATGATTTGCCACTTTATTTTCCTTTTATTTTCGTCATGTTTTTGTTATTTTATAGAAAAGAAACATAAAATCAAGGAAAAATAACATGATAGTTTACGTATTTGCAATAATTATAGCTTATTTGTTGGGTGCTATCCCTATGGGGTTGTTGTTTACAAAATTAATGGGTAAGGGGGATTTGCGAAAAGTAGGTAGTGGTAATATTGGTGCAACTAATGTTATGCGTGTTGGTGGATTGCGTATGGCTGGGCTTGTTTGGGTGTTAGATATGTTGAAAGCAATTGGGGCTGTATTTATTGGATGCTGGATTAGTGGTGTCGCATTTGGTGCGTGGTGTGGTTTCTTTGCTATTGTCGGACACTGTTATCCTGTTTGGTTGAAATTTCATGGTGGAAAAGGAATTTCGTCGTTGTTTGGTGTTTTGTTAGCAATCAGTCCAGTGGCTTTCTTGGTGTGTGGTTTGGAATGGTTGCTGGTCGCATTGACATCGGGTATTTCTTCATTAGGAGCTGTTGTTGTGTTTTGCTTAATTCCTGCTTTAGGATTCGCAATTAATAGCTCTGTTGGGTGGCCCTTTTTGTGCATAGGATTGTTGTGTATGTGGCGTCATCGTGCAAATGTCGGACGATTGATTTCTGGAACTGAATCGAAAATTGAATGGAAGTGGAAAAAGTAAATGTTGGGGCGCATGCCCCATTGTTTGTTTTTATGTCTTTATTTTTATGTGATTTTGTGGTATAATAACGCAAAGAACATAGGGGATGTAGGTTATGAAAGCATTAGTTGCGTTATTAGCAGTTTTTTCTGTGTATGTGTCTGCGTTTGCGGCAACACCTGAAAGTGGACGTGGACGTGCGTCTATGGCGTATCAGATGGATTCGCGTGCAGCTGCATCAAAGCGTCAAATAGAGCATATTGCTGCGACTAATAATGTGAATAATGATGTTCAAAAGCCGCAAGATACAGAAAAAACAGAGGAAGAAGTTAAGCCAGAAGTTGTACCACAAAAGGATATGCGTGAACGTGAAAAGGCTGCTTGTATTAATAATAATATAGGAGTTGGGGCAACTTTTGTTTGGGCTTCTAGATATAGTAATGTCGCAAGTTATTCTTCGATGGTTGAAGATTTAGAAAACCCTGAAAACAATGTTTGTTTTGTAAAGGTTGAATTAAAATCTGATGATACACGTATAAATCTATCGGATATACCGACAAAGTATTTTGTTATGGAGGAAGGTATTACATGTGGTGCGTGGGCAAATGAAGAATCTTTAAAATCAAAGATTTTGGATGCTAAGAAAAAAGGGCGTACATGGGCCACTGTTGGTGGAGTTGTTGGTGGTGCTGGTATTGGTGTGGGCGCAATGGAATTGTTTGGAAATAAATTGATTGGTGGTGCGGTTGAAGGTCAGGCGGCATTAAGTGGTACAGAACTGTTGTGTTCACAGATGAAAGTTTTAAAACAAGAGAAGTCTTCGAAATATTATGATATTGTCGATGCGCTGAAGAATTTGAAAAAATATTGTGAGGAGACAGATTGGCCAAATGGTGAGATGCCAGCTGAATGTAAGCCAAGCTCAGATGATAAAGAAAACTTTAGAGGATTTGATTATAAAACCTTATTGGCTTGCTAGAATAAAAATCCCCATCAAGGGGATTTAATTTTTGTCTTTTATTATTATATTTATATCAACTATACTTTTTGTTATGAAAGATGTGTTTAATAAGTTGCTGATTTTGCGTACCCCAGGAATTGGACCTGTGCGATATAACGCTTTAGTAAAAAAATTTGGGTCTGTTGATGCCGCCGCAGAAAGTTTAAAATTAGATGCAACACATATGGATATGGTGCGTCGGGAAATGGATATGGCGCAAAAGCTAAATATACATTATATTTCAGATGATGACGAAAGGTATCCCAGTAATTTGCGTTCAATAGAAAATCATTCGCCAGTTATAACAGTGCGGGGAAATTTGGATGTCTTAAATATGCCATTGGTTTCAATGGTTGGAACACGACATGCGACAGCTGCTGGGATGAATTTTATCGCTGATATTGCAGGAGAGTTTGTAAAAAATAAATTTTGTGTGGTTTCGGGTATGGCGATGGGGACAGATGCTGCGGCACATCGTGGTGCTTTGCGCGCAGGTGGAAATACTGTTGCGGTTTTGGCGGGGGGCGCAGATTATATTTGGCCATTAGAAAACGAATCGTTATATTGGGATATCGTTCAAAATGGTGCAATTGTTAGTGAGATGCCTGTTGGGTTTAAACCTGTTGCAACAAATTTTGTTCAAAGGAATCGAATCGTTGCGGCTTTGGGAAATTTTTTGATTCTGGGTGAAGCTGATATGAAGTCTGGTTCTATGACAACAGCACGATTCGCAAAAGAATATGAAAAAACAGTATATGCAATACCATCGCATCCGTCAGACCCCCGCAGTTCTGGGCCGAATTCATTGATTAAGTCAGGACATGCTGTGTTGTGTTTGGGACCAGAAGATTTTTTCGAAATAGGTAAAGAGTCAGATGGTAAAGATGAAAATAAAATAAATAATATAAAAGAAAATCTTCTTATCGATGCGATTGGGTCGATTCCTGTATCAGAATCTGTATTGGCAGAGGTTGTCAAAAAATCTGTTTCGGAAATAAAAGCCGATTTGGTTGTCTTGGAACTGCAGGGGTTTGTGCGGAAAGTTGATGGCGGATATGTTCGTGCATAACTTTTTGTATGTATATACAGTGTATATACAAATGGCGAAAAACAGCCAAAAAAACGAATCGTTGTCAAAAAAATAAATGTTAAAAATCGGTTTAATATTGGTTGTAAAACGAAATTAATCTTATACATTATCAGACGTATCCAAAACGATAGAAATATCAAAAAAAATAGGTGCGTATATTCTTGGGGAAGGAAATAAGCACCAAAGCGAGAGAGTGAAAGTTAAAGCTAACAAAAACACTAAATTTTTTCAGAACTGTGTTGGAAAAATTTAGCGTTTTTGTGCAGGTGTCTTTTGCAATCTAAACGCAGGGGATACATTGGCGAAAACAGGAAGGAAAGGAGAAAAAGAATGCAGATGATGGCGACAAAACAAATGATAAACGTAGATGTTATCAAGGGTGCAATCGCTGAAAAAATTGATGCTGCTGGATTTACTTCTTGGATCGCCCCGATTGCATTTGAGGTTGAAAATAACATATTGAATTGCGGTGTGCAAAATCAGTTTTCTTTTAATTATGTTAAAAATGCGTACGGAACAGTTTTGGAAAGTGTTGCACAGACATTTGGTTTGAATTTAAATTTGTTTGTTGGTAGTGCAAAACATACAGTTGTTGCAAAAGTTGCTGCTGTTGCGAATGATAATAATACACAGTCTTTTACGCCTGCGGTTGTTGAATCAAATGTTGTGGCGTTTGATTCTTTTGTTGCAACAGATGATAATTTGTTTGTTTTGTCTGCGTGCAAAAAAGTTGCGGCTGGTGTGGTTGCTTTTTCGCCATTGTATATTCATGGTACAGCTGGTTGTGGTAAGTCTTTGCTGGCAAGTTGTATTAAATCTGCAGCAGCTGGTCGTGTAATCATGATGAATGGTGGACAGTTCGTTTCTGAATTTACACGCAGTTTGCATGATCGCACAGTATTTGCTTTTAAAGATTACTGTCGTAACTGTGATACTTTTATTTTAGATGATGTGCAAAGCTTGGCTGGAAAAAAGGCGACAATGGACGAATTCTTGCAGTTGGTTATTGATTTGAAAGCTGCTGGAAAAAATGTTGTGCTGACAGCAAATGTTGCACCAAACAATTTAACAGGGTTTGATCGTCGTGCACAGTCTTTGTTGGCATCAGGTTTGGTTGCAGATGTTGTAGCACCAAATACGCATGTAAAGTCTGTTTTGTTGCGTCGGGCAGGGGTTGCAGTAGACGTTGCAGATGCTTTGTCTGTACGTATTGCAAATGATGGACATTTGGTTGCTGGTGTTGTGACAAAAATCAAGACATATTCTGAATTGATGGGGGCGGCTGTTGATATGGCTGTTGCATCACGTCTGTTGGCAGATACATTGGAATCTGCTAAAACACCATTAGCAATGGTAAAGGCTATGTGTGAAAAGTTGGGGGTTTCTTATGATGCAGTATGTGGTGCGGGACGTAGTCGTAACTTGGTTTTGGCTCGTCAGACAATGATGGCAGTATTAAAGGGTGCAACAAGTTTGTCTTTGGCGGAGATTGGAAATTATGTTGGTGGACGTGATCATGCAACTGTTTTGTATGCGATTCGTCAGATTGAAAAGCAGAAAGCAACAGATTTGGTTTTGAATGCGCAAATTAATCAACTGATTAATGAATGCAAGTAAAAAAATCCCCCTTATCCTTCCTTGGGGGATTTTTTTAGTTTTTGTTTTGTTGTTACGTGATTTTATGATAGAATACATGTGATATTATACGGGGGGATTACAATGAAAAAAATTTTATCCTTGGTTGTTGGGTTGATGTTTGTTGTGCCAGCTGTGGCAGATGATGGTAGTGGAATGATGCAGGGAATGGTTGTACCATTGTCAAAGTCTTCACACGATAGTGGGGCAAAAGCACCCGCATTTCAGAAAGGTTGTGGGATTAATGCTGTTAAGCAGTCTGGTTTCCAAAATAAGGATGATAACGAATTCTTGTATGAGAGTGAATCTGTTTATGATATGGTTCCTGATGAAAATGGAACGTATTTAAATTTACCTGGTAGGGTTTGGGAATGTGATAATGAATACTGTACTAATCGAACGGTTGTTCAGGCGCCTGCAGGACATTATTTTAAGGGGATTAAACAGACGAAAGAAAATTGGTATAGGTGTTGGGAAGATGAATGGCACCCGTTTGCATGTGGTGAAGGATATATAAGTTTTGATGGTACGCAACAAGCAACAGATGATGAGTTCTTGTATTCGGATAAAGCTTCTTTTGAAGCAGCACAAAAGGCTAGTCAACTGGGACAAGATGGGGTGGAAGTATCTGGACAGGTTTGGGAATGTGATAATCGTCATTGTTTAGGACGCAGTACTAAGAGTATGCCAGCAGGACACTATTTTAAGGGTCAACGAATCGATCAGCCTGTTGAATATAGATGTTATATTGGCGTAGAAGACAGATGGGAACCTGTGGTTCAAAATGTTGCCAAGACATGTGGAGAGACTTATATTAGTTTTGATGGAACACAGGGGGCAAAGGATGATGAATTTCTGTATTCTAATAAGGCTGCATATGATAAAGCTTCAGATGCGCATAGACTAGGTCAAGATGGCGCGGATAATCTGGGGGGATTGGTGTATGAGTGTGATAATGATCATTGCAACAATGGAATGATACAACATATGCCGCAAGGTCATGTATTTGAAGGGGTTGTTGTTCAAGAAAAAAGGAGCTATTTGTGCAAAAGTAATATTGCTGGTGCAGATAGATGGGTTCTGGCTTTAGATCTAGATGATGGTAATGCTGGTGGTACACAGCCTGTGAAAAAAACATGTCGTGAAAAGCGTGGTACAGTAATTGGTAAAGCATGTTGTGATGTGCCAGGGCAGGAAGCGTCTTACGATGCGTTGAATGATAAGTGTATCTGTAATGGTAATAAAGATTTTGTTATTGAAAATGAGCGTGGTGTTTGTAAACCCCGTGGGGGAACAGTTGTTTCAGTTGAATGTCCAGCAGGCAGCAGTGAAGCATACATCACAAACGAATCGTGTATTGGTAAAGGAACTTTTGAATGTACGTTAACGTCAAATGATGGTGTGACATGTCTATGTGGAAAATGCGTGCCAGAAGAAGATGGTGGTAATGATGAAATTGTTACCCCGTTTGAATGTGATGCATTTTTATTAGCACAGATTAATAAATGGGAACAGGAATGCAGTGATGATACGAAATATGCATCCATACTGTCGATAATTATGCGTATTAAGGAGTATTGTACGGACCCAAATAGAAATCAAACGGGATTTGAGACATTGTATAATTCGTTGTTGCTGTTGAATCCAGAACAATGTGCGGAAAATATGATTGCTGTTATCGGATATGCAACAGGTCAGGTTCAGTCAGCGGTATCGGATTTGCAAGGATTGGTGTCAACACTAGAAGTTAAAAAATGGAAATCTGCAGAAGGTAAATTTAACACTGCGCGTTTGGCGTCAGATTCAATTGCTGGTGTTGTTTTGGGAACTGCTGGTGGATTGATTACAAGTAATGTTGTAAAGAAGCATCAAGTGAAAGAGGGGTTTGAAGATTTAAAGTGCACCATTGGTGGCCAGACGGTTGCATCGTATGGTGATGAATTTATGGTTGGTGTCCAATAAAAATCCCCCCCAAACAGGGGGATTTTTTTGTGTAATAAAAATCCCCAAGGAAGGAAATGGGGATTTTTTATAACAACTTAATTCTTACGACTTTCGTATTCTTCTTGTTCTTCAATTGTCATTGTAGCTAACGGACGTGCTATCATACGTTTAATACCGATTTCATCACCAGATACAACACTGAATCCGTATGTACCATTATCAATGCGTTCCAAGGCTGCATTTATTTTTTGTAGTAATTTATTGTTACGCTCTGATATGCGTAAATCCATAGTTATATCTTGGTTGTATGCAGCATTGTCCGATTCGTCACCGACACCAGCAGCTTCGGTCTTTTCTGCTAATCGCACTGCGCTTAATACTTCGTCGCGTTCGCTAAGCAGTTCGTCGCGTTGGGTTGTTAATAACTGATAAAAGTATGCCAGCTGTTCTGGACACATGTATGGTTCAGATACTTTTGGCTTATAATTAGATGCTAGTTCAATTGTTCTGTAGTTAGCTGTTGCCATTTTGTAATTCCTTTATCCATTCGATAACTGTGTCTTCATCCATCAGACCACTGCGTGCTTCAATTAATTCACCGTTCTTAAATGCCAGTACAGATGGAATGCTACGAATACCGTATTTAGCAGGTGTACGTCGATTCGTTTCATCAATTTCGAATTTTACAAAATTTACAGCAGGTATTTTTTCAGATACACTTTCAAAAATTGGGCCAAACATACGGCATGGACCGCACCATGATGCCCAAAAATCAACCAGCGTAATACCATTGTCAATCATTGTGTCAAATGTAGTATCGTTTGCATGTGATAGTGCCATGTTTTTCTCCTTATACTTATTGATATTTAGCGAGAGTGTATTATAATCGCCGTAAAATGCAAGAGAAAAACAAAATGAATAAATTCATGTACTTAGATGCAGCTGCAAGTATGCTAAAAAGTGATGCTGTAATCAATGCACAGACTGATTTTCTGTGCAATCATTATGCTAATGCAGGACGAGGAGTCTGTGCAAGATCAACATATGTTGATAATATGTTGACGGATGTAAGACATCGGGTGGCTGAATTTATGAATTCGAATCTAGAAAATATTGTTTTTACGTCTGGTACAACAGATGCAATGAATCGAATCGCTCATATTTTAAATTTGCAACCAGATGTGATTGTTGCTGTTTCTGATTTGGATCATCATAGTGCACGTGTGCCCTTTGAAATGTCAGGATCTAAGGTCGTTGTGTGCCCGCTGGATGATAATCTGAATATTGATATAGATAGTATACCTTTTGCGGATGTCTTTGTTATAACTGCGATGTCTAATGTTTTAGGAGTGGCTCAGAATGTTACAGAGATTGTTCGGGAGGCTCATCAGAAAAACCCAAATGTAATAACAATTGTTGATGCGGCACAATATGTTGTTCATGATAAAATAGATGTGAAAAAATGGAATGCGGATTTCGTTGTGTGGTCAGGACATAAAATTGGCAGCGATACAGGTGTTGGGGTTATGTATATAAAAAATCCGAATCGGTTTAGACCAGATAAATTCGGTGGTGGAATGGTAAATACGGTGGCACAAGATGGATCTATTTCATTTGTAAATCCACCTGAGTCATTTGAGGCAGGGACTTTGCCATTAACGCAAATTTTTGGACTGGGATTTGCGATTGATGAAATTGAAAAAAATAGACCAGATTTAGGTTTAATAAAATATTTGTATGACGAAATGAAAAAAATTAATCGTGTAAAAATAATTTCATCACGTGATGCAGCAATGTTGTCTTTTGTTGTGGATGATATGCATGTGTTGGATTTTGGGATGATGCTTGGTGCGCATAATGTTTGTGTGCGTGTCGGAAATATGTGTGCGTCATGGATTCATAAAAAGTTAAAATTAGATGGTACTGTTCGTGTATCAATTGGTGCGTATAATACTCGCGATGAAGTGAAGAAATTTATAAATATTGTTCAAGGAATTATAAAATGACGATTACACGAGAATGTGTTATTGATGCAATTAAGACTGTATATGATCCAGAAATTCCAGTTAATATCTGGGATTTAGGATTGATATATGGGGTTGATATTAAAGAAGATGAAATTGTAATTACAATGACTTTTACTAGTCCGACCTGTCCGATGATGGAAGAGCTGATGGCGCAATTAAAAGATACAGTGCAGGCAGTTGTTGGTAATTTGAAAGTACGTGTTGATTTAGTTTGGGATCCACCATGGGATCTATCAAAAATGTCTGATGTGGCACGGTTGGAATTGGATTTGACAGAGCAGGGGTGGTAGTAGAATGACATATTCTGAAATGAAAAATATTTTAATGGCAATTTCTGACCCTGTTGAAAAATTAGAAATGGTTATGGATTTTGGGCGTTTGTTAAGTCCTGTGCCTGATGGGGCGCTATGTTCTGAAATTTTGGGGTGCGCATCACATGTCGAAATTTGTCGTTATAATAATATTTTTTTTGCACGTGCCGATTCGGCATTGGTGCGTGGCATAGTTATGATTTTAATTGAAATGCTGCGTGGTAAGACTGTGGATGAAATTAAGCAAACTGATATAAATGCAGAATTTAAAGAATTGAATATAAATTTGGGAGCAGGACGTTTGAACGGGCTTAATTCTATGATTAGTTTTTTTCATAATTTATGATAAAATGCATAAGAGCAATTGGGGGAGGACGTGTTAAGTGAAGATGAGAAAATGTTTCATATAGGTATTTGGGCATTGTGTGCAGTCTTGTTTTTGACTATTGGATTACAAGTTTGTTACAGAACGCAGAATCGCACAAGAAATCATGTGCGTAACCAGATTGTTGCCACCCAAAAGCAAATTGCTGATGCTGCAACACGTTTTGAAGGGTTTAAACGACCAGAAAGTTTACGAAACTTGGTCAGTGGTGTGGTGCCAAACGCCGCACCAATAGGTTATCAAAAATCTGTTTATATTAATGATTTGCCAGATAGGGAACAAAAAAATACAGATGTTTAACGTTGGACAGGATATTTTTAAACGTGGTTTTTCTGGATTGCGTGGAGACGTTGACGGTCGTGGACGTATGCATACCGTGTATTTCTGGTTACGGTTGGCGTTTGTTGCGTTTGTTGGATGTACACTGTTTTACGGGATTGCAGGCAGTGATAAAACAAGGCGTGCAGTTGCGGATGGTTCATGGGCTGTTCATCGTGCAGATATTGTTGACAGAAATGGTGATATTTTAGCTAAAAATATTGCTTCTGGTCATGTGGTTTTGCGTAATAAATTAGTGAAGGATAAGGAAGCTGTGGCAGCAATGATTCATCAGGTGTTTCCTTATGAATATTCTTTAAAAGATGCATTAGATTTGGTTTATTCATCACGCAGAAATATATATCTAAAAAAATATGCAAGTGAACATCAGCGTAGCTTGGTGGGTAAAGCACGATTGCCAGGATTAGAAATTGAAACCGTACAAGATAGAAAATATCCTAAGGGACGTATGTGTTCTCATGCGGTTGGATTTGTTAGTGGCGATGGTCGTGGACTGGAAGGTGCAGAGCGGACATATAATAAGTATTTGACAGAAAATAAAGATGCCTTGCAATTGTCATTGGATGCACGTGTGCAAGCTGTGTTTTATGACCAGCTGTCAATTGCTATGCAGACATATCGGGCAAAGGCTGCAATGGGTATGTTGATGAATTCGCGTACTGGGGAAATTGTGGCAATGGTGTCATTGCCAGATTATGATCCAGAAAATATTTCTTTGGATCCAGCACGAAATCGTATGTTTATGCCAATGCGTGGTGTGTTTGAAATGGGATCAATATTTAAGATATTTAATACTGCGCTGGCGTTAGAGAATGGTATTAATAAAGAGTATTATGTAAAAGAACCTTTCCCAATAGAAGATAAGTTTGGGCGTGTTGTTCACAGGGTTAAGGATATTCGTAGTTTTAAACCACCAAGACCAAATTTGACAATTGAAGAAATTATGGTGCATTCATGTAATGTTGGTAGTGCGCAGATTGCGTTGGATTTACCAGATGGTGCACAGAAGGAATTTTTTGAAAAATTGCACTTTGATGATGCTTTAGATTTAGAATTTGGGCGGACAGAACGTAGTTTAATGCCACAAAAATGGGGGCCTGTTGAGCGTGCAACTTTATCATATGGTCATGGTATGAGTGTTACACCAATGCATTTGATGCTGGGGGTGAATGCCGTTACTAATGGTGGTATTTATATTTATCCAACATTGCAAAAACGTGGCTTGGGTGTTGTGCGTGGTGAACGGGTCTTGGATTCGGATATATCGGCTCGTCTGCGTAAGATTATGGTGCGTGTCAATGAAGAGACAAGTGGTAAAAAGGCACGTGTTGCTGGTATCGAGATTGGTGGAAAAACAGCAACCGCAGAAAAGTATAGCAATGGAAAGGTGGACAACAAACGCAATTTAACCGCATATGTAGGTATATTTCCCGCAAATGCACCACAATATACAATCTTGGTAATTTTAGATGAACCTCAGGCAACCAAGGATTCTTGGGGGTGGAAGACGGCCGCATGGAACGCCGTGCCAACAACTGGTAAGATTTTAGACAGTATACTGCCGTTGCTATTTAAATAATTTTCTATTATAATAAGCCTGATAATAAAAAAAGAGTAAAGTGCGTGAAAAAAATAGTAGAAAAATCCATGCTGGGGCAAGCATGGGTGTTGCCAGTGTATTCAGAAGTAGATGAATTTGATAAAGATGATTTGGTTAATAAGATATTAATCAGTCGAGGGGTTTTGAATGTAGAAAAGTTTTTAAATCCCAGTATCAAAGAATATATGCCAAATCCGTCGGTGTTGTCTGATATGGATAAGGCTGCTTCTATTATAGCAGATGCGGTTCTTGCTGGAGATAAAATCGCTGTTTATGGTGATTATGATGTTGATGGTATCACGTCAACCGCTATTTTTGTAAAGTATCTGCAGGCGATAGATGCAGATGTCATATGGCATTTACCCACGCGTGAAGGGGAAGGGTATGGTTTGAATGTGGCTGCAATTGATGAAATTGTAGCATCTGGTGCGAAATTATTGATTACAGTTGATTGTGGTATCAGTGGAAATGTTGAAGTTAAACATGCTATAGAATGTGGATTGCGTGTCGTTGTTACTGATCATCATTCGCCAGATGCTGTGTTGCCAGATGCAGATGCTATTGTTAACCCAAAGCGTACAGATGATAAATCTGATTTACAATATTTGGCTGGTGTTGGTGTTGCTTTCTTGACATTGGTGGCTGTTAATAGAGAATTAAAATCTAGAAATTTATCACCAGATATTAGAGAAAAGTTGGATGCTATTAATTTATTGAATTATATGGATTTGGTGGCATTGGGAACGATTTGTGACACAATGCCGTTGGTTGGTTTAAATCGTGCATTTGTTGCAACAGGACTGAAAGTTCTGGGGTTGCGACAGAATCTGGGATTGCGTGTTTTGATGGATGTTGCTGGTATAAAAAAACCATCTGTTTATGCAGCAGGATTTGCACTGGGACCAAGATTAAATGCAGCAGGTCGGTTAGATTCTGCGTCGCCAGCACTAGAATTATTGTTGACTGATAATCCTCTAATTGCTCATGATTTGGCAGAAAAGTTACATCGTATGAACCAAGAACGCATAGATATTCAAAATGCGATTATGCTGCGTGTAACAGAGATGGCAGAACATTGCTGTGCAAATGGTAATTGTAGTTTGTTTTTATGTGGTGATAATTGGCATGGTGGTGTGATGGGGATTATTGCAGGACGCTGTAAGGATAAGTATAATTTACCATCATGTGTCGCAACAAAGTCAGATGGCGTTATTAATGGGTCTGGACGTTCAATTCCAGGGGTTGATTTAGGTAAGATTATTCATGATGCTTTGGCGGCAGGTATTGTTTCAGAAGGTGGAGGGCATGCAGCGGCGGCGGGATTTTCTTTGCCTGCGGAAAATGAACAGGCGTTTTGTAAATTCTTAGAAAATGCAGTGCGTGAACAATTGAATGGTCATGCCCCAGAAAGAGAAATTTTGGTTGATGCGCAAATGGATGCAGGTGGTGCAACAATGCGTTTGATTAAAAAATTAAATGCATTAGAGCCTTTTGGACAGGGAAATCCAGAGCCGACATTGGTATTGTATGGTGCGTCATTGCGGCATGTTGCTGTTATGGGCAGTGGGGCTCATTTGCGCGGAACTGTTGCAACCAGTGCAGGTACAAATTTGTCTTTTGTTGGGTTTAATTTGGTCGGTACACCTGTTGGGGATTTTTTACTGGACGATGGTAATATCAACGCTAAAATACTAATGTTGGGAAAATTAAAAGAAAACGAATATAATGGACGGGTGACGGCACAGTTTGTTGTAGAGGATATTGCGGTATAGATTATGGAACAAAATATAAAAAACTTTGTAGAAAAGATTAAGTGTGCAAAAAAAATTGCAATTATGGGACATAAGAATCCTGATGGTGATTCATATTGTAGTGTGTTGGCATTGGCGAAATTAATTGAATTAAATTATGGTGTGCGACCATTATGTGTTTATGATGGAAATATACCAGAATATTTAGATGAAATGCCTTTGCGTAGTTGGATAAAATACTATGAACGTGTTGATTTGACAGAGGTATATGATTTGGCTGTTTTGCTTGATTATGGAACACCAAAGCATATTGGTGGGCCACAGCCGATAGTCGCGAATTCTTGTTTCGTGGTGGAAATAGATCATCATCAAAATAATGAACATTTAGGGGATTTGTGTATTAATGATGAAACCGCTTCTGCAACAGGTCAGATTTTGTTTGATATTATGAAGAAGGCGCATTGGAAATACGATAAAGATGTGCTGGATTTATTGGCAACAGCAATTATTACAGATACTGGAGAATTTAGATTTGTTCGTGATAGTCGCGTCATGCAGATAATGGGTGAATTGGTAGATGATGGGGTTGTGTTGCGCCACTTGTTTGAATGTTTGCGTAATAAACCACGTAAATCTATCGTTGTTGAAGCGGTTGCAGCATCACGTGCGGAATTTTTGTTTAAAGGACGGCTTGCAATCGCTGTTGTGCCACATAAGGACTATAAGTATTTGGATGGACGTGGTGATACTGTATTGAACTTGTTAGGTTCCATAAAGGGGTTGGAATATATTGCTTTGTTGAAAGAACAAAAAGAAAATCAGACAGGGGTTTCGTTACGTAGTCGTGGATTACCGATTAATCATATTGCTGAAGCTTTGGGTGGTGGTGGACACACATGTGCAGCGGGGGCTGTTGTAAACGATTCGATTGAAAATGTTAGAAGTCGTATAGTTGAATTGTTTCAAAAGGAAGTAAAATGAAAAAAATCTTAGTGTTTATACTTTGTTTTGTTATATGTGCAGCAAATGCCGGGGTTGATAAAGGGCTTGTTGGTAGCGCAGAAAAATATTTGAATTCTATATCTGGTTTGTCTGGTAAGTTTATTCAGAATGCAAATGGACGTAAAGAGCAGGGGGATTTTGCAATGTTACGTCCAGGACGTGTCAGATTAGATTATGACAATATGCCAATTCAACTTATTTCTGATGGGGCGGATTTGTATTTTTTTGATAAGTCTTTGGATCAGATAACAACTGTGCCGTTGACCAGTACGCCTGCGGGTATTTTGGTGCGGAAAAATATAGATTTACAAAATGCGGATATTAATGTTGTTGAAACCCAGGAAGCAAATAATACTTTTTCACTAAAAATGAATTTAAAAGGTCAGGAAGGGTTAGGGTATATGGTCGTTGTTTTTGATAAAAAACCAATCAAATTAAATTCGTGGTCTGTTGTCGATGCAACTGGTGCAAAAACAGATGTTATGTTTGATGGCTTGATAGAAAAAACAAAGTTTGGACGTGATTATTTTCAAATTCAAAGACATAAAACGATTAGCACCAGTGGCGGTGATGATTATTATGACTAAATAATATGTTTGGTATAAGTTGGGCTGAATTTTTACTTGTTTTATTAATAGCTGTGCTGGTTATTCCTGCACGCATGTGGCCAGATGTTGCAAAATTTTTAGCACGTGCGGTAAAGTTTGTACGTGCAGTGGTGTGGAAAATTACAGATGCATCAGAAAAAATTAAAGAACAAATTGAGCGTGAAACACCAATAGATGATTTGTTAAAAACAACAACAAATGATTTGTTAGCAGATATTTCGGAACCAATAAAAAATAGTAGAAAAAAAACTGTAAAAAGAATCGGGGGAAAAAAGTGAAAAAAATGACCCTGATGCAGCATTTTGCAGAAATGAGACGCAGAATAATATGGACTGCTTTGATTTTTATAGTGGCTTTTGTTGTTGGTTTATATTTTGCATCTGATTTTCAAATATTGTTAACGAAGCCTTTGTTGGGCGTTTGGCCAGATGGTACTTTGTTATATAGTGGTTTGTCTGATGGTATGATGATTGACTTATCGCTGGGGTGGCTGTTTGGACTGATGGTTTGTGTTCCTGTTGTTTTATGGCACGTGTGGGCTTTTGTTGTGCCAGGACTAAAAAATAAAGAACGTAAGTTTATTTGGCCGTTTTTGATTGCGTCACCATTTTTGTTTGTGCTGGGGGTTGTTTTTGCTTTTTATATTTTGTTCCCTGTAGTATTTAAGTTTTTTGTAGAGTTAAATATGTCTGCACCAGTGCCTGCAGTGATTGTTCCAAACGCACGTGATTATTTGGCGGGGGCGATTGGATTGCTGAAAATATTTGGGTTAGCATTTCAACTGCCTTTGGTAATCATTTTGTTAAATAGAATTGGTGTTTTAGGACGCGGGCACCTAATTCAAATGCGTAGATATGCAATTGTTTTTATTGCGCTTGTTGCCGCTGTTTTGACGCCACCAGATATTGTGAGTCAGATTTTATTAGCTGTTCCGTTATGGCTATTATTTGAAATTAGTATTTTGTTCATGCGACGTGACTGATTTTATGATATAATTGACTTATGAGAAAAATCAAATTGATTTTTTGCTTGGCTTTGACGCCAGTGTTAATAGGGTGTGATTTGCAGCCAAAGATTATGGCTTTGCCAGATACTGTTGGTGATTTTATTTCAGTACGGTATCCAGCATTGTTGGCGGATCCAAATACAAATCCAGAAATTTATGCATCTGCGGCAACAGACTATGGTATATATGCATCACCAGATTTATATGGTTCCGATGATGCAGGGCGTGATGAATATGTTGTGTATGCCTCGGTTGATGATTATATTGTTCCACCCCAAGATGAAGAATTAAGTGTCGAAGAAAAAACAGTGGTTGTTGCTGAATATGTGACACCAGATTCTGAACAACATACAGAAGATTATTTGCATGTGCCGATGTATGGGCCTGTGAAGAAGATAGATGAAAATGTAATTGTTGTTGAGCGCGGTGATACAATGTTTTCTTTGGCAAAACGTTATGCAACGTCGGTTCAGGAATTGGAAAAAATGAATTCTTTAAGTCAACCATATGTCTTGTCAGTGGGACAGCGTTTAAGTGTTCCAGCAATTCCAAATGATAGTAAGGTTGCGGTTAAAAAGAATCCTGAGGATGAGCCAAATATAATCGCTGTACCAGAAAAAAAACCAACTGGTGTTCAAACTATGACAAAGGTCGCACTGGTAGATGTTAACGTCAGTGCGGGGGATACATTATATTCAATATCACGTAAATATTCGGTGCCCGTTAATGATTTAGCTGTGTTGAATAATTTAAAAGCGCCATTTAATTTATCTGTAGGGCAAAAGTTAAAAGTTCCAGATTTAGCAAAAGCTAATGTGAAAAAGGTGGTTGCGAAATCTGATGATAAAAAGCTTGTTGCTAAAACGGAAAAGGTGACTGTGGCTGCAAATCAAGAAAATAAAAAAATTTCTTCTGATCCATCAAAAAAATTGCCAACGATTACAGCACGTTCTTCATCTAAATTTGCTTGGCCAGTTCGTGGTAAGATTTTGTCGCAGTATGGTGCAAAATCAAATGGATTGTTTAATGATGGTATAAATATTAGTGCAACAAAGGGAACACAGGTTAAGGCGGCTGAGAATGGTGTTGTTGCATATGCTGGAAACGAAGTTAAAGGTATGGGAAATCTGATAATTGTCCAACATGCTGGTGGGTGGATGACTGTTTATGCGCATATGGACTCGTTAGCGGTAAAGCGTGGTACACGCGTTAATGTTGGACAACAAATAGGAACTGTTGGTGAAACAGGAAAGGTTGATGTGCCACAATTGCATTTTGAAATTCGAAAAGGAACAAAGGCTTATAATCCGTCTGCATATTTAAAGTAGTTTGTGAATAGTGTCGTATAAATTCATACCACCCCATTATGATACAGTTGTATTGAATATGGGGGATTTTTATGAAAAAAATTTATGTTTGGATTTTATTTGTTTGCTTAATTGCAATTGCTGTTGGATATATCTTGTATCGATATCAGCGGGGGCGTGCGATAAATCAGAAGTATGTTGCGCCTGTAAATGTTAATAAAATTGAAATAGTTGATATAAATTCTTTGGAAGAACGTGCAAAAAAGGTCATCCCACATGGTGGTTTTGATTATATAGCGGGTGGGGCAGAAACAGAACAAACATTGCGTCGAAATATATCTGCTTTTGACGATGTTGATATTGTGCCACGTGTTTTGCGTGGGGTTGATAAACCTGATTTGAATACTTCTATATTAGGGATTGATATATCATTACCTGTAATTGTTGCGCCCGCAGCGGCACATGGTTTGGCGCATGTTTCAGCTGAAGCAGGAACTGCACGTGGGGCAGCAGCGTCTGGAACAATAATGTCGATTAGTAATTATGCCAGTTCTTCTTTGCAGGATATCGCAATAGCAGGTGGTGGTGGACCACAGTGGTTTCAATTGTATCTTAGCAAAGATGATGCTTTTAATCGTCAAATTGTAAAGTTGGCGGAAAGCTTAGGTATACGAGCAATTGTTTTGACAGTTGATGCGCCAATTGGTGGAAATAGGTTCAGAGATGCAAAAAATAATTTTAAATTCCCGCTGACATTGCCAAATGTTGCAAAGAAATCTGGTGAAACTAGGGGGCAGGGTATAAGTGCTATATTTGCAGCTGCACAAAATCAATTTGCGTCTGATACTGTCAGGTATGTAAAGTCTTTTACGAATTTGCCAGTTATTGTTAAAGGAATCCAACATCCTGATGATGCAGATGCAGCTATTGAGGCAGGTGCTGATGCTGTATGGGTTTCTAATCATGGTGGGCGTCAGCTAGATGGAGCGCCTGCCTCAATTGAGGTTTTGTCTGAAATTGCGAATCGGGTAAATAAACGTGTGCCTATCATATTTGATAGTGGTATTCGCAATGGTACACATATATTTAAAGCAATCGCATCTGGTGCAGACATTGTTGCAATTGGTCGTCCTGTAATATATGCTTTGTCGTTAGGTGGATGGATGGGGGTTGTGTCCTTGTTTGATTACTTAAAAGAGGATTTACAACGTGTTATGTGGCTGGCTGGTGCACAGACTGTTGATGATATAAAAAATATTAAATTGCGGTATAAATGCGCATTTTTGTGTAAAGGTGTGTTATAAAAACTTGCATTTTGTGTAAAAAAGTCTATAATTAGCCCCGTTCTGATGAAAATTCAGTTTTGGATGCGTAGCTCAGTTGGTAGAGCAACTGACTCTTAATCAGTGGGTCCAGGGTTCGAGTCCCTGCGCGTCCACCAGAAAATACGACCGCATTTGTGGTCGTTTTTATTTGTCAGTGTGTGTTATCTTTTTTGATGTTTTTCCCAGGGTTTCATACCTATGTAAATCATTGTTTTTGCTTGATAGAATTATGGTGTTGACATGAGACTTAGTAAACATAAAAAGAAAAATTAAAAGGAGAAAATATGAAAAAAATAGTTGCATCAACATTGGCTGTTTTGTTGGCTTGTCCGGCATTTGCGGGCATAAATCATCCAAATCAGGGTAGTAGTTGGACAATGTGGGGGATGGATCCTTATGTTGGTCTACGTGGTGGCGTTTCTTATACAAACTTGAATTATCGTTTAAATGGTAATAAGGAATCAATTACAGATACTGTTTTGCAAGGACGTGCGGCCTTAGGTTTGGAAATTTGCGATAAAGTACGTACCGAAGTTGAATGGTCTATTTTTGGTAAACTGGAAGATACAGAAAACTTTGGAAGTGTTGGTGATGCCAAAATTAAAGCAAAAATGCAGACTTTGTTGATGAATACATATTGGGAATTTGGACCATATAAAGAAGTGCGTCCATTCTTTGGTATGGGTGCAGGTGTAGCGTTTACTGATATTACACGTAGTGGTACATTGGTTCCACGCCACAGTGAAAATAAAGGGCGTTTTGCTGCAATGGGTACAATGGGTGTAACGTTTGATATGGAGCGTTTCGCGGTTGATCTGGCAGCACGCTATAATTATGTTGATGTAAATTCTGGTTTGCATAACTTTGGTGGCGATGTTGGAATTCGCTTTATGTTCTAAAAATATGATTGTTCATATGGGCGCCGATGATTGTCGGCGCTTTTTGTTTTTTTGTAAAAAAAAATCCCCACAAATGTGGGGGTTATTTTGTTAATTTAGCAAGTGCCAGTTTGCCTAGAAAACCCGCTTCGATATCGCCGAGTAGTGACATATCTCCTTCGTTAAGATCGTTATCGCCTTGTAGTTTTTCAAGATATTCTATAATTGTTTCACACATTTTAATTAAATTTTTATTAATTAATTTTGCGTTTAATATATCTGGCTTAAACACATCTTTTTTGTTTAATGCCATAAAGTGTGATTCGGATATAGTGTCAATCCAGGTGTCGATGTCTTCGGTTAATCGATCATATAATAAATGAGAAGAATATGAATCTGTTGACCAATGATTAATTTTACATGCGTATTTAAAAGCAATTAATTGTTGTAATAGTTGGTACATGTTTTGTCCTTTTTTGATGTTGTACTTATATAAATTAACATTTTTTTTGTGTTTATAATACAGGATGATATTCATGTTCTATACGCATGATTTCTGGGGATTCCTAGGGATTGAAACCTGACGAAAAACGTGCTGTTTTGTTATAAAATATATTTGCACCATAAGAAAAAACAAAGGAGAAAACTTATGAACGTCGTAATGAAAAAAATGTTTTTGTTTACATCAGTAATGAGTACAGCTGTACTGCTTAGCGCATGTGCTGGATGCCCTGAAAAAAAATCTCATCATCATAAAAAAGCTGTATATGCACAGCCTATTGAAATGATTGAATCGGATACAATTGTTGTTTATCAAACATATGAAAATGCTGATGTAGATAAAGTATATGCTAAAATGTATACTCACAGCAGTCGTGGTGGAACATCATATATGGGGCATATCAAATTTCATGATACAGATAATGGCTTAAAAATGGTTGTAGATTTGAAAGATTTGCGTCCATCAGTTCCGTATACTGTAAAATTATATAAATGTGGTATGTGTGCAAATGATGAATCTGGTTGTTGCAACAAATCTGCAATTAATGTGAATTTGCCAATGTTGGAAACAGGTATAAGTCGTAAATTAAATCAGACTTATATGATTCAGGGAATGAGTGCTGCACAATTATACGGTGCTAAAATCTATCTAGAACGCGATGGTGGATATAAAGCAGGTTGGGGTACAGTGGAAAAATAATTAGTTTGGTTTAATTTTAAATCCCAGAAAATTCTGGGGTTTTTATTTTTTTTGTTTTAGGAATTGTTTCGTATGTGCTAGGCTGATGTGGTCAAGGTTAGTTTGTATGTCAGTTGTTATGGATTATATTTATGCAGATGTGTATCAATTTGATAAAAATGTGTATGTGGCAAATGATGAGGTTATTATTGGTTCTAGTATCGAAGTAAACGATTCGTTAGTGCTGAAAAATAACGGTTTTATAAACGTCGATAAAATTACAATTTGTGATGGGTGTTCGTTAGAAATTGTAAATTCTGGAATAATAGATGCTGAATTTGTTTTGGGAAAATGGGCAACAATTGTACAGGTTGTGTCTGAAACGGAGCATATTAATAAAATTGATTTTAAAGAAACTGCTTTTAGCTTAAATGTAGTAAATGCAGAAAATATACGTTTTTCGGATATTTTAAATATTGCCAAACAAGCAGATGTTATAAATGTATATAATTCAAAGATTATTGTAGATGTCCAGGATGTAGATAAAAACAAAATTAAATTCCATGACAAGGTGTTTTTATATATAGAAAATAATGATTTATTAACAGATAAGCCAATATTCTCAGATATAGATAATGATGTTCGAATTTTTGTTGAATCTGATTTAAATAATCCGTTAATGACATTAAAGACATATGTTTATGAAAATGATCTGTATGTTAATCTCATTCGGGAAACAGATTATGCAAAAATTTATAAAAATGATTTGGGAATCTTTTTAAATTCGTTGCGGAATGATGCAAATGCCGATTCGTTTTTATATGCGATAGATGCTGTAAATAGTGAAAATGATTTATATAAAATAATGGCTGAATCTATGCGTATAGCGCCGATTAATATGATGAAAACTATTGCGGTTTATAACGTCTTTGATATGAATAATTTTTTGTCTGATGTTGGTGTGCGCGTTGACTATATTAATTTTGATGTTTCAGATGTATATTCTTTAATCTTGAATCTGAATATGAAAGTAGAAAATTTAGAATTTGGTGTAGGCGGCTATTTTAATATATTTGAAGAAACAGATGGTTTAGACCATGTTTATGGTAAAACATTAGGGGGCAATGTTACAGCTAAGTATAGTTTTAATGATTACTTTGTGCGTGGCAAAATTGGTGCGAATTTTTCCTGGTTTGATATGGAAAATGTTTTTGATGGTCATGATTCTATTGATAATCCAATAGGGTGGTCTTTATATGGAGCGTTTGATATAGGGTGTAAATATGATGGTATTTATGCTTTATATATTATGCCATATGTTGGAGGAACTGTGAATTATATGTCTGTTTCATATCAAAAAGAAAATCAAATAGCTGGGCGTATGGGGACAGGGATTGGGTATAGTATGGAAATGTTAGGTGTCGTTTATGATTATGCTGTACATCTAAGTATAGATACTGTTGCAGATGTTATGTTTGGGGCATCTGTCAGTTTTATGTCAAACCTGGATAAGGTTGGAGGGCGTCTGTCATTTGATTATATGAACAGCGAAATAGGCCATGGGTATAAAATTGCTGCTGGCCTAAATTTTATGTTCTGAGAGTGTTTATTTTACAAATTTTCCACGCAATGAGGCTTTGTTTGCTGCTGTAATCTCAATGTTTACCAATGCAGGAACATCGTTCTTATTAGGGTTTGTGACAATGCATTGTTGCATGTATGGTGTACGATATACGAGATTTTTACCAGTTTTATCAATGCCTTCAAATAAACATGATAGTGTTTTTCCAATGCAGGATTCGTTAAAAGTGCGTTGAATTTCGTTCAGTGTTGTATCTAGTGCTGTCAGCCTTTCTGATTTTATGTTTTCTGGGATTTGGTTTGGCATAACAGCAGCGGCAGTGTGTGGCCGTGGCGAATATTTAAAACAATATGAATTTATGTATCCAATGCGTTTTGCAATATCAATTGTTTGCTCAAAATCAGAATCGGTTTCACCTGGGAATCCGACAATGAAATCAGAAGATATTTGTATGTCAGAACGTGCGGTACGCAATTTTTTTATAATGCCGATGTATTGTTCTAAATCATATGGACGATTCATGCGTTTTAATACATCAGGTGCACCACTTTGAATTGGCATGTTTAAAAATGGTAACAACTTTGGTTCGGTTGCAAACATTTCAATCAGGTCATCTGTCATTTCTGTTGGGTAACTGGATGTAAAGCGTATGCGCATGATTTCTGGAATTTTTGCAGCTTCGCGTATTAGGTCTGACAGGCGATATGTGTGTCCATTCTCGTCGGTGTATTTATATCCATTTACATTTTGTCCCAGGAAACAAATTTCAACAGCACCTGTTTTTGCTGCATGAATTGTGTCGCGTACACAATCGTCAAAATTACGTGAAATTTCGCGACCGCGTGTGTATGGGACAATGCAATATGTGCAGCAATGGTTGCAGCCTTCTTGGATTGGAATATATGTGACCGATGGTGATTTTACCATTTGTGGTAATGCATCAAATTTTTCCAATCCACCCAAATCAATATTCAATAATTTGGCATCTGGATTTTCAATAATATCAGGAAGTTTATGATAGCTTTGTGGTCCCAATACAAAGTTCAGGTCTGGAACACGACGGAATGCGTTTGCGCCAACTTCACGTGCGACGCAACCAACGATCCCCATCAATGCAGATTCTTTTTTTGCACGACGAATGCGCCCCAGCGCTGAAAATACTTTGTCTGTTGCTTTGGCACGTACGGCACATGTGTTTAATATGATGATGTCTGCATCAGAGACATCTTCTGTACGCGTCATTCCGCGATGTTCCAGCATGCTTGCAATGCGCCAGCCGTCGTAAACATTCATCTGGCAGCCAAATGTTTGAATATAGAATTTCTTCATTTGTTTTATTTCTTTTTTGTGTTTTCACTGCGTATTTTTTGTTTCCTTGTAGAGTCATATTTTTTAAATTGTTTTTGTGCATTTACAACTTGTTCTGGTATTACAACAGCTATAGGTTTTGTTGTATATGTTGTTCCTAAAATTGCATCTGTTGAGGCAACAATTACATTAATTGTGCGTTTTTTTGCCATTGTAGACTCCTTTCGTTATTATTTTTTTATTCGTGTTTGTTTAAACTGATGCTGTATTTGACGATATTTTGCGTTGCAATTGCGCCATGCAGCCTTTGCTGCATATTCACGTTCTCGTGCACGAGTTTTGATGCGTGCTTCGTCGGTGGACATCTCTTTTAAGATATGTAGCATTGAATACACTTCAACCTCGTTTTGTTTGATTAGTTTAAGTGCTAAATCCCTTATCGTCATTTATTATGCCAGTTTATTTCTTAGAATTTCGTTTACAACAGCTGGATTTGCTGTGCCACCTGTTTTCTTCATGACATTACCGACGAAGAAGCCCAACAGTCCAACCTTGCCAGATTTATATTGTTCAACCTGGGATGGGTTTGTGGCGATAACTTCGTCAACTATGGCCTCAATAGCACCAGTGTCGGTCATTTGCTTCATGCCAAATTTATCGGCGATTTCGCGTGGTGTACCCGATTCGCCATCTAGCATTTTGATAAAGATTTCTTTGGCTTGTTTGCCGTTAATTGTGTTTTCTGCCAACATATCAACCAGTTCTGCTAAATCAGAAGGTGTGATAATACGCATTTCGTTCACAATCCCAGATTTTTCATTTTTTACGTCCCAATTTTCTGGGTGTGCAAACAGTTCTGATATCATCCAGTTTGCAATTGCTTTGGCACGTTTTGCGTCGCCCGCAACAGCTGTATCATACCATTTAGAGATATCTGTTGTTTCTGTCAGACGTGCTGCATCATATTCAGACAGGCCGAATTCTTGCGTATAGCGCGTGCGCGTCGCAGACGGTAGCTCTGGCATGGTCGCGCGGATGCGTTCAATTGTTTCGTCGCTGATTTCCAGTGGTAATAAATCTGGATCTGGAAAATAGCGATAATCCAGTGCGTCTTCTTTGCTACGCATAACAGATGTTGTGCCTTCGCCTTGATTATAACGCATTGTGTCCTGGGTTACGGTGCCACCGTTTTCATAAATTTCAATTTGACGATGTGCCTCAAATTCAATTGCTGATTTAATAAATTTAAAAGAAACCATGTTCTTTGTTTCGGTGCGTGTGCGGAATTCGTTTGATCCAACTGGGCGAACAGATACGTTTACGTCTGCACGCATAGAGCCTTCTTCCATGTTTGCTTTGGATACGCCCAGGGCGCGTGCAATCTCTCGGATTTCACGCAGGTAACGCTCTGCTTCGTCTGGGGATGAGATATATGAATTGTTTTCTGGGTTTTTGGTATCCAAGAAAGTAACAATTTCTAATAATGCAACACCTGTGCGATTATAGTCCGCAAAAGATTTTGTCGGATGTACATCGTGTTTTAATTTGCCTGCGTCTTGTTCTAAGTGTGCGCGTTCGATAAAGATTTTTTTAGGATTTCCATCATCGCCCATAATTTCAATCCAGCCTCGACCAACAACTGGTGGTTGGTCGGCAGGTTGTGAAATCTGGTATCCTTGGGGCAGGTCAGGGTAAAAATATTGTTTACGGGCAAAACAACTGCGACGGGAAATTTCTGCATTAATCCCCAGACCGAATTTAATCGCCTGTTCAACACAGTATTCGTTTAATACTGGCAACATTCCAGGCATTGCAACATCAACCATTGAAACCTGGGTGTTGGGGGCGACTGTCGGGTTATAGTCTGCGGATGCACCACTGAATAATTTAGAGTTAGACAGTACTTCAATATGTGTTTCCAGTCCAATTACCAGTTCCCAATCACACGTTTTGCCTTTTATTGTAAACATTTTTTCTTTTTCCCTTGCTTTTTTGTTTTTAGTATCTTATTATTTGTCCCGCGTTGGCTAGGTAGCTCAGTTGGTAGAG